>CAZTOV010000001.1:0-120136 GCA_964615175.1 uncultured Burkholderiales bacterium
TCGTCGACGACGTGGCCCGCATGCGCGCCGCGCTGTCGGAGCGTCGCAACGGCGATCTCGTGCTCATCGGCCGCCGCCACCTCCGCTCGAACAACTCGTGGATGCACAACGTGAAGGTGCTCGTGAAGGGCAAGGAGCGCTGCACCCTCCAGATCCACCCGGACGACGCTGCCGTGGCGGGAATCAGCGACGGCGGCATGACCGAGGTGACGTCGAGAGTGGGGAAGGTCGCCGTCGTCGCCGAGGTGACCGACGAGATCATGCCCGGCGTCGTGAGCATCCCCCACGGGTGGGGTCACGACGTCGACGGCGTCCGGATGGCCGTGGCGAAGGAGCACGCCGGTGTGAACTCCAACCTCCTTGCCGACGAAGACGCCATCGACCCCCTGTCGGGCAATGCGGTGCTCAACGGCATCCCGGTGACGGTCTCGGCGGCGGGGTCCTGACCGTCTGCAGGGTCGACCACCGTGGTCATCGGTCACATGACGAATGAGGTCATGGTCATGGCGTCGAGTTCGCGTTTGGATACAGGAAACCGCAGCGGTGCCGACGAGGAGGAACGTGTGATGACGCTGTCGATCGAGGAAGTGAAGGCCGGGGTCGCCCGCAGCCACGAGGAGTTCGCCGACCTCGCTGAGGGGTTGAGCGACGACGAGTGGAACACGGCCAGCCGATGCGAAGGGTGGACCGTGGGCGACGTCGCCCGTCACGTGGTCGGCGGCATGGCTGACATCGCGGCCGGCCGCCTCGACGGGCTCGGAAGCCCCGAGGTGACCGAGCGTGAAGTCGACGAGCGGCAGGGACATTCGCCCGCGCAGGTCGCACAGGAGCTCCGCGAGGCCATGAAGGTCAACCTCCAGACGATCGACACGTTCGACGAGGCCACCTGGACCGGCCCCTCGCTCGGTGGATACGAGGGGAGTCTGCTCCAGGGAGTGGAGGCGCTCTGGTACGACGCCGTGCTGCACGCCGACGACATTCGGGCGGCGATCGGGCGTCCGTCGGACCGCACACTCGACGACCTGAGGGTGTGCGTCCACCACGTGGCTTTCGAGCTCGAGAAGCGGGGTTGGGGCCCGGCGACGCTCGCGCTCGACGGGATCGAGGAGGTGGCCGTGGGTGACGGCGGTGAGCGGGTGAGTGGCGATCCGCTCCAGTTCGTGCTCGCCGCCACCGGCCGGACCGACCCTTCGCCCCTCGGGCTCGACGGCTCGGTCAACATCTACGCCGAGGGCTGAGAAGGGTGCCGGTCGCGCTACCCTGAACCGCCGTTCGGGGGTGGTGTAATCGGTAACACAGCAGGTTCTGGTCCTGTAATTGGGGGTTCGAGTCCTCCCCCCCGAGCCAGACAGAAACCCCAGGCCCTCCGGCCTGGGGTTTCGTCGTCGAGGGACCCGATCTCATTCCTGTGCATCGGATCGACGAGCCGTCGGGTACAGGCGGTCGGCCGTTTCGAGCACACGGCGGGCGTCGGCGACGCGTTTCGCGCCGACCTCCGCTGCCAGCTCGGCCTCGATCTCGTCGAAGATGCTGAGAGCGGCGCGCACGGCCCGCCACCCCTTGTCGGTGAACCCGATGAGCTTCGCCCGGGCATCCGCGGGGTCGGGTGTCCGTTCCACGTAGCCCGCTGTCTCCATCTGGTCGACCAGCTCGCCGACCGCCTGTTTGGTCGCATGGAGCCGGTCGGCCAGCTCGGTGAGCCGGATGCCGTCCGCCGGGATGGCGCCGAAGACGCGGCTCTGCGCCACCGTCTGGTCGCCGAAGCCGGCGGCTTCGAGGCGCGCCAGGAGTTCGGCTGCGATCGCGTCGAGGGCGCGTCCGATCTGAGCGAGCAGCGGAGTGGCCGGAACGTCGTCAGGATGCTTGACAGAACTCATCAGGAACCCTTACTGTATGGTCAGGTAACCTGATCATACTTCATGAGGAGGGCTCGGATGGGGTCCCTGCTGGCAGGCATCAACCACGTGGCGCTGGTGACTGACGACCTCGACCGCCTGATCGACTTCTACGCCTCGGTCTTCGACGCCGACGTCATGGTCGAGCTCGACGAGGGCGACGTACGCCACGCGCTGATCGATCTGGGGAACGGGGCGGCGCTGCACCCGTTCGAGGTCGACGGCAGCGATCAGGGGTCGGGAAGCCCGCGAACCTTCGGGCGCGGGCACCTCGATCACGTCGCCCTCAACGTGGCCGACGAGCCGGCCTTCCAGAAGCTCCGCCACCGTCTCGTGGACGCGGGGGCGAGCGACGGTGCGGTCACCGATTTCGGTCGGGTCCGCACGGTCTGGTTCCGCGACCCCGACGGCTGCGAAGGCGAGATCGCCATCTGGTCGGATGGCGAGGTGCGACGGTTCGACGAGCGCGTCATCGAGCCGTTGTGAGCCAAGGGTGGCTCAGGACGCCAGCGCGTCGGCTTCGACCTCGGCCTCCTCCAGTTCGCGTTCCGACGTCCTCCGGCCGGCCCAGGCGAGAACGGCGGTTCCCAGGATCGCCGCGAGGGCCGAGGCGGCGAGGATGCCGACCTTCGCTTCAGCCTGGATGGCCGCGGTGTCGAACGCGAGGCCGGCGATGAACAACGACACCGTGAAGCCGATGCCTCCGATGAACCCCACGCCGACCACGTGGCTCGCCCGCATGCCGGCGGGGAACGAGGCCAGCCCCAGACGCTCGGCGATCAGCGTGAATCCGGCGATCCCCACCACCTTGCCGATGACCAGTCCGAGGACGACGCCGAGGGTGATCTCGGACGTGGCCGCGTCGGAGACCGTGTCGCCCGACAAGGCGATACCGGCGTTGGCGAGGGCGAAGATGGGGATGATGACGTAGCTGGTCCACGGGTGGATGGCGTGCTCGAGGCGCTCCGCCACCGACATCGACTCCCGGATGAGGAAGGCCGTGGCCCGCACCTCACGGGGGCCGCGCTGGGCGAGTGCCGACTCACCCTCGAGTTTGTCCAGGTGCGCGCGTGTCTCGGACGGAGGTTGGAGAGGGCGGGCGGGGGTGAGGAGCCCGAGCACCACGCCGGCGATGGTGGCGTGGATCCCCGACTCGAACGTGGCCAGCCACACGAAGACGCCGACGATCACGTAGACCGGCATGTACCAGACCCGGAGCCGCCGCAGGACGTACATCACGACGATGCCCGCCACGGCGAGCCCGAGCCACCCGAGCGAGAGTTCTTCGGTGAAGAAGATGGCGATGACCCCGATGGCGCCGATGTCGTCGACGATGGCGAGGCTGAGCAGGAAGATCTTGAGGGTGGCGGGCACGCGCCGGCCCAGGAGCGACACCACCCCGAGGGCGAAGGCGATGTCGGTGGCCATGGGGATGCCCCATCCGCCCGACCCGTCGCCACCGGCGTTCATGACCGCATACACCGCGGCCGGCACCACCATGCCCCCGATGGCCGCCACCGCCGGCAGGATGGCCGAGCGGGGCTCGCGCAGCTCGCCCACCACCAGTTCCCGCTTGATCTCGAGGCCCACGACGAAGAAGAAGATGGCCATCAGCCCGTCGTTCACCACGTGGAGTAACTCGTCCTCGATGTGGAACGTTCCGAGCGTGAACTCGATCTCGGTGTGCCAGAGTTCCTGGTAGGCCGTGTCCCACGGGGAGTTCGCCCAGATGAGGGCGGCCGCCGTGGCCGCCAGCAAGAGCAGGCCGCCGGTGACCTCGAGGTGGAGGAAGTTGGCGATCGGGCGGGCGAGGTAGCGGGCCAGGGCGCGGTCCGACCCCATGAAGGTGGGGACGCGGGAGGTCCGAGCCATGGCTGGGGAGACTACTGGAGGCTGCGAACCGCTCCGGAGGCGGGCGTCGCCCGAACGCGCCCCCGTGGTTTGCCGGCCCCGTGCGGGTGGGCACCCCGGGGACCGTGAGGTGCGCCGAACGTGATCAGTGAGTGGTCCGTGGGCGTGGCCGCGGGGGCGTTCATCCTGGGTGCGAGCGTCATCGGGATCTTCGGGTTCCGCCTCGCGCACCTCGTGGATCGCCTCGCCGATCGCACCGGCTGGGGCGAGGCGATCGCCGGCGCCGTCCTGCTCGGGAGCGCGACATCGCTGTCGGGACTCGTCGTGAGCGTCGTCGCGGCCGTGGAGGGCGAAGCGAGCCTCGCCATCGGCAACTCGGTCGGCGGCATCGCGGCTCAGACGGCGTTCATCGTCGTCGCCGATCTCACGTACCGCCGCGCCAACATCGAGCACGCGGCCGCCTCGCTCACCAACGTGTTCACGTCCATGCTCATGGTGGTGCTGCTCGCCATCGTCGTCATGGGGATGGCGGCGCCGCCGTGGACCCTCGGCTGGATCCATCCGGCCACTCCGCTCCTGGTCGCCACCTACGTCTACGGGCTCCGGTTGAGCCGAAGCGTCGGAGCGAAGCCGATGTGGACACCTCGGAGGACGGTGGAGACCCGTCTCGACGTGCCCGAGTCGGCCGAGCAGGATGCCCCCTGGCAGGCGCTCGTCGCCCGCTTCGTGGGCCTCGCGCTCGTCGTCGCCGGCGCCGGGTACGTCATCGCGCAGGCGGGTGTGTCGCTGACCGGCCGTACGGGGCTCGACGGGACCATCGTGGGCACCTTCTTCACCAGCATCGCCACCTCCATCCCCGAGCTGGTGACGGCGGTCGCCGCGGTGCGGGCGGGGGCGCTGACCCTGGCCGTCGCCGGCATCGTCGGGGGGAACACCTTCGACGTGCTCTTCATCGGCGTGGCCGACGCGGCGTTCACCGAAGGATCGTTGTACGCGCACGCCGCCCAGGGCGATCTCTTCGTGGTGGGCTGGACGGTGGCTCTCGTCGCCATCGTGGCCGCGGGCCTGGTGCGGCGGGAAGAGAAGGGCATCGGCTTCGAGGGCGTGGCCATCCTCGGCCTCTACGCGGCCGGCGTCGCGGTGCTGGCCGCCATCTGAGGGTCAGCTTCGGGCGAGGAGGCGCCGTCGGGTGGCGAGCTTCGGAGCCACGACGGGACCGGCGGCGCTCATGTGGTTTCAAGGTATCCGCCGAGTCGCCCTCGCTTCACGCGACGGTCGCTGACGGGGATGGCCGGTCGCGGGCTACGAGAGTGCGAACCTGACCCGTTCGCCTCCGATGTCGCCGGCCACGAGGACCAGGGCTTCGACATCGGCCGAGCGGACCTCTCGGCAGATGTTCCCCTCGAGCTCTTCGCCCTCGCTGAGTTCGGTGAAGGGCTCGATCGGCTCGGGGAAGCCCGGGCAGTCGGAATCGGGCAGGTAGAGGCGTTGCCCGGCCTCGCCGGCGAGGAAGAGGTCGAACGGTTGTGCCACACCGTCCGAGCCGGTCTGTGTGACGGTGAGGTGGAGCCGGATCATCACGAACTGGTTCCCGGACTCCGGTTCGCCGTCGACTTGGTCAGCGGCGTCCGGCGTGACGTCGACGACCTCGACCGTCCACCGGTCGTCCTCGGTGGCGACGGGGGCGCGCTCGCCGAACGCGACGACCTCGCCGTCGGATCCCGTCGACTCGTCACCCGACTCGGGCGGTGTGAATTCCTCGAAGTCTTCGAAATCCTCCAGCCCCTCGAATTGTTCGATCAGGTCCTCGAATTCCTCGAGATCTTCCAGCCCCTCGAGGTCTTCGAGGCCCTCGAGACCCTCCAACCCTTCGAGGTCCTCCAAGCCTTCGAGGTCGTCGGGCTGGACGGCGGCCGATCCCGGGCCGTCGTTGTCGTCGCCGAGGGCCGACCCGAGGACGGCACCGCCGACGCCGAGCCCGGCCGTGATCCCCAGGATGATCAGGGTCCTCAGGCCACTCGACAGGCCGTACCACCCCCCGCCGGAGGCGGGTGGTTGAGGATCGGCCGGAGCGGGCGAGGGGGCGGGCGGCGCTGGCTGGTCAGGCGGTTGCGGCGGCTGTTCGTCGGACATGTCGATCTCCCGTTCGAGTGATCGGTGACTCTACCCAACGCCACCACCGAGTCGGAGGAAGGCCTGCGTGGCGCGGTATCTTCGACGGCTGCGCCCCCATCGTCTAGTGGCCTAGGACACCACCCTCTCAAGGTGGAGGCACGGGTTCGAATCCCGTTGGGGGTACTGAAACGTGCTGATCAGAGAACGTTTGTCGAGTGATACCCCCGGATCCTATGGGACGGCTGTCAGCACCTGTCAGCGCGTCTGCGCCTCTCGACCTCGTGCCTGGGGCTGTACGCGAACGAACTCCACGGACGCCAACGCGTCCGATAGACGGATGACACCACTTTTCCCAAGGTGGAGACACCGCGAATGCGTCCGCCTACGCGCTTGTCTTGGCCGCGCCTCTGGCGGCGCTGACCGCACGGCGAGGACGGATCTTTCGGCACCGCGAAGCGCCGATTTGCCGTCCCGTACCGCACATCAGGGTCATGCCCACGTTGATATGTCCGCGCATTCGAGGACAGGCCTCGCCGCTGTTCCGCTGGCGCGGGAGCCGTCGATCGGCCGCGCTACACGCCGGGAGCCTACGACCACCGGTGCGCGCGCTCGGCCGGCGATGTCGGGCCGGCGGTTGACGGGGTGAACCATCGATCACGGCCCCGGGCGTCGACGGGGATCCTCGCGCGAACCCGCAGAACGTACGGCTTTTCCACCCCCGCTGGATACCGCTATCGCCATGTGCAGTCCGTGTCAGGTGGCGCGACGCGGAGTCGTTCAGCGGGGGTCGGACCCGTAGGCTGTCGCTCGGTGGCGAATGGCGACGACGCGTACCGTCCGCCCGGACGCCGTGAGCTGGTAGATGATGCGATACGCACCGACCCGGAGGGATCGGAGGCCGCGAAGTCGGCCGCGTAGCGCGTGCCCGGCTTCGGGGTCCCGCTCCAGGATTCCGAGCGCCTCGTCGATGGCGTCGGCGAGGGGGTAGGGGAGCGCGAACAACTCGTTACGTGCCCGACGGGCGAGGATGACGCGGGCCACGAATCAAGCGGGTCGGCGGCGGAGCTCCCGGCGAAGCTGGGCGAGGGTAACCGTGTCGCCCTTCTCGAGATCGGCGAGGCCGGCGTCGATGGCGGCAAGCGTGTCGGCGTCGGAGAGGACTTCGGCGGTTTCTTCGAGCGCCGCGTACTCGTCGACGGGGATGAGCGCGGCCGCGGGTTGCCCGTGGCGGGTGACGATGACGTGCTCACGGCGGTCGGCCACCTCGTCGAGCAGCTCGGCGAGGGTGGCGCGGAGGTCTCGGACACCGACGGTCTTCGCCATGAGAGGAGTGTACAGTACCGCGTACATGTCTGTCAGCAGGTTGTCAGCAGACTGGACGACACGGGCATCGATGACACGGGCAGGAGAGACCGGTAACGTTCGTAGTGGTACCTGACAGACGGCGACCTGCGCTCTCTCAAGGTGGAGGCACGGGTTCGAATCCCGTTGGGGGTACTTCCTTGCCGGTTTGCGAACCTTCGCGTTCCAACTGTTGGAACGCTGTTGGAAGTGTTGGAGGCGCTCGCGTCGGGCAGTTCAGCGTTGCTCGGCGATGTCGCGGGCGAGTTCGACGGCGTCGGTGGCGGTGAGGTCGGGGCCGGCGTCGCGGCGGCGGCGGAACTCGTCGAGGCCGAGTTCCTCGACGGCGCGGTCGGTGGCCCAGCGGTAGAGAGGGCGAGCGAGCGCACGATGGAAGCCCCGGGTGGATCGCTGAGCCTCCCGGCGCGCGGTCCCGAGGAGTCGGACGCCCTCGGTGTGCACCCCGGCTGCAATGAGCCATGCACCGATCGTGGCGGTGATGTCGGCGCGGTCGACCTCGGGATCAACCACGTCTCGTACCCGGTCGCAAGCGGAGAGCATCGCGGTTGTCGCGTCGCCGGTGCGTCCACCGGCTTCGAGAACCGTCGCATCGGTCATGAGGAACACGGCGTCGATCCACCCGATGTGGTCATGGTGCGTCACAGCGCGCCTTGCCGCCTCGACGGCGCCTTCGAGATCGCCGAGCGCAAACCTGGCGATCGCCCGGTTCGTATCGATCACAATGCTGGCGGTCACAAACTCCGTGCCCTGTCCTCCGACCCACTGCTCCGCGCAGTCGACGACACTGTGCATGTCACCGACGACCATCAACGCTGGTTGCCGGTGAACGATGGCGCTGGCCAACCACGCCTGATCGTCTCGGGCGAGATCAGTACCACGTTGCAAGAGCGCGAGGCCTTCTTCGAACAACGCCTCGTCATCGGCGAGAAAGGAACGCACCGTGCGCCAGTTCCCGATAACGGCGTATACAGCACCGAGGATTGGTTCGGGCAGGTCGTTGTCGAGAGCTGCGGTGGCGAAATCTTCGGCCTTGACGAGATCTTCCTGACGGCCGACCGCCGTGGCGAGCGACACGCCGATGAGCGCACATGCCCGCGTCCTCGGATCCGACGCATCGACTGCTTGTGCGAGGCAGTCGTACGTCTCATCGTCGAGCCGATATCCCTGACGTGACAACCACAACGGCAGGAGAGCAGCCGTGAGGCGAATCGCCTCATCGGTTTCGTCGCGAGCCTGCGACCAGGAGATGGCGGCGCGCACGTTGCTCTCGTCGGTGGCCATCTCGTGGATCGACCGGTCGTCGATCCAGTTGCCGGCACCCGGGAGGGCCTCGGCCCAGGCCAGGAACCAGTCGCGGTGGCGCGTGCGTACGACATCGGCTTCGTCGGCGGCGACGAGGTGTTCTTCCGCGTAGAGGCGGACGGTCTCGAGGAGTCGGTAGCGGGTTGTGTCGTGCTGGACTTCGGTAGCGACGAGCGACTTGGCGACGAGCGAGCCCAGGAGGTCGAGGACCTCGACTTCGGGAAGACTGCCGTCCGAACAGGTGCCCTCCGCCGCGTCGAGGCTGAGCGTCCCCACGAACGTGGCGAGCCGGCGCAACAGTGTCCGTTCATCCTCGGTGAGGAGATCCCAACTCCAGTCCATCGCTGCGGCGAGGGTCTGCTGGCGCTGAACGCGGCGGCGGGCGCCGGTGAGCAGCCGGAATCGTTCGTCGAGCCGTTCGGCGATCTCCGCGGGTGAGAGGTGGGCGACCCGAGCAGCGGCGAGCTCGATGGCGAGAGGGATCCCGTCGAGACGCTCGCAGATCTCCGCTACCGAGTCGGCGTGGTCGGCGCGGGCGAAGCCCGGGTTCGCCGCGGTTGCCCGTTCCGCGAACAGCTCGACCGCGGCCGAGGCGAGGGGAAGCGAGGGAACGGGCCAGACCTGCTCTCCCTCGACACCTAACGGCTCACGGCTCGTCAACAACAGGCGCAGATGTGGGCACCGCGTCAGGAACTCCGCGACGAGGTCAGCGCAGGCGTCGATGAGGTGTTCGCAGTTGTCAACCACGAGCAGACACCGCCGTCGGGCCAGATGGCCGATGATCCGCTCGTGCATCGACATGCCGCTGGTACCGCCTAGAGGGCCGGCCGCTCGCAGGCCCACGGTTTCGGCGACCACGGCGGGAATCCGCCCGGGCTCAGTGATAGGGGCGAGGTCGACGAAGAACACACCGTCGGAGAACGTGGCCAGCATGTCTTCGGCAACGCTGGCAGCGAGACGTGTCTTGCCCGTCCCCCCGATGCCGGTGAGGGTCACCACCCGGTGCTCGGCCAACGTCGCTGTGACCCGCTGTCGCTCGTCTTCGCGGCCGACGAAGCTGGTGGCGAACGACGGCAAATTCTGGGGTGCCGCGGCGGTCTCCAGTGGTGGGAAATCGTGGGGCAGGTCGGGATGGGTGATCTGGAAGATCCGCTCGGGACGTTCCAGTCCGCGAAGCCGGTGCTCGTTCAGATCCACGAGGTCCACCTGATCGGTGAGGTGGTCCCGGACCAGATCTGCCGCGGCCGCCGAGACGAGGATCTGGCCACCGTGAGCGACCGACATCACGCGCGCGGCGCGGCTGGGTGCGGCGCCGAAGTAGTCGCCGTCGCGCTCCTCGGCAATGCCCGTATGCAACCCCACCCGGACCTTCAAGGGCAGTGGCAGCTCGGCAGTGTGGAGAGCGAGCTGGATCTCCACTGCTGCGGTCAGCGCCGTTGGGGCTTGCTCGAAGGCGGCGGCGAAGCCGTCGCCGGCGGTGGAGAACACCGCACCACCCGGCCCCTCGATTGCCGAGCGCACCACCTCGTCGTGTGCGGTGAGCGCCTCCTTCATCGCCTCGGGCTCGCGGTCCCACCACTCGGTGGAGCCGGTCACATCGGTGAAGAGGAACGTCACCGTCCCACTCGGGCGAGCCATGACCGTCGAGCGTACGGAACCGGACCCGACAATGCATCCGAACCGGATATGCCGCGCGCCACGCTCGTCGAACTCTGCGTCAGCTCCGGCCTCGAGTTCGCCGATCGGAGCGCGCACGAACTCGAGGGCGTGCCGGGTGAGTGGCAGCTCTTCGAGGTGGTGGGGTGAGCGGTATGCCCTCCTGCAGCATGCCCGGCGCTCCGACGATCGGCCGATCAGGGAGGTGGCTGCGGTGGACGGCGTGATCGGGAATTATTCGGTCGACTGGATCAAGGGCGCCCGGTTCGTCGAGGACGTCGAAGCGCTCCCCGATACGTCGTGGCTTGTGGCCGCGGGGATGTCGATGCCGTTTGATTCTCGCCCCGGGGCGCCTGTATGCCATCGATGTTGGGGAGATGCAGTTCCGGGAGGTCTGGCCTGAGCACGGCCACAGCGACCCGCGTGGGTCGTTCGAGGCCACCGACCCGGTGGATGCGGGCGAGTTCGCCCCCCACGGCATCGCGGTCGAGGCCTCGTCCGAGCATGCGTGGACGCTGTACGTGGTGCATCACGGGGTGCGGGAGACGATCGAGGTCTTCGACGTGCACCTCGACGACACCACGCCGGCGGTCACCTGGATCGGGGCGATCCCACGGCGGCCCGCCGCCGAGGGCAACGCCGTGGCTGCCATTGCGGGCGGGCTGATCGCCGGCCAGTACATGCCCGATCTGTTGTCCACTCCCGCGTTCCAGGAGGGGCGCGACGCCGGCAATCTCGAGCGCTGGACGCCGCGCGAGTTGGGCCGACGTCCCCGGGAGCCGGTGTTGTTATCCGAACGGAGTCGCCGCCTCGCCGGATGGTTCCTTCCTCTTCGCCGCCGACTCTCGGAGGCAACAGCTCCTGCGCGTGTCGCCGGACGGCGAGGAGGCGAGAACCGTCGCGCTGTCGTTCAGCCCCGACAACCTCAAGTGGGCGGATGGCGGCCGCCTGCTGGTGGCCGGTGGCCGGCTGGACCCTCGGGAGTTCATCGCCGCGGTCACCGAGAATCCGACCCACCCTTGTCCGATCGCGGTCGCCGCGGTCGCCGCGGTCGACCCCGAGAGCCTTGATGTCGAGATGCTCATCGACGAAGACGTGCCGTTCGGGTTGCCCACCACGGCGATCACTGCCGGAGGCGACCTCTACCTGACCAGCCTCTTCACCAATCGCCTCGCCCGGCTGCGGATCTCCAAGGAGATCCGCTCGTAGGAGAAGCCCAGGTCGATTTCAGGGATAGCCGCTCATCTGTTCAGACACGCTGAACGGTTCCGTATCGTGGCGTGAGCGTGATCGTCGGGCCGTTCACGAACGCGGAAAGGTTCGCGCCGTGGCAAGTTGGGTGTACTCCAACACGGTCCCAGGATGGCTTTTCCCGCTCGCAACCAGGCCTGCGCGACGTGTGAGCCCGGGAGGGCACTGCGACCTGCGACGGCCCTCCCGCCGGGTTCGTCAGGCGGCTGACGGCTCGGGGAAACGGCTGGTGGCAATGTCGTCGTCCCCGGAGAGGAGGTCGTTCAGCAACTCGTCGAGCCGAGCGGCGACGTCCCAGGAGAGCCACCGCTCACCGCAGGCCGGGCACTCCTCCATCGGGACGTCGCGAACGACCGCGACCTTGCCGTCGCGTTCGGCAATCTTCGCTCGGCGGACTTCGATCCGCTCACCCTGGTCGCAACGTTCACAGCGCATCAGTGTCCTACGGTAGTCGTCCGACCATTGCTCAGGGTCTGGCTCGTACACCGTCACGATCCGCTCCTCGCGACGATGATCGTCGACGACGACCAGCGTGTGGAGAGGACGGCTGCACTCGATCAGCAAGACGAGTTCCTTGAGGATCCCGACCTCGAGGACTATTTCTTCGATGACCTCGGCCTGGTCGAGTGCAGCGCCGAACTCGGCGAACGTGCAGTCGATCAGGCGAAGTTTGTCGAAGGCGTGCTCGCTGATCAGGCGGGGATGCCGCCACTCCTTGCGTCGGGGGAGACCGGGTTCCATCGGTCCATCTTGACGGGTACGTGCGACACCGAAGCGGAGCAGGAGCCATCGCCGGACGTCGCTGCTACCAGAGGTCTTTGACGCGCGAGCCAGTGGCGGCGAGGTTCGATCGTCTTCGAGGGCGCTGTGGCGCCGCTTGATCCACGCGTCGGGGAGTTCGAGGCGCTGGTAGAGGTTCTCGACGGCGGCTTCGAGCCGGTCGGCGGGGGTGTAGGCCTCCCGGCAGCCGGTGGGGTGGCGGGAGGCCTTCTGGCCGAGGCAGAAGAAGTACACGTAGGTGCCCTTGGAGACCTGGATCGAGTGCTGACGCCCGCACACCCCGCAGTAGAGAAGCCCTTTGAGGTAGTGGCGGTGGCGGCGTTCGCGGATGCGGTGGACGGAGCGTTCCGAGAGGCGGTCTCGCTCCGATCCGCACACGAAGGTCCCGACCCGTGGGGGACAGGGTGGATCTCGTCGCTGAGTCGTGGCACGAGTCGAGCGCCGAGAACTTGAACCTGACGAGGCTGTCACCCAGTACGGGTCAAAGCGCACGAACCCGGCAGGTTCCGGGATCGACCGAGGGTGGGTGTGGAGACGGACGTGTCGCTGATCGCCGGCGAGGTCTCTGCGGCTGACGCGGCGCCGACTTCCTCTTCCGATGCCTCACCGGTGAGGTCGAGCCGGCCAACCTCTGGCTCTACACCCACCTCCTCCCTTCGGAGCTGCGAGTCCTCGAAGACGCCGACGCCGACACGCTGGACGATCTGATCGCGCGTGTTTCCAGTGACCGGCGCGGCGTTCTCGCCGTCGCCATCGAAGGGCTCGGCATCTTCGTCACGACCGAGCTTGAAGCGGTGCCAGAAGACCTCGACTCGGGAACAGAGCGTCTCTTGGAAGAGTTCGAGCATCGCCTCGAGATCATCAATGAGCGGCGAGGCGAGGTCGAACGTCTCGTCGACGAGCCAGTACCTCAAGAGATGAGCGGTTTACGTTCCCCCTGAGGCTAACTCGAGTTCGTCTTTTGTCTTGCCCAGGTGGTTCGACGCCGGAGAGGTCTGGTCAGCTCGAGCTGATCTGAGCTCCCGGTGACCACAGGCGTTTTTATGGACCCGCCTTGCCTAGTAAGTCCCGGTAGAGGTTGAGTCGGGGTCCACGACGCGCAGCATCCCCCTCGCGAGGGTTCGGGTTCTGATCCAACCATCCGACACCCGGGAAACTGGTCCTTGACTTCGCCGTCATAGGATGCTCAGTACAGTTGCCCAGGCACGGACCGCGAGACCCAACGGAATGTTGGTGCCCTTCCTCTCGAGGTGGAGGCACGGGTTCGAATCCCGTTGGGGGTACTCGCACTTCTTCCCCTCGTTCTTCCCCGCGTTCACTTTCACGCCGCCGGAGCGGGATGATTTCGCGGAAATCGGCGGAAATCACCCCGCTCTCGTGGCATCAAAACGCGGGAGGCAGGGGTGCGCAGACTCTTTACGACAGCTCACGCTCGGGAATCGGGGCTCACGTCCGACACCCTGCGATGGGGTGAGCGAACCGGTCGATGGTGCCGGATCGAGCGTGGTGTCTATGGCGACGGTCCTGAAGAGCCGGCGTCCATCGACGTCGCGAGGGCTCGGGTGCTCGCCATGCGGGGAGTTGCCACCGGCCGACTCGCGGGTGTGCTCCTTGGTCTGGACGGAATCGAGCTGGGCGGCATGCCGAGACGGCGTCGCGGTATTCCGCCAGAGCGTGTCTTGGAGATTGGTGGCGTCCCCTGTGCCGACGGGCTGCAGACCCTGGTCGACCTGGCGGCCGAGCTGGACGACGACGTCTGGGAGCAGGCGCTGGAGTCGGCGTTGCGCAAGAAGCTGGTCACGATCGCCGAGATCGAGGACCATCTGCCGGGGCTGGGCCGGTCCCGGACGCCGGGCACGAGACGGATCCGGCGGGTCCTGCAGCGAAGGCCCGACGGTGCGCCGGCGACCGAGAGCCTGCTCGAGACGCTGTTCATCCAGCTCGCCCGCGACGTCCCGGGCCTCCCCGCGCCGGTGCGTCAGCACGAGATCTTCGATGCCCATGGCACCCTGCTCGCCCGGGTCGACGTGTGCTGGCCCGACATCGGTCTCTTCGTCGAGCTGGACGGCCAGCATCACGAGGAGCAACCCGTCTACGACGCCCGGCGTGAAACGGCGGTGGTGGCAGCCACCGCGTGGCTCCCCGGTCGCTTCACCTGGCGCGAGGTGGTCACCCTCCGCAAGACCACGACCGGCCGCCTCGCCGCCCTCGCCGAGCAAGCCGGCCGCCGGCCGCTCGACCGGGCGTCATGAGCGCGCTCCACATGCCGAGCGCCCCGCACGTTCGCCCGACGGGCGAGATGTCCCCACGACCTCGGCGCGGGGCAAATTTCTTGTCGAGTTTGTGTCATGACCGACCCGTTTGGCCGTCCCATACGTGGGACTGGGCAGGAACCTCGCGCCGCGGCGTAGAACGTTGGGCGCACTGGACACACTGGGGGAGGTCCAGATGGCGGTTCGTGCACCGATCGGTGCATGGGGTGCAGACGAGCCGGGAGGCTGGGAGGTTTCGGGTCGCACGACGCCCGAGATCGACGAGCTGCTCGAGGACGGCGCCTTCCTCCAGTCCTTCTGCGAGCGAATTCTCGGCGACCCCGTGGCCGCCGAGGACGTCGTCCAGGAGACCTTTCTCTACGGGGTGAAGAACCTCGACCGTCTGGAGCGCCGGGGGTCCTATGCCCCCTGGCTCGCCACCGTGGCGAGGCGGCAGAGCGCCAACGAGGTGCGCCGCCGCATCCGGGTCGACCTCGTGGACGAGTTCCCCGAAGAACGGGCGTGTTTCGACGACGACCCCGCCGACGCCGTCGCCAACCACGACGCGCTGGAACGGGTTCGCGCCGCGTTCGACGACCTCTCGCCCCGCGAGCGGTATCTGCTCGAACGCCAGGTGTTCGACGGGCTCTCGATGACCGAGCTGGTCGCCCTCGACGACAGCAGCGTGTCGTCGGTGAAGTCGGTGCTCAACCGCGCCCGAGCCAAGCTGCGCGCCGCCGTCGACGTGGTCGGGGCGCGCGTGCTCGTACCCGTCGCCGGACTGGTCACGTCGGTGCGCCGACACCTCACCAACACATCCGCGCGGCTGCAACAGGCCGGTCCCGCCGTGCCGGGGAGCCTGGAGCGGGCCGGCGAGATGATCACCGCGGCCGTCGCCACCCTCGTTCTGGGCACCTCGGTGGCGGCACCGGCCCCCGAGGCCGCGGAGCCACCCGGCTTCGACACGTCGTCGGGTCGCCCGGTCGCAACGGTGCAGCCGCGCCTCGACGTCGCGTCGGGCGAGACCGTGGCCCCGGCCGTCGAAGGCGACGGGTCGGTCGACACTCCGCCCGCCGAGGAAGAGCACCCCACCGGTTCGGCCTCGTCCGACGACCCGACGCCCGCGGAACCCGACAGCCCGGTCACGACGCCGACGCTTCCACCGCCGAGCCAGCCGCTCGTCGACCCCGAAGAGCCGGTGGAGGAGGACTCCGACCCACAGCAGCCCGAGGATGCGTCGTTCGTCTCGTTCGGGAGCGCAGCGTCGTCGGGTGGTGGGACGTCGGGTGCGGAGGCGGGGGAGGAGACGTCGAGCCCGCACGTGTTCGGGCTGGGCACGGTCACCGCCAACTGCATGAGCGACTGCACGGTGCTGTTCCGCAGCGCCGACTCGGGGGCCACCTGGGAGCGTGCAGGCGCCGAGGGATTGGGCGACGCCAGGCAGCTTCTCGTCGCCCCCGCCTACCCCGACGACCCCCGCATCTACGCCATGGGCCCCGGCGGCCTCCGGCTGTCGCGTGACGCCGGCGACACGTTCGAGCCGGTCAACGAGCCCCACCACGGCCCTGCCGTGATGTCGCCCGGCTTCTCCGACGACGATCCCCGCATCCTGATCGGTTCACCGCCGTCGTGGGTGTACGACGCGGAGGCCGACGAGACCTACCCGTTGACCGCCGCACCGCTGGCCGGGCGCCGCAACCACTTCGCCTTCGCGCCCGACGCGGCCGAGACGGGCGTGTTCTTCGCCGGGAGCATGGGCCCGGGCACGAAGGGGCACAAGACGCCGGCGGTCCACCGTTGCCAGGGCACGACCTGTGACCAGAGCGTCGAGCTGTCGGTGGGCCGCGACGTCCCCGAGCTGACGGTCGTCTCGGGGCCCGACGGCGAGACCATGGTCCTGGCGTGGATCGGCCGGGCCCTGTTCCGATCGGTGGACGGTGGAGCCTCGTTCGAGTTCGTGGACCCGGGAGTGACCGGCTCGATCCAGACGGTGATTCGGAACCAGAACGGGAGTTTCTTCCTCGCGTGGCGTGGGAGCGGCGACACGGGCTCGATCGGGGGTATCCTCCGCTCGGACGACGGGCTCGGCTGGGAACCGGTGACCGGCCATGTCGCGCTCGAAAAGGGTGTCCACGCACTTTCTGTCCTCCCTGCCGGCCACCTCATCGCGGCCCCGAGCCAGGAGGCGGGAGGCGGCTTCCTGTGTTCGGGTGACGACGGCGTCACCTGGTCCACGCGCTGCCCCGTGGCCGCGACTCACTAGCTCTAGCTCGGAGTTCGAGCGCGACCAGAGACCGGTTGCGGTGAGCCACCGTTGATGTGGCGACTCCGAACGCTCGCGGTCGTGTGCGCCGCCGGCCTCTTCATAGCCGGCGGGGTCCTCGTGATGGCGAGTGCCGACACCAAGCTGATCTCGGGCTCGTGCACCCTCGAGCTCAAGGCGGTGCGCACGACGAGCACGATCGACGTCACCACACCCACCGCGGGGCTGTGTGTCACCTCCGACGGGACGGCCGAAGGCCGGTTCACCGCTGAAGATCTCGTCGTCAACATCGGAACGACCTGCGCCCTCGGCGGTGCTGATGGAGGCGGCGGCTTCGATCTTGAGTTCGGGCCCTTCGACACGCTCGGGTGGGGCAACCTCGAAGCAACCGTCGTCTACGCCGAGCCCGACATCCAACTGGTGTTCGAGAAGACCGACGAGAACTCGAGCATCGTGGCCGTCGGGACGTTCGTCCAGAGTCCGACGAGCGACTCCGACTGCGACAGTGCCTCGGGGGCGACGTTCACCTGGAGCGGCACGCTCGTGTTCGAGGATCCGGTGTTCGAATGAGTGAGACCACGGGAGTATGGCGATGAACGGGAGGCGAATCCTCACGACCCTGGTGGCGGCGGCGACAGCAGCACTCGTCCCCGTCGCGCCGAGCACGGCCCTCCACGAGGAGCCGGTGGTCGGCGCGTGCGATGTCTTCATCCGGGTCGACCGGTCTCTCAACGGCTTCGATCTGTCGATGGAGGAGCCCGGAGGGTGCACGACCTCCGACGGCCCCGGCACGATCACGATCTCGGGTGAGGCCGAGGGCGACCCCGGCCTCACGTGTGCCGGGGGGCCGGCTCGTGGTCGCGCGTCGGTCGAGTTCTCCACCCCGAGCAACGTCGAGACCACCGACGTGGGCCTCATGCGCATCGCCGGCAAGGCCGGGGCGGTCACCCTCCACATCCACGCCCGGAACGCCACCGAGCACATCGTGGTCGACGGCGAGTTGCGCCAGTCACACACCGTGCTCAGCACGTGCCTGAACAACGCCACCCCGGTGTTCTGGGAGGGCACGGTGATCGTGCACGCCCTGAAGGAGAGCGACCAGTAGCCCGACGCGAGCGAGAAATGTTCGCGACCGACGAACGAATCCGGTGAGCCAGAACCATGGAGACACTTGCGACCAAGACCATCCGTGTGATCATCGTTGACGACGAGCCCCTCCTCCGCGAGGGGGTCGCCACCGTGCTCGAGCACGACCCGGTGTTCCGCCTGGTCGGCGAGGCCGGGTCGGTGGCCGACGCCGAGGAGGTGATCCGCAAGACCCGGCCCGACGTCGCGATCGTCGACTACCGGCTTCCCGGTGACGACGGCTCGGTGCTGTGCAAATGGGTGCGGCGGGAGTCGCCCCAAACCCGGATCCTCATGCTCAGCCGCCACAAGCTCGAGCGCGTCGTCATGAACTCGTTCGCCGCCGGCGCCGACGGGTTCCTGGTCAAGGACGCCCATCCCGAGAGGATCCGCGACGCGCTCCGCACCGTGTCGCGCGGCGAGTGCTTCGTCGACACCGCCATCAGCGAGCAGGTGGTCCGCAAGGCGCTCCGGAGCCAGCGGGCCCGTAACCCCTACGGCCTCACCGATCAGGAGCGGCGGGCCCTCGCGCTGGTCGATCGCGGCCTCCGCACCCAGCAGATCGGTGAGCACCTCGGCATCACCGTCGAGACGGTCAAGACCCACATCAAGCACGCCCTGCGCAAGCTCGGGGTCGACGACCGGCGCTCGGCCGCCGCCCTCGCCCGCCGCAACGGCCTCTTCGACGACCTCGAGGATCTGTGAGCGCGCGCCAGGCTCGCGGGGTTCCGCGGCGGATGTCCGATATCGCACGTCGGGCAGGGACCCGCCCTCCGCGTGTGGAAGGAATCCGCACACCAGGGAGAGCGGGCTCGGCTCTAGGGGAGTGGTGAATCGTGGTTATTCCGAGCACGCGCCTCGCGCCGTTCGACAACCCTGACAGCTCTGACGACTCCGAGGTCTCCGAGGTTTCGGAGATCGACCTCGCCGGTGAGGAGTCGGGCGGGCAGCGGACGCTGCCCACCGGCACTCACGAGGCCGAATTCGACCACCTCTATCGTGAGTTCTCCCTCCGGGTGGTCGGCCTCGTGCGCAAGTTCGTCACCGACGACCACCAGGTCGACGACATCGTCCAGGAGACCTTCCTGCGCGCCTACAACGCCGACCTGCACCTCGAGTATCTCGAGGAGCCGGAGGAGAGCGGGCGGACGCAGTGGCCGTGGCTCGCCGCCGTGGCCCGGAACCTGTCGCTCGACGCGCTCCGCAAGCGCAAGTCCGCCCTCGAGGACGAGATCGACGAGGAGCTGTTCGAAATCGAGACGAACCTCGACCACCCCGAGGTGCGGCTCCAGGCGTCCCGCCGCTACGACGGGATCGTCGAGGCCCTGAACGAGATGTGCCCGCGTCAGAGTCGCCTCCTGCTCCTCCGCCACGTCGAGGGCGTCGACTACGTCGACCTCGCCCGGCACGAGGGCATCAGCGTCGAGGCGCTCAAGTCGGTGATCGCCCGGGCCCGCCGGACGTTCAAGCAGACCTACACCGCGATCGCCGACCGCCACGGCCTCGGCGTCGCCGTCGGCGGGTTCGTGGCCCACGGCAAGGCCCGCCTCCGAGCCCTGCGCGACCGCATCCTCGGTGCCCCCGACGCCGTCAACGCCGCCGCTGCCGGCTCGCCCGCGTTCACCAACGCCGTGGTCAGCCTCGCCGTCCTCGGGGCGGTCGGCGTCGCGGGAGCCGTTGCCGGAAACCCCGCCTCACCGGGGCCCGAGCCCACCCCCATCGTCTCCGAATCCCCGGCCCCCACCGAGGTCGCCGCTCCTGCTCCCGAGCCGGTCGTGGTCACGGTCGAACCCGAACCCGTCTCGGTCGGCGTCGCCGCGCCGGACCCCGAACCGGCACCGGAGTTCGAGGCCACGCCCGCGGCGACACCCGACCCGGCACCGGCCACCGAGCCGTCGGGCACCCAGGCCGAAGCATCTGTCGACTCCGACGACGTCGTGCCCGTCGACGACTCGCCTGCGGGGAGTCAGGCGAAGGCCAGTCTTGATCAGGATGATCAGACAACGACGCTCCAAACCGATGCATCAGCGGACAGTCCGGCCCAGGATCTCGGGGTCGAGAGGGACACCTGGGTGAACTGTCCACCGCCGGACGAGCGTGGTGTCACCATGACCGTCGTGTGCACCGGCACGGACGCTCTGTAGCGATCCTAAGGAAGGTCGTGGATACACGCGAAGACGACTACCTCAGCATTGACGGCTGACGTAGCCGTCACCGAGGTCTGATCGCCGATGTCGCCACTACAAGGCTGGGTAGGGGGAAGGGACGGACAGGTCGTGTAGTCGGTGTCCTTCACGACGGTGGTCGTCACGAGATTCTCGACATCAACCGAGACGAAGATGCACGCTGACGGAAGGGGCGTGGCATCAGACGGTTCGAGGCCGACGATTCCCGCGATCACCATCCCGAAACCCGCCACCCCGCAGAGCAGGGTTGTTAGACGCTTGCGCATCGCTTTTCTCCCTTCGCAGCGGTCGAGCCGGGATCTGGTTCCGGTCTTCTCTCGACCTCTGCTCACTGGGGACACGCAGCAGTTGCGGCATCGGGTCGGTGGATTTCTCACGCCCTGTGGCCGAGCGGTAGCGACTCACCCGGGGTTACCTGGGCACGAGTCGTGCCTGAGCAGAACCGGTCGGATCGGGCGACGAAGGGTGAGGCCGATCGGGGGGTGATCGGGCCTCGCTCACCCGTTCGGGGGACCGGACTTCTCGACCGGATGACCCGGGTCGGCGAAGAACCCGGCGATCCCGCGACCCGTCCGCGTCGCTGATTCGTGTTCCTGATGACTCGCCGTCGCGGCGAGCACCGACACGGTCAGCGACGACCGGAGGTCACAATGCGGGTGCGAAGGGTGCGGATCATCGTCGGGGTAGCGCTCGTGTGGGCCGTCGTGCCCCTGAGTGCGTCAGCCACCGGCTGCGAGGTCGACGCCGGTGCAGATGTCGCCGTCCCGGGCGAGAAGTCAACGTCAATGGACGGAGGTTGTGCATCGATCGCTGCGACAGGGAGCGCGAGCTTCGGAGACACCCACGATGGCAAGAAGGCGACGCATGAGGTCCAGGTGGACGCCGACGGCGACGGCGGCGGCGATGTTGGTGCGTCCGGGACGACCGAGCTGTATTGCCCACCGCCTGAGGAGCAGAGCCTTGTGAAGTCTGTCGTCTGTCCGATCCTCCAGGCCACGTAGGTGGGGACCAGTTGTCGGCGTCGCGGTCATGCCGGGGCCTCGTTACCGGCAGGAACGGCGCGATGCGTCCGTCTCGCACCTCGAGAATGGACGGTTGTTGATACTCGAGGCGGTCCGGAGACCCTCGGGGGCGCGCTCAGCGTCCGTTTGGGAGATGCGAAACGGACGGTCGTTGATACTCCAGGCGCGGGGACCGTCAGGGGCGCGCGATCCGTCCATGTTCGGGGCTCGAAACGGACGGTTTTTGATACCCACCGAGCGGGCGTCCCGCCAGGTGGGGCCGACGACCACGCATGGTGTCGGTTCGTCAAGATTCCGCCACCCTCGTGCCTGGAGGCCCGGGTGAGTCGAAAATCACCCGACACCAACGGCGATCCGGGGCGTGTCCCTGGCAGGCGCGACCGGAGACGCGCGCCGGGAGCAGGCACATGACGACACGGATCGGCGGGACGGACCTCGACCTCGACGCCGAGGCGCGCCTCGACGAGCAGCTCGGCGGGGGGCTGCTCGGGCGCGTGGCGGTGACCCTCTCGTCCACGCTCGACGTCAATGAGGTGCTGCGCCGCTTGGCCGAGATGGGCCGCGAGGCATCGGGCGGGCAGCGGTGCAGCATCGTCCTCATCGACGGCAACCGGCTGAAGCCCGCCGCGGCGACGACCGGGGCGCCCGACGACGACCTGTGGGGCGCCTTCCGCGGGATGCCCCCCATCGAGCTGGGCGACGAGCACTGGCACCTGCTCCGCTCGGGGCGTGCGCTCGCCATCGAGGACGCCCGGCACACTCCCTACATCCCCGCCGAATGGGTCGAGCAGTTCGGCCTCCGGGCGGTGGCGGTGGTGCCCCTCGTCGCCAACGGCGAGCCCTGCGGGGCGATGGCGGTCGACTGGGCCGAGGTCCGCGCCATCCCCGACGACCAGCTCGCCACCCTCGAGGCCATCGCCACCTACGCGGGCCTGGCCGTGCACAACGCTCGCCTCCACCAGCGCATGGCCGGCAAGACCCGCACCCTCGAGCACGTTGTCGACGTCGCGGGGGCGCTGAACTCGTCGTCGTCGCTCGACCAGATCCTCGAGCACGTCTGTGTCGCCTTCGAGCGGGTGCTCGACACCACCCACGTCTCGGTGACGCTCGCCGACCCCGCCGACCCGGGCCACACCCGCACGCTCGCGGCGCGGGGCGACGGGTGGTTCACCCGTGCCGGGCGGCCCGTCCCTCCCGAGGAGCTGCTCCCGGTGGAGAGCATCCGGCGAAGCGCCGCCGGCCCCATCCTCTACCCCCATCTCGACCCGCCCGGCGGTCACGACGCCACGACGTGCTCGGCCCGCTCGGCGGCGCTCTTCCCCCTCTTCGGCCCCGACGGTGTCATCGGCGCGGTCGTCACCGGCTTCTCGAGCCCCGTGGGGCCAGCGGAGAGCGAGTTGGAGGCCGGCCAGACCCTCGCCGAGATGGCGGCCGCCGCCATCGGGCGGGCCGACCTCCACGAGCAGCTCCGTCGCCGGGTCCGCCAGCTCGAGCTGCTCTCCCGGCTCTCCGAGGTTGTGACCGGCAAGGCCAGCCTCGGCGAGGTGCTCGTGGGCGTGAACGAGGCGCTCGTGCCGGAGCTGCGCACCCGTCTCGACGCCATGGTGGTCGCCGACGACGACGTGCGCGACGCGGTCGGCGGCGCCGAGCCCGACCCCGATGAGCGCGCCGCCATCGACGCCTGGCAGCGCGACCTCTCCGCTGCCGGGCCGCCCCTCGGGCTGCGGCCGGCCCGCGACCGGGTGCTGGTGCCGGTGACCCACCACCGCCAGGTGCTCGGCGCCCTGCGGGTCGAGGTCCGCTACGAGCAGGTGGCGCTCTCCGACGAGGAGTTCCTCCTCACCATCGGCGGGGCCTTCGCCGAGGTCGTGCACCGGGCGACGCTCGGTCAGGCGCTGGGCGAGAGCGAACGCCGCCTCGCCGTGCTGCTCGAGCGCGAGCGCATCGCCCACGACCTCCACGACTCGGCCGGCCAGGTGCTCACCGGCATGGGCATGAAGCTGGCGGGGTGGCTCGACGAGGCCCCCGACGACACGTGGCGGCACCGGCTCACCACCCTCCTGCGACTCGCCCGCGACGGGGAGCGCGAGCTGCGCGAGGCTATCTACTCACTCGTGTTCGTCGAGGTGCGGCGCGAGGGCCTGGGCCGGAGCCTCCAGGAGCTGGCCGGACGATTCGGCGCCACCACCGGCATCGACGTGCGCCTCCGGGTCACGGGCGACCCCGCCTCGCTGCTCCCCGAGCACGAGGACGTGCTCTTCCGGGTGGCCCACGAGGGGCTGAGCAACGTCGAACGCCACGCCGAGGCGTCGCGGGTCGACCTCGACCTCCGCTACCGCGATCACGAGGTGGTGCTCGGCGTCGTCGACGACGGCGTCGGGTTCCCCGACGCCCACCGCCGGGCCGGCGGCGACGACCGGCTGCGCTTCGGTCTGCGCGCCATCGAGCGGCGGGTGCGGGAGGCGAACGGCGGTTTCACGGTCGAGAACGCCGAGCCCGGTGGCGCCCGCCTCGAGGCCCGCATCCCCGTCGATCACCACGCTGAGCGCGCGGATGCCCCACGCTCAGCGCTCGGCTGAGGGAATTCGGCACTTCGACCGACACGATCGGCCCCGCCGATCGTGTACCCGGCGTGAGGTTCTGACGGAAGTGGCGGGACCGAGGGGCGGGAACCGGAGTGACCGAGACCACGACAACCAGGGCGGGCGAGATCGACCTCACCCGCCCCGACGACCCGACGGGCGCTGGCGTGGTCGACCGCGCCGCGCTCTCGCTCGGCTCCACCCTCGAGCTGCGCGAGGTGCTCCATCGCGTCGCCCGCCTCGGCCGTGGCGCCAGCGAGGCCCGCCACTGCTCGCTGTTCCTCCTCGAGGGCCGCCGCCTCGTCCCCACCGTGGCGGTCGGCCACCGCGCCGACCAGTCGACCTGGCGGGCGTTCCGCTCCATGGACCCCATCCACGTCGACCCCGACCGCTGGCACCTCCTCACCGCCGGCAAGCCGGTGGCCGTCGAGGACGCACGACAGAGCGATCTCATCCCGCGCCGCTGGCTCCACCGCTTCCGCCCCGGCGCGGTGGTGCTCGTTCCGCTCGTCGCCGAGGGGCACCCCGGCGGGCTCCTCGCCGTCGACTGGCCCGAGCCCCGATCGTTCAGCGCCGAGGAGCTGGCCACGCTCGAGGCGCTCGGCGTCGCCGCCGGCGTGGCGGTGCGCAACGCCCGCCTCTTCGACCAGGCCCAGCGCCGGGCCCGCCTCCAAGAGGCGCTCACCCGGGGCGCGGCCGCGCTGGCCTCCCCGCTCGAGCCCGAGGTCATCGCCGAGCGCCTCCTCGGCGCCTACACCGACCTCATCGGCGCCCGTCTCTGCGTCATCGGCCTGCTCGACTCCGAGCGGGCGACCGTCACCACCGTCGCCGCTCGGGGGGCGTCGGTGCAGGGGCCGGTTCCGCTCGGGGAGATCCCCGACCGGATCGTCACCCACGCCTGGCGCAACTGGGAGCGGGCCAAGACGCCCCTCGAGTTCGTGAACGAGCCGTGGTTCAACGACACCCTGGGCGGCCGCCACGCCGGGGCGAGCTGGTATCTGCTCAGCCCCCTGGTCGTCGAGGAGCACACGCGCGGGTGCGTGCTGCTCGGCTTCGAACGCGGTCGCCTCCTCGACGCCGAGGAGCGCAGCGCCATCGACGCGCTCACCGGGATCGCCGGGGCGGCGGTCGAGCGGTCGGTGCTCTTCGAGCGCCGCGACCGGCGCACCCGCCGCCTCGACGCCCTCTACCGCGTCAGCGCCGCCCTCACCGAGGGGGCCGACGCCGACGCCATGGTGAACACCCTCTCCGACCTGCTCGAGGGGCACGGCATCAGCGTCGACTCGGTGGCCTTCTGCGACCGGCGTCTCGCTCAGCGCCTCGGCGCGGGCACGCTCACCCGCCGGGAGCGCGACGTGATCAGCGACGGCGGCGGGTGGGAGCACGTCGCCGACAGCACCGCCGTGATCCCGATGTTCCTCGGGCGCCGGCTCTTCGGCGTGCTGCGCGTCCGCCCCGCCGGCCTCGACGCCGAGGAGCGGGCGTTCCTCGAGACCCTCGCCCGCGACCTCGCCGAGGTCGCCCGCCGCGACGACCTCCGCAGCAGTGTGGAAGAGGCCGGCCGCCACCGGGCGGTGGCCCAGGAGCGCGACCGCCTGGCGTCCGACCTCCACGACACCGCCGGGCAGGCCTTCGTGGCCGTCGGGCTGCTCGCCCGCTCCCACGCCGAAGAGCTGGCCCCGGCCGACCCGTCGCTCCGCGTCGTCACCCGTCTTGCCGAGCTGGCCGACCGGGGCAAGTGGGACATCGACCAGGCCACCCGCGCCCTGGCGTTCGCTCCCGCGGTGAGCCGCGGCCTCGTGCCCTCCCTCGAGTCCCTCGCCCGCGACGTGCAGGGCGACAGCGGCATCGCCATCACCGTGACCACTGAAGGGCCCGTCCGGCGCCTCGACACCGAGGTGGAGCGGGCCCTGTTCCGCGTCGCCCACGAGGCGATCGCCAACGCCTGGCGGCACGCCGAGTGCAAGGTCGTGCGCGTCGAGGCGGTGTTCGGCGCCGAGGTGGCGCTGCGGGTGGGCGACGACGGCGTCGGTGTCCCCGACGAGTTCGTCGAAGACCGCGGCATCGAGGGGATGCGCCGCGCCCTCAAAGAGTGTGGGGGCACGCTCCGGGTCGGCGCCGGCGAGGGAGGCGGGACGGTGATCGAAGCCTGCGTGCCGGGGAGGCCGGCGTGAGCGGGGTCGTGACCCGCATCGTGCTCGCCGACGACCACCCGGTCGTGCGCGAGGGCGTGTCCACCGTGCTCTCGAAGGAGCCCAACTTCCGCGTCGTCGCCGAGGCCCCCACCGCCGAGCAGGCCCTCGTCGAGGTCGCCCGCCACCACCCCGACGTGCTCGTGATCGACGTGCGCCTCGGCGAGCTCGACGGCATCGAGGCGTGCGCGCGGGTCACCCAGGACTTCCCCGCGGTCAGGACCCTCATGCTCACCCGCTTCGCCCACGAGAGCGTCCTCCTGCGCGCCTTCGACGCCGGGGCCAAGGGCTTCCTCATCAAGGAGTCCGAACCCGAGACACTCCGCGCGGCGGTGCGCCTCGTCGCCGAGGGCCTCACCTACATCGACTCCAAAGTGGCCGGCAAGGTCGTCGACCTCGCCGCCAAGGGCCGCAAGGGCAAGGGCCCCTACGAACTCACCCTCATGGAGATGCGGGTCCTCGAGCTGCTCCCCAAGGGCATCTCGAACCGCGAGATCGGCACCGAACTCGGCATCTCCTACGAGACCGTCAAGACCCACGTGCGCCACGTGATGCAGAAGCTCCAGGTGCACGACCGCTCCGAAGCCGCCGCCATCGCCATCCGCGAGGGGCTGGCGTGACGTTCGCTCTCTGGCCGAGGGAGGGTCGTGGAAATACAGCTCGTGGGGCGGCGCTGATTGTTCCGCTGGCAGCTTACCGACCCTCGCCGGTTCTCGAGTTCGATGATCTTGGGGTTGTGATGGTCGCGGTTGTGTCGAGAGATATAGGCCGGGCTGGCCTTCGAGAACTCGGTCCAGTCCGCGTAGTCGCTGCCCTTGATGACGGAAGCGGCTCGGGGTGTCGGACGCCGGGGAGGTGCCCGGCGGCAGGGCTTCGCCCTGAGATGCGTTCCCTGCTCGTCCACGAGGCGCGCCTCGAGAGTGGGAGAAGCGCCCGGTCATGAGCATCGACGGGATGTCGATGGACGACTCCGGACTCCACGAGGTCTTCCGCGAGATCTGGGCAGCAAGGCGTCCGCTGATGCCGACCCGTTTGGAAACCACGCTTGGCATCTGGCTTCTGAACGCGCAGATCCACTCCCGACGCTGGGCGCGGGAGTGGCGCGACCGCATCGGCCCCCTCGGCCCCTCCGACGTACCTGTCGAGTCGGCGGTCACCGTCGACTTCGACGCCGTCCAGGCATTCGCGGAGGAAGTGGCCGGTCGAGGGAACGGCGACCCCAGGCTAACGTTGCCACCCGTCGTCGACACCGTCGACGACGAGTCGCCTCCCCTCTGGCGTGGTCACCTCCTCGTGCCCCTTGTTCGCGTCCCGTCCGACCGGGTACTCCGCCCCGTGGTTCGCGACGAGGATGGCCGGAGGGTGAACTGCGTCCCCGTCCACGATGTGCGTCGTTTGGTTCGGTCCGCCCTACTGGCTGTTGCCCGACATGGTCTCGGGAACGAGCAACCCCACGAACTCGTGGGGTTGCATCTCCTGACTGCGCCGGTCGTCGATTTTGGGGTGTTCGTCGAGCAACTCGACGAACACAATGATCCGAGGGTCGGGGAGGCGGTGCGCCAGGCGGGGCGGCTCGCGGGGGACCCGCTCCTGCTCCGGCTCCTGCAGCTAACCGCCTCCGATCTCACGGTGTTGTCGGTCGAGCCCTCGACCCGCGGCTGCCGGACGTACATCTGGCACACCGAGCGATCGGCGACGAGAGCCCCCGGAGCATGATCACGGATAGGACCTACTGACGATGCGTAGCCCCGTCTCGTGGTGGCGAGCTGGCCGGCGAGCGCGCCGCGAGCGTCGCGCGCTCGGGCAAGGACTGGTCGGGTCCGAACGGCTGTCGCCGGGCTTCGTCCGCTTCGATCTCGACCTCTCTCCGTTCGTTCAAGCCACCGAGCGTATGGAAGTCGACGTGATCGCTCCCGAGCGGCTGGCCTTTTCCGGCGCTCGGCTCTCGGCGATCGACTGGAACGGAACCATCACGGGCGTGTCCGGTGCGGACATAGCGCGCTCGTCGAATCGGGTCGAGGCCGCGTTCGACCCTGGCGAGGAACCGATGCGCGGTTACCGGCTCGTCGCCGAATTGGTGCCCACCACGACGGGAATCATGCGAGCCGCCTTCTTCACCGCCTTCCTCGCCCTCGCGACCGTCACCTTCTTCGGGTGGCTGGTCGTGGTCGAAGGATGCGCTCTCGACCGGGAAATCCGCCCGCAGCAGGGGTGCGATTACGACTTCCCCGGTCGATCGGACGCCGCGGTCACCGTCGTACTCGTGGCCGCGGGCCTGGCCGGTGCCGCGTTTTCGGAGCGTTCGACCGATCCGCTCGAAGCCCGCGCCCAGGCGCGGATCCGTTTCTGGCTCTATGTCAGTTTCACCGCGACGCTCGTCGCAGCCGCTATCGTCGCAGGCGATGTCCGCCACGACCCATCACGATTCGGGTGGATCTACGCGTTCGTCACGTGTTTCGTGTCGGCGTCGATATTGGGTATTTCTGGGGTACGAATCCGGCGACGCTTGCGCACCCACCGATGACAAGGTGTGACCCGTGCGCGAGGCTCGGTGTGTCATCCCCGGCCGAGGATGTGTGTCTTGTCCCCTAAGCGACGCGACTGGCTGACGTTGAAGCGTTCCCTCTCCCGGGCGCGCCGCGCCGCTGACCGTGAGCTCTCGGTTTTCGGGGTGGGTGCCGTCGGGGGCGGGCTTTACGTACCGGCGGCTCGCAATTCGATCTTCAGCGCCGCGGCCGACATGGCGGACAGCCGCGACCAGTTCGAGGCGATCCTGTCGAACACGTCGGAATACATGACCGCCGTCGGCCGGCTGAACTCGCGAACCGCCAAGCCGGCTTACCTCCTGGTGGTGACGGCGACCGATGCCATCGGGTTGATCGCCGACGTCTGCGAGCCGCTTGTAGCACTGGAGTGCAACGTTGAACGAGCCCAGGCATGGAGCATCGCCGGGCGCCACGTGCTCATGACGGAGATCTCGACGAAGCTGCCGGAGGAGGCCGAGGCACCCACTCCCGTCACCCAGCACGACATCGAGTCGACCCTTCGGAATGCAGGCTTCGGCGTTCGGTGGGAGCACGACCCGGACCGGGGAACGGCCCAGGTCGTCACCTTGCTGCCGCTCACACCCGACTGGCACCGACAGCAGAGCACCCTCTGCCGCTACCGGGCCGATCTCTCCGAAGCACCGGGTCGGTTGCTCGAGATCACCCGCGTGATCGCCGAGTATGACGCCCCCATCGTGACGTTTTCCGCCTGGGTCGAGGACGCCTCTGCGGACCCAGACCTCGGACCCCGGTGCCGCTCGAACTTCTGGCTGGAGCTAATGCCGGACCAGGTCGACGAGGCGGGACGCGCGCTCCGCGAGGTCGCTGCTGCCGACGCCACAGGCGAGTCCGCGTTCGACCATGACGTCGTGTACGACCCCGCCCCACCCGGTCTCCCGGCGGTGGCGTACGAGGGGAACCCCGCAGCCTTCACGGCCGTCGGTTTCGCCCGACCGGGTTTCGTGCACACCGCGTTGAGCGCGCTCGACGGCCTGAACGTCACCGCGGCGTCCATGGCGGTCCTGGGCGCCTACACGTGCCTCGTCGTCGTCGTCGACCTTCCCGACGGCGCCGAGCCAGCGACGGTCAAGGAACGGTTGGAGAGCGACCTGCACCGGTTCGACGCCGAAACCGCCGCGCCCGACCTGTCGACGGTTCTTCACGGCAAAATTGAGGCCGTCTCGGAGTTGTCGGTACCCGTCACCGTGACCCACGACCTCATCGTGACGGGGCCGGATCGCCCTGGGGTCCTGGCCGCCGTCACGCGAGCAGCGCAGAACGCCAGCGTGAACATCGTGCGGATGGACGCGCAGGTCATCCCCGCTGTCGACCCGCGTTGCAGCTTCGAGGTACGCCTCCTGCTCCACGTACCCGCCGATCGGGTGTCTCCCTTCGAGCGCTTGCTCGTCGATCTTCGCGAGAACGATAACGATCACGTGTACGAGTTCCAGCTCAGGCCCACGGAGCCGGAGCACACCTGAATCATTCGCGACGTGCGGCCGGCGAGGTCGTCATCCATGTGGCTTGATCGTTCGCGGCCTGAGGGCTGAGAAGATTCCTTCCCCTGCAAGAGGCCGCGCGGATGAGGGGGCGTTGACCATCCGCCGGTCGTGGTGATGGTCCGGCTCTGATGTTGGTGTTACCCAACACCCACGACCGAGTGGAGGTTTCCTGCATCACGCGCGCGTTGGATCCCGAAGCCGCTGATCAACTGCGAGGACAAACCTCCCGTCGACGCCGGGATCGCCTCACTGCTTCCCATTACGACCCTCAACTGGTTCAATACCGCCCCGGTGTTCGGCGTGGCCGTGGCCGGATCACCGTTGCTCTTCAGTCACTCGTTCATTCAGGCTTGTCGTGACGACTGCGATGACATGCACGTGTGGACGGGCTTCCTCCCACCCATCGGGCCGTTTGACACCGAGCCGGCTGCGGTCGGACGGAGATCATCAGGCCACCACGACGCTCCGCGACGTCGGCATCGTCTTCAATGCCACCACCGCCACAACGCACTTCATCGACGCGGAGGGCAGCACCGGAGCAACGCCGACCCGGGTGGTGGGTAGCCGACGGTACGGACGACACTCGAGCCGCACCGACGCATCGAAGGGCGGCCGACACGAGTGGGGTCATCAGTCGCGCCGTGCGCTCGGGTGTGCTCGGTCGGCCAGGGGTCGTCAGCGTCGGCGGCGGACGAGCCGTGGGCCCATCCTCGTTCCCATAGCCGACCGGCCGGCTCGGAAGAGATCGCCGACACCATTTCCGCCACGGGATCGGCACCTCACCGGCCGGGAAGTTCGGCGACCTCGAGACCGAGTTACGCCCGGGCGGTGGAGGCGAACGAGCGGTCGCCGGTCACCAGCCGGCCGCGCGCCAGACCGGCGAGGGCGGCGTAGAGGGCGTCGTCCCCGGAGAGCGCCTTGGTCATCCGGTGGGCTTGGGCGAGGAGGGGACGGTGATCCACGCGGGTGATGGGGGCGTCGCGGAGGTCGCCCACCGCGCTCTCGACCTCGTGGGCGGCGAGGACTCCGTGCTTTCCGAAGGTCACGAGTCGGTGGAAGACCTCGGCGTCGAAGAGGTGGGGCGTCGCCGCGACCTCGTCGCTCAGCCGCTCCTCGACGGCCACCCCGACTTCTGTGCGGAGCAGCAACTCGAGGAACGCGGAGGCATCGACGACGATCAAGCCTCGTGCCGCCTCGGCGGCTCGGGTGTTCGCTCCGCGCGGTCGTCGTCGACCCAGTCGGCCACGGGTCGGCCGAGATCGACGGGGCGGCGCGAGCGGACCCGGACGAGCCATTCCGACGGGGGCGGGAGCGGCTGGTCGGCGGCGATCAAGCGCTCCACGTAGGTTCGGATCGTCACGCCCGCCAGGCGCGCCCGGCGGCGCAGTTCGTGGTGCACGTCGTCGGGGAGGTTCTTGATCTGGAGGTTGGCCATGAGGGTGATCACGGCATGCTGAAGGTGCTGTGGGCATGCCCACGACGGGTGGAGCGGTCTCCGTTCTGGTGTTCTCCGGGCCCCGCAGTGGAAAAATCGGCGTCGCCGGTGTTCCATGGTGTGATGACCCGCAGGTGGAGACAGGCTGAACGGAGTGTCCTCGTCACGTTCGGGCAGGGGGTCGCCGAGCGCCGCCGGGCGCTGGGGCTCTCTCAGGAGCAGTTCGGCAGGCGGGTCGATCTCCACCGCACCTGCATCGGAGCGATCGAGCGCGGCACCGCCAACATCGGGGTGGCCAACGTGGTCCGCATCGCCCACGCCCTCGAGACCGACATCGGTGAACTGCTCGGGGGTCTCAACCTCGAGCGGTTCGAGCCGGACTGACGTCGACCGCGCTCGGGGCGACCGACACGTCGAGCATCTCGGATCGTGTACCCGTCGAGGGCGTCCGGTGGGCACCGATGGAGGTGCTGCCATGGGGTCGCCCGTGACCGTCCAGCGCACCCCTTCTTGTACACAGCCGTACATTGATGTACGATAACGATCGTGGCGAACACGAAGCCGAACACAATGACGGTGAGTGAGGCGAGGGCCGCGCTTCCCGAGATCCTCGACCGGGTTCTCGTCGGCGAAGAGATCACCGTCACGCGGCACGGCGAACCGGTCGCGGTCGTTGTGCGTCCCGACAGGCTCAGAGTTCGGCGAGCCGACGAGGCGCTGGCGGCGTCCGAGCGTCTCCGTGATCTCCTCGATCGGGGCGCACGGAGCAGGCTCAGCTCCCGGCCCGCCCTGAGCGAGGAGCGAGCCGACGCCCTCGTCGCCGACGTTCAGGCATCTCGATCGACCCGCTGACCCGTGGACGCGTTTGATGCGGATGTCTTGATCTACGCCGCGGTGCCCGAGCATCGGTTGGGGAGGCGAGTTCGCGCTCTGTTTCCGGCCGAGCCGGTCGCGACCACGGGTGTCGTCGCAGGCATCGGCTCGGTGCTCCTGGTGCCCGAAGTGCTCACCAAGCCGCTGCGTGACGGCGCCGATGACGAACTCGATGCGCTCGGCGCCCTCGTGAGCCGAATCGATCTGCGTGCGGTCGACGAGGCGACGGCGGAGCTGGCGACGGCGCTCGGTGCCTCCTACGGGCTTCGAGGCGCCGATGCCGTCCACCTGGCGACCGCGGTCGGTGCCGGAGCCGATCGATTCATCACCGGCAACGTGAAGGACTTCCCGAAGAAGATCGCCGAGATCGACATCACCTACCCGGAGGACCTTCACGAGCCTCCGGGCGTCTGACCGGTCCGGAGACGGTCGTGCGCGACCATGACGACGTGCCGTTGGCGAAGATCCGCCGGCGAGCGCGGTCATGGCTCGAACTCGCCGCTCTGGTGGCGTTGGTGGCAGGCCGGCTCCCGGTGGGATGGCTTCGAACCTTCGTCGGGGCTCGTGGGTCTCGGGAGCGCCATCGTCTGGTCGGGACTCATCCCTCGTTCCGGCCGAGCCCGCACTCATGTGGACGACTGGGCGGTGGTCCGCGCATCCGAGCGCGCGGCGGCCGGGGCGTGACTCCCCGGTCGTCCGGCGCGACCACGGGCCGACTGGCGTGAGCATGGAGGGAGGTACCTCCCGAGATCCGGGAGGTACCTCCAACATGAGGAGGTGGTGAGCATGTCGTCCAACGTGAGCATGTCCCCGAACGGTCGTCGAGCCATCCGCGTCGTGGTCGTCGATGACGACCCGTTGGCCCGTGCCGAGGTGTGGGCCGCCTTGGCGTCAGGCGGCGAGATCGAGGTCGTCGGTGAAGCTGGGGGAGCGCTCGAGGCGCAGCGCGAGCTGCGGCGACTCCAACCCGATGTGGTGGTCACCGAGTTCAGGTTGCCCGACGACTGGTCCCACGCTGTCGCCTGGATCATGAGGGAGCACCCGAAGATCGCGATCGTCGTGCGTTCTCGCTTCACGAGCGAGCGCAGCGTGATGACGGCCATCGGCGAGGGAGCGAAGGCCTACGTCGCGAAGGGCTCCCGAGCCGACCACCTGGCCGGTGCCGTGCGGGAGGTCGCCCGGGGCGAGATGTGGATCGATCCCGACGCCGCCCGTTGGAGCATCGACCCCGTTCTGGGTGACGGCGGCTGACCGACCTCACGTCGAAGCCCCCCGCTGGTCGCCCCCGTGTTCGCCGCCGCGTGCTGAACGGTCCGGGAAGGCCGACCGACGTCGGGTTCGCCGGCTTCACGAACCAAACCCTCGCGCCTCGACCAGCCCGCGTTTGCGAGGGCGCGACCGCGGGGCCGTACACCAGGGGCGGTGGAGGGGCCGCCAGGCCTCCGGGCGCGCCGCCGGCACGTCCGATGTGGATTTCTCTCGCGACGACCGACACGTCGAGCATCTCGGATCGTGTACCTGTCGAGGGCGTCCGGTGGGCGCCGATGGAGGTGCCGGCATGGGATCGACCGAGAACCAGTCGTGGAGGCCCGAGTTGTTCGACGACCCGCTCGCCCACGTCGGGCTGGGTCTGGAAGAGCGCGCGGAGATCACCGCCGAGCGCACCGGCCTCGACCTCGAGGTCGTGCTGGAGCAGCTCCACGAGCTGGACCGTCATTGGTCGTTCGACGACCCCGCCGAGCGGAGGCAGGCCGAGTCCGTGGTGCTCTGTTACGAGATGAACCCGATCCCGCGATCCCGGGAAACCGCGTACGCGTCGGTTGCTGGGGCCTTGGGCGTGCCGTTGGACGAGGCGCGGCGACGCATCGAGGAGGTCGAGGGCTTGATCGGCCTGTCGATCGAGGTTCCCATCCACCGGGCAATGATCGACCTCGCCGTCACCCTGTACGAGCTGTATGCGGACGAGCTGCCCCCGCCGGGCGACCCGCGGTGGGGGCAGGGCCGAAAGCGCCGCCCGTCGGGTGGCTGACGGCAAGCAGGCGAGCCCCATCACGGGGCCCCGGTCTGGGTGCAGTGGTGACCTTCATGTGAGCATCCGTGTCCGGCTCGGGTCAGGAGCCGCTCGGCGCTCCCGGCGACTTCGCAGGGCCTGTGTGCGGAGAGAGGGCACGGAGACGGGCCACCGACACGAGCGTGCCGGTCACGACGAGCAGCCACACCGTGCCGGCGGCGAGGGCGGTCACCGAGATCGACCAGTCGAGCGCGATGGCGGCCGCCGCCACCAGCCCCCCGTTCCGGACGAAGTACCAGGCCGGTCGGAGCGCCTCGCGCACCCCCTCGTCGCCGAATCGTTCCATTCGGTCGTCCAGGCCCGGCCCCCAGCACTCGCACGGGCCGCGGTCGAGCCATGTGAGACGAACCGCCAGGTACGCCGTTGCGATGATGAGGAATCCGATCGTCAGCAGCAAAGGGATACGCGACCGCAGCGCCACCAGGGCGAGTCCCAGGACCAGCTCGAAGCCCCCGATCACCCGCCACGCCATGGTCGATGTCGATCTCGACCCCGAAGTTTCGCCGGCGGCCCGGTCACCACGGCGCAGCAGCTTGGCTGCTCCGGCGGAGCCGATGATCATCCCGAGGCCGGCGGCGATGGCGCCGCTCATCGCTTCACGAGTCGCCTGACGCGACGGCCTCGGTGAACAGCTCGTCCGCGCGTCTTCCCGCCCAGACACCGGTCACGGTGACGCTCGAGGCGTCCACCACGATCGTCGTGGGGGTGCGAACCACGCCCAGGTCGTCGGTGATCCGCCGCTGCGGATCGGGAATGCTCGACACCCCCGCCGACTTGAGTAGACGCTCGAGCCCACCTGAGCCCTCACCCGCGACCACGGCGGTCACGCTTCGTGCGAGGGTCGGCGTGGCCACGACCAGCTCGCCGAGCCGCCGGGCATAGCCGGAGCAGCCCGCGCACCCGGTGTCGAGGATCACCAGGTAGTGCGTGCTGCCCGCACTGGTCATCAACCGACCGTTCAACAACTCGGCGACCCGCTCGGGGAGGGCGTCGCCGAGCGACAGAGGCGTGCGGCCGTCGGTGCGCTGCAACCGGCGAACCTCCACGCGAAGGAACGCCAGTTCCCGCAGCGTGCCGGCCACGGCGAGGGCGAGCGCCCCCACCAGCCCGAGAAGCACGGCTTCGATCAACGTCATCCTCACCTCGCCGAGTGCCATCATGGCCGACCGTCCGCAACGATCACGAGCTACGACTCGTCGGTGTCGCCGGGGATCGGGTCGACGAACTCATACCAGGGGTCCCCGACCTCGCTGATTTCTCCAAGGGGCATCACCACGATGGCGCCGAGGCGGTCCAGATGTTCGATCGCGAGATCGGCCGCCTCGGCGAGCGCGTGGTGGGTGACGACCCTCTCCTCGGCGAGATCACGGGTGGTAATGCGCCGCAGCGCGCCCTCGAGATCTGAATGCCTGAAGCGCCGCCCGCGTTCAGCGCGGAGAGCGAGGACTGCCGCCATCTGGAACGTCGGGTGGAAGATCCGGCGGATGACCTGCTCGCCCTCGCGGTACGTGGCGGCGACCGCGGATGCGATGGCAAACATTGCTGCGGCCCACAGCAGCACGAGCGGGGCTGCCTCGTGTACGACCCGCCGCTCGTAGAGCGCCGGGCCCACCACCACCCACACCGAGGCTCCGGCCACGGCGACGGAGGCGCCGAGCCGGAGCAATCTCGCCGCCACGTTCGCTCGGGCCTGCGTGCGACGCAGGTCCGCCAGGTGGCTGTCGCGGACGTGCGAAGAGGGCCGGACGGTAGGGGAGATTCGGAGGCTCATCACGCCCACCCGAGGATCCGAGCGGCCATTGGGTAGAGCAGGAAGAGGTGGAAGGCGCCCAACATCACGCCCAGGGCCAGGTTCTCGCCATCGAGCTGACGTCGCGACGGGACCTCGATGGTGGCGAGGATCTCGCGCTGCAGCGAGGCCGCCTTTGCGGCGAGCGCCTGCTGCACCTCGGACCCCTCGGTCTCGTGCCGCAGGCGGGTCATGACGGCGGCGATGTCGTGTAGCCCCCACCCGGCGGCCAGATCGCCGAGCGCCTCGATCGGCGGCACGCCGGCTTCTCTGACCGCCGCACGGAGCTGCGGGGCGCCGGGCCCGTCGAGAGCCCGTGCCGCCTCGACGAAGAGACCGTCGTCGGGCGATTCGAGCGCCATCACCACCACCATGAGATCGAGGTACCCACTCAACGTGAAGCGGAGGTCTTGCCGGAGGCGGGCCGCGGCGGCTCGGTTCCTCCACACCGGCGCCATGAAGCCGAGCGCCGCTGCGAGTACCGCCACCGAAGCGGCTTGGCGGAGCGACACCTCCCCGGCGTGGGCGAAGATCGCGATGTGCCCGACGCCGACGACCACGGCGGCCACGCTCGCCAGCGCGACCTTCTCCACGACATGGTCCGCCGGTGTCTTCGCAAGGAGCCACAGGTCGCCGTCGTCCGTTCCCCCGAGGGGGGCGAGCCGGTGCACGATGCGGTCGAACGACGGGTAGCTGCCGGATCCGGCGCCCGCGCCATGCTGCTCTCCAACGCTCATCCCGACCCTCTCTCTCCACTTCCCCTCGCATCTCCGCGCCCATCAGGTACACGTTCGAGCGACCGAATCGTGTCGGTCGCGTCCGCGGCGAGCGACCCGCTGGCCGGCCTCGTTCGTGTACCTGGAGAGCGAGACTTCGAGGAGTGCCCGATGGATGTTCGTGACCTGACGATTGGACGGGCGATCGTCCACGACGTCCCGCAACGGGCCCCGATCGACGTGCGCCGCGAGCACCCCGAGCGCGACACCGCTCCTCGCCTCAGCGAGGTCGAGGCCCCGCTCGACGACGACGTCCGCGACTACATGGAGCGGCGCATCGTGGCCAGCATGGGCAGGATCGCCTACGAGATGCGCTTCATCCCCGGCTCCGCCTCGCCCACACCCGACCTCGTGACCACCTTGCTGGGGGGCGCGTCCTCGAACGTCGTGGAGGTCTCCCAGGACCTGGCCCGCGCGCTCCACGGCAGCCAGCCGACCTCGGCGTCCGCTGGCCTCCTCGTCGTCGTCACCGGCACGTGGGACCAGAGCCCGTTCGCCGGCCTGCTCAAGCTGGAGCGTGAGCGGGGTGTGCGGCTCCAGGAGCGGACCATCGAGGGCAAGGCGACCTTCGACGCCGTTCTGGAGCGTGACCTCCTCCTGACCGAGGGGATCAAGGTCTTCAAGGTCGGCCTCTTCCGGCTCATCGGTGACGTGGACGCCGAACGCTCGGTCGAGGCGTGGGTGTCGGACGAGCAGACCGGGCTCAAGCGCGGCGTCGCCGTCGCGCAGTTCTTCCGCGAGCAGTTCCTCGGCTGCGACTTCGTCGAGCAGGCCGATCTCGCCACGAAGCGGTTCTTCGAGGCGGTCGAGACCTGGGCGAATCGGGAGGTCGGCGACGCCGCCGACCGCACGGCCATCGAACTCGCCCTGGTCACCGAGATGAACAGCCAGGCCGACACCGTGCTCCCCCGACGGTTCATCACCACCCACGTGCCCCCGCGGCATCGCCAGGCGCTGCGAACCCACCTCGAGGAGGCGGGAGTGGCCCTCGACCCGTTCGTGCGCGACACCTCGCTGATCACGGCCCGGGTGCGACAGGTGCAGTACCGGTTCCAGTCGGGGGTACGGGTGCTGGCCGCGCCGGAGCAGTTCGACAACGGGGTGGTGCACCAGGAGGAACTCGACGACGGCCGGCTCCGAGTGAAGGTGGAAGACCGGTTGACGCGGATCCATGGTGCGTGACCAGGGCGAGCTCCGACAGCTCCGGCGCCGGCACGCCGCCGAGTACCCGATCTGGGAGCGCGTGTGCCTCTACGTGTGCGAGCAGCTCGGAGCGGCGCTGCGGCAGCGCGGGCTGCGTTGCCGCCTCGAGCACCGGGCGAAGGAGACCGCCAGCCTCGTCCGTAAGATGCTCGACCCGGAGCGCACCCTCGATCTCGCCACCGTGCGGGACCGGGCCGGCGTGCGGGTCGTCACCCCCTACCCGTCTCAAGTTCCGGCCGTCGTCGAGGTCGTGGGGTCGATCTTCGACCGGTGCGAGACCGAGGACAAGTCGGCCGCGCTCGGCCCCCGCGACCTGGGATACCTGGGGGTCCACTGCGACGTGGTGGTGCCCGAGGGCGCCGTCGAAGGTGCCCACGAGGTGGCCGGCGAGCCCTGGTGTGAGATCCAGGTCCACACCGGCGCTCAGGAGTTGTGGGCAGCCACGACGCATCCCCTCGTGTACAAGGCGCCGCAGGAACCGCCCCGAGAAATCAGGCGTCGCCTGGTCCGGTTGCTCGCGCTCACCGAGATCTACGACGACACCCTCGGTAGCTCGGAGACCGAGATCCTGAGGCAGCCCGGCTACGACGTGGCGCGCATGATGCAGGTGCTCGAGCACCAGCTCTTTACGCTCACCGCTCACGAGTACGATGCCCAAACCTCGCGAACCGTGCTCGAGACGATGCTCCCGCTCTACAGCCCCGGGGAGATCGACGACTTCGAGGGCTTGACCGCCCGCTTCGTCGACGAGCACCGTCACCACCTGGAGCAGATCTTCGCGAAGTACGAGAGGCGCGACGTCGAAGACCCCCTCCTGTTCCAGCCGGAGGCCATCGCGATCTTCGAGCGCATCGAGGCCGACCGGTATCGCCTTGCCTCGACGTGGGAAGAACACTTGCCCCTCTCCATCCTCGAGGAGATGGCCCTCATCTGGGGCACCACCCTCGAGTAATGCCACGTGCTCGTTGCCGTGCAGCCACCGTCATGCATCCAGAGAAATCACACTCCCCGCTGATGCCGTCATCCCCCGATCGGGGGATGACACGAGGCCGTCTCCCGGTCAGGCTGCCGGGAGCGATCGGGAGGTTGTGACCATGCGTGTTCGACGATTCGCGATTCTCGTGGTGCCGGTGTTGCTTGTGGGGCTGTTCGCCCCCACGGCGGGGGTCGATGCCTCGCACGGGGGCACCGCCGACCATGAAGACCGGCCCAATCCGACCCTGCCGGGGGCAGCACTGTGCAGCGGCGCGCTCGAAGGCGTGCTGCGCTACGTGTCGGGTGGTCTCGACCCCGGCGTGTCGGGGCACGCGGCCTCGCACAACCACTACGAGCTGACCGCCACCGCCGAGTGCGTGGGAGACGCCGATTACGAGGGCACCTACGTGTTCGAATGGGGCGATGCCGCGTTCTCCGGGAGCGGCGGCACCGACGGGCACGAACTCGGTCATGCCCACAACAGCCACCACGGCGAGACGCTCGACCGCGGCTGGACCCATTGCGACGGCTACTCGGGCGGGTGCCCGAGCGACGCCAGCAACGCCAACAAGGGCGACGCAACCGTCGTCACCGCCGAGCCCACCGGCAATCGGTCGTCGTCTCCCGGCGTGAACTACGTGAAGTGGTTCCGCAACGGCACCACGCACATGATCGTCATGGGGGCCCTCGACTGGAACGCCGGAGCCGCCGTCAAGACGCCCTTCGGCACCGTCGACGACTGCTTCTTCGCCGAGCTGGCCTTTGCGCCCACGGTCATCGACCCGATCACCGGGGACGTGACCACCGCCACCGTGGCCGGCGACTTCACCATCTACGAGCCATACCTCACGGGATCATCGCTGTGCGGGTGATGCCCGGGCGGTGAGGGAGAACGCGGGACGCGCCGCGGGTACTCCGGAGCGGACCGGCCGTGGTCGAGTGCCGAAGGCCAGATGCCAGATGCCAGATGCCTGCCGGTGGTTACTCACCCGTTCGGGGGATGGACGCGGCGGATCGGTTCCATACGGTCGACTTCAGGGTCCGGGCGGGCGTTCTCCAGTCGCCGTACTGGTGGTCGTTCCACAGATCGGAGTCACCGCTGACGGCGATCAGCCCACGAGTGGGAGGGAAGCCCATGGGTTCAAGGTTCTTGCGAACGGTCACCGTGTTCGCCCTTATCGGCCTCGCGGGCGTGGTGCCCGACGCCGACGCAGCGCACGACATCAAGGACAAGAACGGCGTGCACGAATCGTCGCCCCGTCCGCCGAGCGCTCCCGACATCGATGCTTCATGCTTCGTGAGTGGGCAGTTTTTCGTTGACAACGCGAACGGGAACGGCGGCATCGGCGCAATCGAGGTGAATCACAACCACTATCAGCTCGAGGATTTCATCGTTCTGTGTGAGCCTCTGAGCAATGAAGGTCTGGCGATCGCTCCGGCCATGTACGCGGTCAACGCGGCCGGGGGGACCGACGGCATTGCAGATGCCACTTTGGGTACCACGACCCATGGTGAGGACTTGAGGGTGGGTTGGAGTCATCAGAGTTGCTACGACGACCAACAGCCGCAGGGAGAGGGCGACTGCGACTTCTCCAACTCGAAGGTCGACGATCTGTACGACGGGACCAATGAGAACCCCGCTGGATCGGGTAAGTGCTCGAACTGTGGGGAGATCGAGGTGCAGGAGATTGCCGGGACTCGTTCATCGACTTCGACCGACAACTGGGTGAAGTTCTGCCGGGGCGATTACTTCGATCCCAACGTGGGCGGCGATGCCCTCGGCGCCACGTGCAGCAACCTCGACAACAACCTGGGTGGCGCCTTCCCGGTTCGATCGGGGCACGGCGCCGATGTGATCACCTGGGGAGCGCTGGCCGACTGGGTGAACATCGGGACCACAAACGAGTTCTGCTTCCTTGGCCAACTCAGCTTCGAGCCAACGTCGATCAACGGTGCACCGAAGTTCGGCCACGCAGTGTTTCTCGACGGCAGGGCGGTGGTGTGGGCCGTGGACGACAAGTCGGCGTGTGCCGGCGACAAGGGTGCGAAGGTGGAGTAGATCGACGCCCATAGGTGCGCACCGTGACGCCATCGATTCCGACGCCTTCACCGTAGGGGAGCTGGCTGCCGAGTCGAGTTGCCCTTCTCCTGGCGTTGCGGTCACGCGAGGTGTTCGGGTGACGCGCGGAGAGTGTGTGCGACACGGGGAGAATTGGTGTCGCTCACCCGGTTGGGGGATGGACCGCGGCGGGGCGCTTTCTAGCGTCCGCAGGGACCACGGCTGATCGTCGTTCTCTCGCGTTGCAGCAGGCCGGTCGTGGGATACGGAAGCGACCAAGGAGGAACGACGTGAGACGGAGACTTTCTCTCGTAATCGCGTTCATCGGTGTGCTCGGCCTTGTCGGCTTCGCGCCCACCGCGGACGCGGCCCACGACATCAAGGACAAGGACGGCGAGCACGAGTCGTCGCCTCGCCCACCCGCTCCGCCGAAGATCGACGGCACGTGTGAGGTGCTGGGTCAGGTCAACATCGACAACGGCAACAACAACGGCGGTGTCGGCTCAGCGGAATTGGGTGACGTCAACCACAACCATTTCCAGTTCGAGGACGTGGCGATTGCGTGCGAGGCAACCTCCGAGGCAGGACTGCCGTTTGGCCCGGTAGCTGTTTACAGCGTACAGGCTGCTGGCGGAACCGACGGCAATGCTGATAGCGCTGCTGGTGCGACGCTTCATGGTGAGGACTTGACCGTGGGTTGGAGTCATCAGAGCTGCTACGACGACGAGCAGCCGCAGGGTAAGGACAATTGTGACTTCTCGAACTCGAAGGTCAACGACCTCTACGACGGGACCAACGAGAACCCGCCGGGCTCGGGTAAGTGCTCGAACTGCGGCGAGATCACCGTCCAGGAAGTTGGAGGCGACCGCTCGTCCACAGATACCGACAACTGGGTGAAGTTCTGCCGGGGTAACTACGAGGACGCGCAATCCGGCAGTGACGCTCTCGGTGGTACGTGCAGCAACCTCGACAAGAACGACGGCGGTGCGTACCCGGTCAAGTCGCTCGATGGCGGTGACGTGATCGCGTGGGGTGTCTTGAAGGACTGGGCGAACACGGGAACGACCGACGACCTGTGCTTCCTCACCAAGCTGATCTTCGATCCCGACGAGGTGAAGCCGGAGGCGCCGACGAAGTTCATTCACGCGTTCCTCGAGGGCACTGCGGTGGTGTGGACGACGCCTGATGGCGACAAGTCCAGTTGCACCGGCGACAAGGGGAAGAAGCTGGACTCTAAGTCCTGATCTTCCCAAGGCGAGTCCCGTGACACAGCGGAGACTCCAACGTGCATGACGCGACTCCTTGTCGCAGCCATGTTGCAGCGAGTGCGGGGTGGGGCCGGTCAAGTGACCGGCCCCACCCCGCGTTGTGGGACCCGACCCCGACCTCCAGCGTGTCGTGTTTATCCGATTTTGCGGCTAATGATGAAAGTCAAGACGCAGCGGCTCCCATTTTCAAAGGAAAAAGTTGTTGTGGAGCGACTCGTCACGAGCGCTCGTTCGTGTACCTGGTGTGGACCCAGCGATTCGACGCCGTGACGCCAGGGTGGGCGCTTCTCCCCGAGCCTGCCGACACCAGCAGGTAACCGCGGTGGCCGCGGGCGGCGGGTGAGCGAATGGGCCTGACAGGCGGCAGCTACCGCAGCCCGAAGCGGCTCGTGATTTTCACGGCCGCCGTCCTCGCGGCGCTCATCGTTTCGACGGTACCCCTTCCCGGGCAGCATGGGTTGGCTACGGTCTCTACGGCCCGAGCACAGGAGCCTCCTGAGGACGCGCCGGAGGCAGTCTGGCGGGCCATGCGGCGGGACTGGCTCACCGGCTGGGACCGGCAGTCTCACGGTGAAGCTACCGACTTCGGGAAATTCACCGGTGTCGCCTTTCCGAGCGCCACCGTCGGTTTCGCCACGCTCAACCCCGCCGGCGCGCAGGGTGACGGGCTCCTGAGGACAGGGGACGGGGGGTCGACCTGGGTCGGTCTCCCCCAGGCGGAGAGCTTCAAGAGCCTTGACGCGTTGGGAGTCGCGTTCCTGGATGAGAACCACGGTGTGGTCGTCGGTGAGAAGGGTGGGATTACCACGACACTGGATAGCGGTGGGTCGTGGACACCCGGGGAGAGCCCTCCCGGGACCCCGGATCTCAAGGGCGTCGCCTATGCGAGCCTCGGGGTCGTCGTGGCCGTCGGAGACGACCACACGATCTTGCGAAGTGGCGACGGGGGCGCGTCGTGGAAGGAGGTCCGGCACGACCCGACGGCGCCGGACCTGTTGGCGGTGGCGTTCGCGCCCGACGCCCGGCAGACCGGCGTGGCCGTCGGTGAAGGCGGTGAGATGTTGTGGACAGGTGACGCCGGGCGTACGTGGACTGAGGTGGAGAGCGGGGTCGAGACGGCGCTTCGCGATGTGGCCTTCTTCGCGACCGACCCGGACGGCGCGGATCTGGGAGTGGCGGTGGGCGATGACGGTGTGATCCTGCGGACCACCGACGGGGGCCAGAACTGGAGTGGGGAGGGCGTGCGGACCACCTTCGACGAGGTGGACCGCGACGAGCGCCCGGGTTTCCTCGGGGTGGCGCTGACCGACACGACCGGCGAGGAGGCTTCTCGTGTCGGCTACGTGGTGGGCGAGCGGCTGACCGTCCTCGAGATGCGCGATCAGGAAGGGTCCCGCTGGGTGCCGGCCCCGGTCGATGCACGGGCGCTCATCAAGACGAGCCCCTTCACCGGGTTCTCATTGGCGGGGAATCCGACGGAGCACCTCACGGCGGTGGCGGTCGGGCCGGCCCACACAGAGGAAGGCGAGCCGACCGCTGTGGCGGTGGGCAACCTCGGGGCTGTGGTCAAGCGGACGCCGCTTGACGGCGGCGAGCGACTCGTCAATGACACGTGGTGGAGGTGCGCACCCGACGCTGTCGTCAGTCAGGCGCCTGACGCGGCCACCGAACAGGCGCCTGACGAAGTCACCGAAGCGGTGTTGTGCGACGAAGGGGAAATGCCCATCCCGAGCGCAGAAGAGGGGACAGGCCCAACTCCGGCCGGCGAGTGCGCGTTCTCGTCGGGCCAAACCGGTGCTGAGCAATTGCCCTGCGTGGCGACCTGGCAACCTCGTCACGAGGGCGGCGAGGTTCCTGACCCCGATGGAAAGTTCCGTGAGGATACATCCCAAGAACTGTTCGTCGATGAGAACTTCGACGAGGGGCGGCGGGTGGTGCTGCTGCGGCAGGAGAAGTCGAGCGGGGTGATCCGCGTCCTGCTCTTCGATCCGGACGGTCTCGTGCAGAAGGGGGTGGACGGGTTCGGCAACAGCGGGGAAGCGGAGTTCGCTGGTCCTAGCTTCTTCGGCTTCGAGACCGGGGTGGTCAACCTGTCGCACATCAAGACCCGGTCGGGGCGGGGGATCCCGTCGCTGACCGACGTCAGGTTGAGCGCGTACGACCCCGGCAACCACCGATTGTTCATGGCGACGAACAACATGTGCCTGCCGACCGCGGGATGTCAGGTCGATCCGGCGATCACGTCGGTGAGCATCACGGGCGAGTTCGCGCCCGCGGTCACGACCATCCCGCGCGTCAACAGCGACCTGCGCCCCAGCCTGAGGGTCCAGAGCACGGCTTTCGATGCGGGCCGGGAGATGCTGTACGTCGTCACCGAGACGAGCCCCGTCCACGACCAGATCGTCGGCCTTCACACGCCCCAGGAAGCGGCCACGACGGTGCAGGTCACGTTGCACGCCTTCGACGCGGGCGACGATCCGGCGACGCCCGAGGTGGATGAGAGCGAGGACGGCGGCCTGGTGCGCCGGTGGGCGGTGCCGGTGGAGGACCGCGGGTGCCGGACCACGTTCAACCTGCCCGGCTTGGGGGTGAGCCACGACGGTGATTCCATCGCCTTCGCGTGCCAGGGCCACTCGACGCCGTATTTCATGAACCCGCCGTTCGAGCCCCACAAGATCGTCAACGTAAACCTCAACCTGCGTGGGCAACGCCACCCGCGTGAGCTGCAACCGAACCTTCCGGGTGACGTGACGGTCGACGTGGAGCCGATCAGCGGTGGGCTGGGCTTCCAAGAGGGCCCCCCGTTCTTCACGCATGTGATCCCGGAGCGGGAGTTGCTGGCGTGGACCCAACCGAACAGCGGGGCCACGCTCTACGACTACGAGGCCGGCGGCTGGATCGGTTCGGTGCCGGTGCCCGGCATCCAGCACATGGAGGGCGACGCGAGGACGGGCCGCCTGTACGCGGCATGCAGCAAGTGTCTTCAGAACGGGACAGAGCCGGGGTTGGTCATGGCCGACACGGTCAATCTCCCGGTCGACGACCTGGCGGCCAGGGTCTCGCCCGAACCGCACGTCAACAATCCCGGCAACGACGAGGATATCTCGCCGGCGATGGCGGTGGTGAGCCCGCGTCGCGGTGAGTCCGGCTCGACGCGATTGTTGGCCGCGGACCACTCGAAACCGTCGGTGCACATCTATGAGGACGCGGTGCCGCCGGCGCAGTTCCTCGAGAGCCCCGACCCCGATTCGGCGACCCGCGACATCGACGAGGCGGAGGCGTCGTCGGTGACGCGGATCGGTCGGGCGTCGGGGTATGGCGCCCGGGTGTGGTGGACGGGCCTGTCGACCGTGCTTCCGGGCGTGAAAGTGGATCCCTCGAAGACCAGTACCGCCGAGCCGTCTCTCACCTACGACTGGCTGCTCAACAATCCGGGCAGTGAAGGCCGGAACTTCTTCGGTCCGCATCTGAGCGCGACTCCGGCACCACCCCATTCCGGGCAGCGGGAGTTGCGGTTGGGTGCGGTTCGTGACGCGGTGTTGGAGAACGGGTTGTCGGAGGCGGAGGCGGTGGGGTTGTTCTACGACGGGGGGCCGGCCGATTCGGAGGGTGGTGGCACGGGCGAGGATGTGAAGCGCCGGCGTGGTGGCGATGTGCACGATTTCTTCGACGCGCAGGTCGACGGGTTCTGTCGGAACGCGCCGTTCGGGTTCGGTGACCGGGAGGAGTGCGCGGAGTTCCAATCCAGGTTCCAGGACCACCACGAGGGCGATCCCGGCGATCCCGACGACGACGGGTTCGATGGGGAGTTCGGGCCGTATGAGGCGGGGTTCGAGGAGTTCGTGGATCGGGGGATGCGGGAGGTGGATGGTGACCGCCGCTTGGAGGGCGGGTGCCGGCCGCGTGAGGACCGCAACGGCGACGGGCGGATCGACGAGCAGGACAACAACGGGCGGTTCGAGCAGGCGGACGACCCGGACACGCAGGGTGTGAACGAGGCGGACTGCTGGGAGGAGTTCGACGGCGACGACCCGCGCTGCGACGAGGATGCCGACGGCAACGTCGATTGCAGTGATCAGGGGAGTGTGGAGGAGGACGCGGGGGTGACGTACGCGTCGGAGTGCGCGGACCCGGGGTCCAAGGACGCGTCGTTCGCCGGGTCACAGACGTCGTGTAAGCAGGCCGAGTTCGGTCGCACCGAGGCGAGCGCGCAGCTCGAGCCGCTGGTGTTCACCCCCCGCGACGGGTCGGAGGCGTCGACGAGCTTCTCGGTGGGGGCGTCGGGGTCGGAGACCCGGGTGTTCCGTGATCTCGACGAGGGGATGGTGGTGGAGGTGACGGCCACCGCCTCGGACGTGGAGGTGGGGGTGCCGGAGAGGGGGTCGTTGTCGATCGGGGAGGTGCGCACGACCGCCCGCGCCAAGGCGAAGGGCCGGCCGGGGACGGCGGGTTCGTGGGTCGAGATCCTCTACGAGGACGTGGTGATCCGCGATGCGGAGGGCGAGACCCGACTGGCGTGTGGCCGTTCGGACCCGAATGCGGGTGCTTTGGGGGCTGATCCCGAGGCGGGCGCCGACAACCTCGACCGGGACGGCGACGGCGAGGCGGACGGCGACGACGCCCTGTACGCGGCGGGGTTGACGCCCGACGAACGGTTCGGCGGCGACGACGGGGATGCGGCGGCGGTGGCGTGCGACCCGCATCGGGTGGTCGAGGTGATCAACTCGGTGTTCACCGATCGGGTGCGGGCGACGACCTCGGGTCGGGACATGCGGCCGAAGTTCATGGGGAGCCCGGGCGGGGCGCAGGCGATCGTGCAGCGCGACCCGGTGGACCAGATGTCGGACCAGGTGATCAACGAGATCTTCGGGCTGGAGGAGCTGCCGGGCCTCCAGTTGACGATCTACAACGACGGGTTCCGCGCCAACCGCGTCCAGATCGACCTGGCGGCGGTGTTCGCCGAATCGAAATACCAGATCGGTGATCCCCGCGGCGAGGTGGTGGAGACGCCGGGGTCGGTGACGGTCGAGTTGTCCGACCCGGCGGGAGCGCCGCTGGCGGGTGGCCAGTTCGCGCTGGTCGCCGACAGGAACGGTGACGGCGCGCGGGGGTCCGGCGACGCGGTCGAGGACCAGTGCACGACCGGCGCTGGGGGGACATGTGGCTTCGGCGAGGTGGACGCGGGGTCGTACCTGGTGATGCAGCGCTCCGCGCCGCCCGGCTTCCTGGCCGAGGGCGCGCCGGCGCCGGTGTTCGTCTCGCAGGGAGCGAGCCAGACGGTCAGTTTTGTGAACGCGCCGAACTCGGCGGCAGTCGAGGTGCGCCTCGTCGACCCGACAGGGAACCCGCTGGCGGGCGGCGAGTTCGCGCTCGTCGGCGACGTGGACGGCGACGCGGCGCTGGACCCGACCGATCGGGTGGCGGGCTCGTGTGCGACCGGCGGCGCGGGCACCTGCCGCTTCGACCAGGTGGCGCTGGGAGCGTACGTGCTGCACCAGGGCGCCGCGCCGGGGGGCCTTCAGACCGCGGACGACATCGCGTTCTCGCTCGCCAACCCAGGTCAGGTGGCGCGGATCACCGTGGTCAACGGGCCTTCGGTGGCGAGCGGACGGGTGGAGATCATCGAGATCATCCATTCGCGCCCGACCTCGTCGGGGGACAACCCGTTCTGGCTCACACAACTCCCCGGGGCGCTGGCAGCGATCCTGCTGCGCGGATGGCTGCAAGCGTTGCTCTTCGCCCTCACCGGCCTGCTGTTCGGCGCGCCCGCCTATTTGGCACACCGCCGACGCGAGCTGGAAATAGCCAAGGAGGCCAGCTGATGGACCAGCCGATCATCGGCAGCCGGCACCGCGCCGCCCGAGCCCTCTCGGGCGTCGGCGACACCGCCGGCCGCCACAGAGTTCGAGTTCACAAGTCTCGAGTACATGGAGGAAACTTCCGATGAACGAGCGTGCAGCTTCGATGGCGGGTCCGCCGTCGGGAGCCAACCGGATCAACATGACGTCGATGCTGGCGGGCTTTGCCCTCGGCGCGGTGTTGGCGAGCCTCGCCTGGGTGCAGGTGGTGCCGGGCGAGACGTCGCCGCAGGCGGTGGACGCGGGCAACTTCGTGCCCGTGTACCCGGGCGAGCCGGTCCCCGGCGGCGAGGACGGCGACGGCGGCCCGCAGGTGGAGCGCCGCGTCGTCGGGTCGGGCGGTGACGCGGCCGACGGCGGCGATGTCGGCGGTGGCGTGGACGTCGACGGCGGCGCCGGACCCGGTGCGGTCGGCGGCGGCGGTGGCGGGCCCGGGGGCTCGGGCTCGGCGCCGGGGGTGAGCGACCAGGCGATCCGGTTCGGGGCCACCTACGTGTCCGGGGGGATCGCCGAGGGGTTCCTCGGCGAGGTGCGCGACGCCATGGAGGCGGTGCGCAACCGGGTCAACAAGTCCGGGGGCGTGCACGGCCGCCAGATCGAGATCGACTACAAGGCCGACGACTGGGTGCCCGACACCGGCAAGCGGTTCATCGAGAACCTGATCAAGGACGGCGTGTTCGCGTTCGCCGTCTCCCCGTCGTCGGAGGGCCTCAACCAGGCGTCGCTGGCGAACCTGTTCAAGGACAACGGCGTGCCGGTGGTGGGCGCCGACGGGCTGAACAACACCCAATTCCTCGACCCGTGGATCTGGCCGGTGGCGACGGCGACCACCACCAACGTGCACATCATCATGAAGGAGGCGCACGAGCGGGCGGAGAAGGCGGGGACGGAGCTGCATCCCGCCATCGTGTTCGGGAACACCTACCGCTTCGGCGTCGAGGGCGCGTACGCGTTCAACCAGGCGTACGAGCGCCTCTCGGACGAGGACATTCCCGGCTACGGCGACGGCGAGACGAGCTGCAAGCCCAACTCGCGTTACTGCGGGATCCCCGGCGACTTCAGCCAGGGCCCCCAGACCGGCGCGGTCGAGGACGCCTGCAAGGCGCAGGGCGAGGACCTGCCCAAGTGCAACTTCCTGCTGCTGCTCCTCGAGCCGGCGACGGCACAGAACTGGATGGAGAACTTCCGGATGGGCCCGAGCGACTTCTCGTTGGGGATGGCCGGCGCGCAGCCGCTGTTCACGACCGACTTCGGCAACGGCTGCGGCAAGCGGTGCGAGGGCATGGTCGTGTGGACCGGCTACAACCCGCCGACCGGTGAGTTCACCCAGCGCGACGAGGTGGTCCGCTACACCCGCGACTTCAAGCAGCAGAAGAACAACGCCGACGTCCACAACCAGTTCTCGCTCGGCGGCTACATCGGGATGGAGCTGCTGGTGCAGGCCCTCGAGGAGGCCGGACCCGACCTGACGCGGAAGCGCCTGGTCGAGGCGCTCAACTCGACGACCCTCGAGACCGGTCTGACGGCGTCGCCGAAGCTGTCGTGGTCGTCGTCGAAGCGGTACGCCAACGCGCACGCCCACGGCTACGAGATGACCTGGAACACGGCGCAGGGCAAGTTCGCCGGGTTCGTCAGAAAGTCCGGCGACTATGTCGAGGACCCGTGGATCGGTCAAGACAACCGGCCGCCCGGGTCGTAGGAGCACCGATGTCGTTCTTCCTCACTCAACTGGTGCTCGCGACCCCCCTGGTGGCGGCCTACGCGCTGTTCGCGCTCGGCATCGTGCTCATCTACCGGGCGTCGCGGGTGCTGAACCTCGCCCACGGGGTGATGGCCATGCTGCCCGCCTACGCGGTGTTCGAGCTGCGAGGCAAGGGGGTCCCCCTCCCCCTCGCGGTGATCGCCGGCGTGGCGGTCGGGGCGCTCCTGGGCGTGGCGGTGGAGCGGATCTTCGTCCGCCGGCTCCGGTCGGTCTCGCCGACCGCGCAGACCGTCGGCACCGTCGCCGTCTACGGGCTGGTCATCGCCTTGGCAGCGAAGTTCTTCGGCACCGCGCCCCGCAACTCGCCGGCGCTGTTCGGCGAGGGCGAGGTGGTGATGGGCCCGGTCGCGTTCCGCCTCGACCAGGTGGGCCTGATCGTGGTGGCGGTCGGGCTGACCGTGGCGCTGTTCGCCACGTTCAAGTTCACGTCGCTGGGCCTGGCGATGCGAGGCTCGGCGTCGAACCGGACGGCCGCCGCGCTGGTGGGCGTCGATCCCGACCGCACCACCCAGGTCGCCTGGGCACTCGGCGGCGGTCTCGCCGCCGTGGCGGGGATCATGCTCGCCGCGTTGATCTCGCTCGAGCCGTTCGGCTTCCCACTCCAGGCGCTCCCCGGGTTCGTGGCCGCCCTGATCGGCGGGTTGGGCTCGCTGCCCGGCGCGCTCGTGGGCGCCGCAGTGGTCGGGTACGCCACCGGCGGGGTTCCCGGGCTCGGGGTGATCCCCCTCTTCGACAACTTCGTGTCGTCGATCGGCGCGGCCCAGGCCGTGCTGGCCCTGGTGGCGTTCGTGGTGATGGCGCGACGCGGCGAGCGCCTCTCGGCCGGCGACGTGCGCTCGGCGGCGCTCACATGAGCGCGCCGGCACCGCGGCGTCGCGGCCAAGCACACCGCTCGGAGGAGCAAGCGGAGGTGGCGGCATGAGGGCCCGGACGCTGATCAAAGCGGGCGCGGTCGTGGCCGTGGTCGGCGCCGGGATCGCGATGCCGTTCTCCACCCTCGGCACCGTGAACCTGGCGCTGATCAACACCCTGGTGGCCGTGTCGCTGGTGGTGCTGACCGGCTGGGTCGGTCAGATCAGCCTGGCGCAGGCAGCGTTCGTGGGGATCGGCGCGTTCTCGACCGCGGTGATGGTGCGGTCGTTCGGGCTGGCGTTCCCCCTCACGATCGCGGTCGGCGCGATCGTGGCGATGATCAGCGCCGCGCTCCTCGGCATGGTCGCACTGCGCGTGCGGGGCCTCTACCTGGCGGTGGCGACCCTGATCTTCGCCTGGATGGCGCAGGGCTACCTGTTCAACCTCCCCGAGCTGGCGGGCGTGGGAGGCGCGTCGACGGCCGTCACGCCGGCGCTGGGGGAGGAGGGGACCGTCCCCTACCTCGACTTCACCGAACGCCGCACCTTCTACTTCGTGATGCTGGCGGCGGTCGGGGCCTCGCTGCTCGCGATGGCGAACCTGCGCGACTCGAAGACCGGCCGGTCGTACTTCGCGGTGAAGGGCTCGGAGATCGCGGCGGCGAGCCTGGGCATCAACGTCACCCGCTCGAAGCTCTCGGCGTTCGCGGTGTCGGGGTTCCTCGCCGGGCTGGCCGGCTCGCTGCTGATGACCCACGAGAGCGTCGCCTCCGCGGGCCAGTTCACCGTGGAGCGCTCGCTCTTCTACCTGTCGGTGGCGGTGGTCGGCGGGCTCACCAGCCTCGGCGGCGCGCTCGCGTCGGGGACGCTGTTCGCCTCGCTGGAGGAGCTGTTCTTCCGGGTCGACGCGCTCGCCGGCTTCCTGCTCGTCGTCTCGGCCACGCTCTTGGCCGCGGTGCTGTTGTTCTTCCCCGCGGGGCTTGCGGGCCTCCCGGCCCGCCTCAGCGGGATCGCCGCCCGGGTCGTGGCCCTGCCGCCGGTCCAGCGCCTCCGCGCCGCCTTCGCCGGCCGGCTGCCCGAATCCGTCGACGACACCGACGACACCGACGACCCCGACTCGAGTCCGGCGGACGCGGAGACGGAGGAAAGCGCGAGCGCGGACGACGAGGGCGACACCGAGGGCTCGGAAGAGCCCGTCGAAGCCGTGGCGGTCGACGCCGACGGTCAGGGACCGAAGGACGCGGTGGCCCGCGGCCTCGCCGCCGTGCGGTCGAGCCTGCGGAAGGCCCTGCCGGGATCCCGCCGTGATGGCGGTGGCGTGGGCCCGGGCGCCCCCGACCGCCTGCTCGACACCATCGCCGAGGAGGAGGACCGCCTCGCCGCCGAGGCCGAAGCCCGCGCCGAGGGCCCGGGCGGGTTGGTGTACGTGCCGGGCCAGGCGAAGAAGGTGCGCCTCCCCGCCCGGGCGAAGCGCGCCCCCATCCTGGCGGCGTCCGACATCACCGTGCGGTTCGGCGGGCTCACCGCGGTCGACTCGTTCGACCTCGAGGTCAGGGAGGGTGAGATCACCGCGCTGATCGGGCCGAACGGCGCGGGGAAGACCACCCTGTTCAACGCCGTCTCGGGCCTCAACCAGCCCACCTCGGGCTCGGTGGAGCTGTTCGGGGAGGACATCTCGACCTACCCGGTCCACATGCGAGCCCGGTTGGGGATGGGCCGCACCTTCCAGGTGCTCCAACTCTTCCCCGAGCTGTCGGTGTTCGAGAACCTGATGGTCGCCACCCACCAGCGCAACCCCACCGGGTTCTTCGCCCACCTGGCGGCGTCGTCGTCGGCGGTGGGCTGGGAGACCGCGTCGCGGGCGCGGGTCCGGCAGGTCGTCGAGCTGATGGGGCTCGAGGAAGAGGCCCATCGACCCGTCGCCGGACTCCCCTTCGGGCGCCTCCGCCTCGTCGAGCTGGCCCGGGCGCTCGTGACCGGCTCGCCGTTCCTGATGCTCGACGAGCCCGCCTCCGGCCTCGACAACGCCGAGACCGACGCGTTCATGGACCTGCTGTTGTGGGTCCGCGAGCGCCTGGGGGTCACGATGCTGCTGATCGAGCACGACATGCGGGTCGTCATGGGCCTCGCCGACTACGCGTACGTCATCGACCGGGGCAACAAGATCGCCGAGGGAACCACCAAGCACATCCAGAAGAACAAGGCCGTCATTGCCGCCTACCTGGGCACCGCCACGAGCGACGACGACGACGGCGGCGACGCCGAGGTGGAGGCCGCGGGAGACGACGGCGCAGACACAACCGGGCGGCGCGAGCGCGCCCGGACGGGGGCGAGGGCATGAGCATCCTCGAGGTCAAGGACATCGACGTCCACTACGGGCAGATCCAGGCGCTCTTCGGCCTCTCGCTGCACGTCGAGGAGGGGGAGAAGGTCGCGCTGGTCGGGACCAACGGTGCGGGGAAGACCACCACGCTGCGCACGATCTCGGGCCTGTTGACCCCCACCCGGGGCGAGGTCTGGTTCGACGGCGAGCGCATCGACGGGCTTCCCGCCTTCGAGGTCATCGAGCGCGGGCTCGCCCACCTGCCCGAAGGCCGAGAGCTGTTCGCCGACCTCTCCGTGCTCGACAACCTGCGCCTCGGCCACTGGACGCATCGCAAGGAGCGCTTCAAGGACAAGGCCGACGAGGTCATGGACCACTTCGCGATCCTCCGCGAGCGCGCGCACCAGGACGCCGGCACCCTCTCGGGCGGTGAGCAGCAGATGCTCGCGGTGGCGAGGGCGCTGATGTCGTCGCCGCGGATGCTGGTGGTCGACGAGCTGTCGCTCGGGCTCGCGCCCAAGATCGTGGCCCAGCTCTTCGACATCCTCGAGACCATCAACGAGGCGGGCACCTCGGTGATGATCGTCGAGCAGTTCGTGCATATGGCCCTCGAGCACACGGACCGCGCGTTCGCGCTCGCCAAGGGCGACGTCGTCCTCGAGGGCCGCTCCGAGCAGCTCGTCGACTCCCCCGAGCTGATGGAGGTGTACCTCGGCGAGGGCGGAGGCGACGCCGTTGCCGGCTCCGCCAACGGGAAGGCGAAGCAATCCGGCGGGAAGACGGCCAAGCGATGATCGGGACGCTCGCGGTGGGGTCCAGGAGGCGGCCCCGCACCCGCGGCTTCCGCCTCGGACTCGTCGCCGGCCTCGCCCTCCCCCTGGTGCTGTTGGGCGCGTCGCTGATCGGCGGGAACAGCTCGACCACCGACGCGCCGACCGCCGACCTCGCGGCCGAACGCCAGGCGCTGACCGACTTCGAGGACGAGCTGTCCCCCCTGGTCGAGCGGGGCGCCGCCACGGTGGTGTACGGCATGCGCCCCGGGGTCACCGACATCCACCAGAACGGTCTCGACGACGCCACCCTGGTCACGATGGCCTCCGGCTGGGTGGAGACCATGGAAGGCATCCGCGACGACTTCGCCGAGATCGCACCACCGTCGTTCCTGGCAGAGGCCGCCTCGCTGTACACCGACGCCTTCGACGCCTACGCCGAGACCGCCCGCTCCCTCCTCGCCGCCGCCGAAGCGTCAGGCGAGGAGCGCCAAGAACACGTGACGCACGCCGGGGAGGCGGGGAATCGAGCCGACGCCCTCTACGACGCCGCCCAGGCCGACCTCGCACGCCACCGATCCCGCGTGGGGCTCGGCTCCTAGCTGTAGATCCCAGGGACGTTGGTCAGTCGGCTGGGAGCCGGCTGTCGGGCGCCTTGTGACCGAGGGAGCTGTGTGGTCGCTGTTGGTTGTAGTACGTGAGCCAGGTGGGGAGCACGTCTTTGCGGTGTTCTGAGCTGGTGTAGGCGGCGGCGTAGGCCCATTCGCGCAGCAGGGTTTGGATGAACCGTTCGGCTTTGCCGTTGGTGCGGGGCCGGTAGGGGCGGGTGCGGAGATGACGGATCCGATGCTTTGTGCACCAGCGGGCCCAGGCTTTGGAGACGTAGCACCCGCCGTTGTCGCTCATGACCCGCTGGACGGTCACGCCGCGTTCGGCGAACCAGGCGACGGCTCGCTCGAGGAACCCGACAGCGGTGGCGGCCCGCTCGTCGTCGAGGACCTCGACGTAGGCGAGTCGGGAGCAGTCGTCGACACAGACGTGCACGAACTCCCAGCCCGCTCGCGTTGAGCGCACCCGACGGTTGCCGGTGACCCGGTGGCCGGGCACCCGGATCCTCCCGAGCTTCTTGACGTCCACATGAACGAGTTCGCCGGGATGCCGACGGCAGTAACGGTTCGGCGGCTCAGGCGGCTCAAGCTTGGAGAGACGGTTGAGGCCGAGGCGGGCGAGGACCACACCCACCGTCGAGACCGCCATCCCCAACTCGGCAGCGATCCTCGTCGAGGTGAACCGCAGCCGCCGCAGCTTCTCGATCACCTTCTCGACAGCCTTCGGGGTCCGGTTCGGCACCGAATGCGGTGCTGAGGAGCGGTCCTCCATCGACTCGCCCGCGTCGTAACGCGCCAACCAACGATGCGCCGTCCGAGGGGAACAGCCGGCCGCCGTCGCGGCGACCTGGACCGTCCAGTCCTCCTCACGCACCCGTCGGCACATGAGGTCTCGCTGGAACGGGGTCAAACGAGCATTAGCGTGCAGCTTCACGGGTCCTCCTTGAGGTGAGGGTGGTATCAGCACCCCCGAGTCTCAAGGAGGCCCGTGTGAACAACGTGGATGGGATCTACACCTAGCTGCCCCCCGGGCGCGGCACCGATGCCCAGGAGCGGGTCCACCCTCCCCGAGGCCCTCGCGTGCCTCAGAGCCGTGCTCGCGGTCGTCGGCCTGCCGATGACCGGCGGCGAGCCAGTTGACAACGCGAACGCTACGGGCGGCACCGGCCCACTCGACGTAATCACACTCACGACCAGCTCGAGAATTTCATCGTCGGGTGTGACCCCGTGAGCGCTGAAGGATAGGGCGATCGCTCTGGCCATGTACGCGGTCAACGCCGCCGGTGGGACCGACGGCACTGCCGATAGCGCCTTCGCCGTAGACGCGGGGCCCCGAGTCGAGTTGCCCTTCTCCTGCTGTTGCGGTCACGCGAGGTGTTCGGGTAACGCGCGCAGAGTGCGTGGGGCGCGGGGAGAATTGGTGTCGCTCACCCGGTTGGGGGATGGACCGCGGCGAGATGCTTTCTAGCGTCCGCAGGGACCACGGCTGATTGTCGTTCTCTCGTGTTGCAGCAGGCCGGTCGTGGGATACGGAAGCGACCAAGGAGGAACGACGTGAGACGGAGACTGTCTCTCGTAATCGCGTTCATCGGTGTGCTCGGCCTCGTCGGCTTTGCACCCACCGCAGACGCGGCCCACGACATCAAGACCAAGGACGGCGAGCACGAGTCGTCGCCTCGCCCACCGGCTCCGCCGACAGACCTTGACGGCGTCTGTGAGGTGGCAGGGCAGGTCTTCATCGACAACGCCAACGGCAACGGTGGCGTCGGCTCGGCGGAGTTGGGTGACGTCAACCACAACCACTACGAGTTCGAGGAGGTCTCGATCAGCTGCGAGCCGACGAGTCCGGACGGACTGGCATTCGGTCCGGCCGCATATGCGGTGGCTGCTGCCGGCGGGACCGACGGCAATGCCGATAGCGCTCCGGATATGGGTACGACGACTCACGGTGAAGATGTGACGGTTGGTTGGAGTCATCAGAGTTGCTACGACGACGAGCAGCCGCAAGGTAAGGACAATTGTGACTTCTCGAACTCTAAGGTCGATGATCTCTACGACGGGACCAACGAGAACCCGCCGGGTTCGGGCAAGTGCTCGAACTGCGGGGAGATCGAAGTTCGAGAGGTTGCAGGTGCCCGCCAGTCGCTTTCGACCGAGAACTGGGTGAAGTTCTGCCGGGGCGACTACCTGGACTCGCAAGCGGGTGGTGACGCTGCCGGCGGTACGTGCAGCAACCTTGACAACAACGCCGGCGGCGGGTTCCCCGTCAAGGCGCTCGATGGTGGTGACGTGATCGCGTGGGGTGTCTTGAAGGACTGGGTAGGTACCGGAACAACTCAGGACCTGTGCTTCCTCACCGAGCTGACCTTCGAGACCTTGATCGACAACATGAATGGGCTCAAGTTCCGCCACGCGCTCCTCGAGGGCGCTGCGGTGGTATGGACGACGCCTGACGGCGACAAGTCCAGTTGCACCGGCCAGAAGGGGAAGAAGACATCCTGATCTTCCCAAGTTGAGTCTCGTGACAAAGTCGAGACTCCAACATGCGTGACGCGACTCCTTGTCGCAGCCATGCTTCAGCGAGTTCGGGGTGGGGCCGGTCAAACTTGACCGGCCCCACCCCGCGTTGTCGGATCCGCCCTGACCTCCGGCGTGTCGGTGTGCGCGAATTGCCGTTCATGACACAAGTCAGGACGGAGTGGCCTCCATTTCAAAGGAAAAGTTGTTGTGGCGCGACTCGTCACCATCGCTCGTTCGTGTACCTGGTGTGGACCGAGAGATTCGACTCGTGGTGCAGGGTGGGTGCTTCTCGCCGAACCTGCCACCGCCAGCAGGTGACCGCGGTGGCCGCGAGTGTCTAGTGAGCGAATGGTCCTGACAGGCGGTAGCTACCGCAGCCCGAAGCGGCCTGTGACCCTCATGGCTGCCGTGCTCGCGGCGCTCATGGTGCCGGCTGCGCCCCTTCCTGGGCAGGAGCGCCAGCCCGTTGCGCAGGCCCAGAGCAGCGAGGACGCGCCGGAGGCGGTCTGGCGGGCCATGCGGCGGGACTGGCTGACCGGCTGGGACCAGGATCCCGACAACCCCGTTCTCACCTCCGGGCAATTCACCGACATCGCGTTTCCGAGCGCCACCGTCGGTTTCGCCACGCGCCACAAGACGGGCACGACGGGTGACCGCCTCCTGAGGACAGGTGACGGGGGGTCGACGTGGGTCGGTCTTCCCCAGGCGAAGAGCTTCGAGCAGGAGAATGCCCACGGAGTCGCGTTCTCGGACGAGGACCGCGGGGTGGTGGTGGGCGCGACGGGTGTGGTCACCACGACGGCCGACAGCGGTGCGTCGTGGACTCCGGGGCAGACTCCCTCGGGGACTCCGGATCTCAACGGCGTTGCCTATGCGAGTCCCGAGGTCGTCGTGGCCGTGGGCGACGACCACACGGTCCTGCGAAGTGGCGACGGGGGCGCGTCGTGGGAGGAGATCCGGCACGACGCGACGGCGCCCGACCTGTTGCGGGTGGCGTTCGCGCCCGGCGCTGCCGGGACCGGCGTGGCCGTCGGCGACGAGGGTGAGATGTTGTGGACGGGTGACGCCGGGCTTACGTGGACTGAGGTGGAGAGCGGGGTCGAGACGGCGCTTCGCGACGTGGCCTTCTTCCCGACCGATCCGGACGGCGCGGATCTCGGGGTCGCGGTGGGCGACGACGGCGTGATCCTGCGGACGACCGACGGGGGCGAGAGCTGGACTGGGGAGGGCGTGCGGACGACGTTCGACGAGGTGGAACGTGACGAGCGACCCGGTTTCCTCGGGGTGGCGCTGAGCGACACGGCCGACGAGGAGGCGCCTCGGGTCGGCTACGTGGTAGGCGAGCGGCTCACCGTCCTCGAGATGCGCGATCAGGAGGGGTCCCGCTGGGCGCCGGCCCCGGTCGACGCACGGGCGCTTACCAAGACGATGGCCTTGAGCGGGTTGGCTTTGGCGGGGAATCCGACGGAGCATCTCACCTCGGTGGCGATCGGGCTAGCCGACACGCAGGAAGGCGAGCCGACTGCCGTCACGGTGGGCAACGTCGGGGCTGTGGTCAAGCGGACGCCGCTCGACGACAGCCAGCAGCTCATCGATGACAGGTGGTGGAGATGCGCGCCCGACGCTGCGGCCGGGCAGGCCGAAGAAGCTCCCGAAGCGGCGCGATGCGATGAAGGGGAGATGCCCATTCCACGCGCAGAAGAGGGGACTGGGCCGACTCCGGCCGGCGAATGCACGTTCGCGCCGGGCCAAACCGGCGATGAGCAGTTGCCTTGCGTGGCGACCTGGCAACCCCGTAACGAGGACGGCGAGGTTCCTGACTCCGACGATGGTCGGTTTGCGCAAGATCATCGCCAGCAGATGTTCGTCGACGAGAACTTCGACGAGGGGCGGCGGGTCGTGCTCCTGCGACAGACCGGCTCGACCGATGCCATTCGCGTGTTTCTCTTCGATCCGGACAAGCTGGTGCAGCGGGGCGTGGACGGGTTCGGCAACGGTGAGGAAGCAGCGTTCGCCGGTTCCAGCTTCTTCGGCTTCGAGACCGGGGTGGTCAACCTGTCGCACATCAAGACCCGGTCGGGGCGGGGGATCCCGTCGCTGACCGACGTCAGGTTGAGCGCGTACGACCCGGGCAACCACCGCCTGTTCATGGCTACCAGCAACACGTGCCGGGGGATTGACGGGTGTCAAGTCGATCCGGCTATCACGTCGATGAGCATCACCGGCGAGTTCGAGCCGGCGGTGACCACGGTGTCGAGAGTCGATCAAGGCGCGCGTACAAACCTCACGATTCAGAGCGTCGCCTTCGACGCCGAGCGCGAGATGTTGTACGTCGTCACCGAGACGAGCCCGTATCAAGATCAGTTCAATGTCTTTCCGCACGTCCCGCAAGAAGGGTTCACGACCGTGCAGGTCACGCTGCACGCGTTCGATGCGGGGGACGATCCGGCGACGCCCGAGGTCGACGAGAGCGAGGACGGTGGTCTCGTGCACCGGTGGTCGGTGCCGGTGGAGGACCGTGGGTGCCGGACCACGTTCAACCTGCCGGGCTTGGGGGTGAGCCACGACGGCGATTCCATCGCCTTCGCGTGCCAGGGATACTCGACGCCGTATTTCATGAACCCGCCGTTCGAGCCCCACAAGATCGTCAACGTGCAGCTCGACTTTCGGGGCCAACGCCACCCGCGAGAGCTGCGTCCGAACCTGCCCGGAGACGTGACGATCGACGTCGAGCCAATCGGCGGGGGGCTCGGCTTCGTAGAGGGCCCCCCGTTTTTCACGCACGTGATCCCGGAACGCGAGCTGCTGGTGTGGAACCAGCCAAACAGCGGGGCCACGCTCTACGACTACGGGGTCGGCGGCTGGATCGGCTCGGTGCCGGCGCCCCATATCCAGCAGATGGAGGGCGACGCGAGGACGGGTCGCCTGTACGCGTCGTGCATCAAATGTCTTCAGAACAGCGAGGGAAACCGCACGGATCGGGGCCTGGTCATGGCCGACACGGTCAACCTTCCGGTCGACGACCTGGCCGCCGAGGCGTTGCCCAAACCGCATCTGAACCATCCCAGCCAAGACGGCAAGGTCTCGACAGCGATGGCGGTGGTGAGCCCGCCCTCGGGTGAGTCAGGCTCGCCGAGAGTGGTGGCCGTGGACCACTCGGAGCCATCGGTGCACGTCTACGAGGACGCGGTGCCGCCGGCGCAGCTCCTCGAGAGCCCCGACCCCGACGCGGCCACCCGCGACATCGACGAAGCGGAGGCGTCGTCGGTGACGCGGATCGGCCGGGCGTCGGGGTACGGCGCTCGGCTGTGGTGGACGGGCCTGTCGACGGTGCTGCCGGGCGTGAAGGTCGACACGTCGAAGAACAGTACCGCCGAGCCGTCTTTCACCTACGACTGGCTGTTCAACAATCCGAGTGGAGAGGCGCAGAACCATCTCGGTCCGCATCTGAGCGCGACCCCCGCACCACCCCATTCCGGTCAGCGGGAGCTGCGGTTGGGTGCGATTCGTGACGCGGTGTTGGAGAACGGGTTGTCGGAGGCGGAGGCGGTGGGGTTGTTCTACGACGGGGGGCCGGCCGATTCGGAGGGTGGTGGCACGGGCGAGGATGTGAAGCGCCGGCGTGGTGGCGATGTGCACGATTTCTTCGACGCGCAGGTCGACGGGTTCTGTCGGAACGCGCCGTTCGGGTTCGGTGACCGGGAGGAGTGCGCGGAGTTCCAATCCAGGTTCCAGGACCACCACGAGGGCGATCCCGGCGATCCCGACGACGACGGGTTCGATGGGGAGTTCGGGCCGTATGAGGCGGGGTTCGAGGAGTTCGTGGATCGGGGGATGCGGGAGGTGGACGGTGACCGTCGGCTCGAGGGGGGGTGCCGGCCGCGTGAGGACCGCAACGGTGACGGGCGGATCGACGAGAAGGACAACAGCGGGCGGTTCGAGCAGGCGGACGATCCGGACACCGACGGGGTGAACGAGGCGGATTGTTGGGAGGAGTTCGACCGCGACGATCCGCGTTGCGACGAGGACGGCGACGGGAACGTGGATTGCCGCGGGCGGGGGAGTGTGGAGGAGGACGCGGGGGTGACGTACGCGTCGGAGTGCGCGGACCCCGGGTCCAAGGACGCGTCGTTCGCGGGGTCGCGGACGTCGTGTGAGCAGGCCGAGTTCGGCCGGACCGAGGCGAGCGCGCAGCTCGAGCCGCTGGTGTTCACCCCGAGCGGGGGGTCGGGGGCGTCGACGAGCTTCTCGGTGGGGGCGTCGGGCTCGGAGACCCGTGTCTTCCGTGATCCCGACGAGGGGATGGTGGTGGAGGTGACGGCCACCGCCTCGGACGTGGAGGTCGGGGTGCCGGAGAGGGGGTCGTTGTCGATCGGGGAGGTGCGCACGACCGCCCGCGCCAGGGCGAAGGGCCGTCCGGGGACCGCAGGTTCGTGGGCCGAGGTGGTCTACGAGGACGTGGTGATCCGCGATGCGGAGGGCGAGATCCGCCTGGCGTGTGGGCGCTCGGACCCGAATGCGGGCGCTGTGGGCGCCGACCCCGAGGCGGGCGCCGACAACCTCGATCGCAACGGGGATGGCGACTCGGACGGCGACGACGCGTTGTATGCGGCGGGGTTGACTCCCGACGAGCGGTTCGGCGGCGAGGACGGGGATGCGGCGGCGGTGGCGTGCGACCCGCACCGGGTGGTCGAGGTGATCAATGCGGTGTTCACGGATCGGGTGCGGGCGACGACCTCGGGTCGGGACATGCGGCCCAAGTTCACGGGGAGCCCGGGTGGGGCGCAGGCGATGGTGCAGCGCGACCCGGTGGACGAGATGTCGGACCGGGTGATCAACGAGATCTTCGGGCTGTGGGAGCTGCCGGGCCTCCAGTTGACGATCTACAACGACGGGTTCCGTGCCAACCGGGTCCAGATCGACCTGGCGGCGGTGTTCGCGGAGACCCACTACGAGATCGGCGATCCCCGCGGCGAGGTGGTGGAGACGCCGGGGTCGGTGTCGGTCGAGTTGTCGGACCCGGCGGGAGCGCCGCTGGCGGGCGGCCACTTCGCGCTGGTCGCCGACACCGACGGCGACGGCGAGCGCGGGCCCGCCGACGCAGTCGAGGACCAGTGCACGACCGGCGCGGCCGGATCCTGCAGCTTCGACGACCTGGACGTGGGCTCGTACCTGGTGATGCAGCGCTCCGCCCCGCCGGGCTTCCTGGCCGAGGGTGCGCCGGCGCCGGTGTTCGTCTCGCAGGGTGCGAGCCAGACGGTCAGTTTTGTGAACGCGCCGAACTCGGCGGCGGTCGAGGTGCAACTCGTCGACCCGTCAGGGACGCCGCTGGCGGGCGGCGAGTTCGCGCTGGTCGGCGACGTGGACGGCGACGGGGCGTTGGATCCGACCGATCGGGTGGCGGGCTCGTGTGTGACCGGCGGGGCGGGCACATGCCGCTTCGATCAGGTGGCGCTGGGAGCGTACGTGCTGCAGCAGGGCGCGGCGCCGGGCGGCCTTCAGGCCGCGGACGACATCGCGTTCTCGCTCGCCAACCCGGGTCAGGTGGCGCGCATCACGGTGGTGAACGGGCCTTCGGTGGCGAGCGGGCGGGTGGAGATCATCGAGATCATCCATTCGCAACCGACCTCGTCGGACGGCCAGAACCCGTTCTGGCTCACACAACTCCCCGGGGCGCTGGCCGCGATCCTGCTGCGCGGATGGCTCCAAGCGCTGCTCTTCGCCCTCACCGGCCTGCTGTTCGGCGCCCCCGCGTACCTGGCGCACCGCCGGCGCGAGCTGGAAATGGCCAAGGAGGCGAGCTGATGGACCAGCCGATCACCCGCAGCCGGCACCGCGCCGCCCGAACCCTCTCGGGCCCCGGCGAAGCGGCCGGCCGCCACAGAGTTGGAGTTCACAAGTCTCGAGTACATGGAGGATGTTTTCGATGAACGAGCGTGCAGCTTTCGAACGCCACCGAGCGAGCGTGGGGCTCGGCTCCTAGCTCCCGGGCGCGGCACCGATGATCAGGAGGCGGCCCACACTTCCCCAGGCCCTCGGCTGCCTCGGAGTGGTGCTCGCGGTCGTCGGCCTGCCGGTGCCGGGCGGTGACGGAGCCGCCGCGGCCGGCAGCGAGCCACCGAACGAGCGTACGTGGACGGCGGTCGAACTCGACGACGCGCCCGCCGACCGACTCGCCTTGGCCGTGAGGCCCGGGGCCATCGCGGTGGCCCACGCCCGCGAGCAGCGCCAGGGGGGCGGTCTCGACTACCTGCTCTGCGACGCCGACTGCTCGTCGCGGTCGGGGTGGCGGCGCACGACTGTGGCCCGGGGGCCCTACGTCTGGCAGATCTCGACGGCCTTCGACCCCTGGGGGAACCCGCACCTCGCGTACCGCTCCGGCCAGGACCTCGTCTACGCCACGTGCGTGGACGCGTGCGACGATGAGGCGTCGTGGTCCGCGGTCAGCCTGGGGCCCGTCAGCGTGCACGACCGGGACTACGGGCACAGCACGTACACGGGGATCTCCATCGGCCTCGACGAGTGGGGGCGCCCCCGGATCGCCTACGTCGACGAGCGCACTGACGACGGCGACGCCGGCGGCCCCGCGCTGAAGTTCGCCTCCTGCGAGACGGCCTGCGACGACCCCGAGCAGTGGACCGTCGCGCGCATCGCCACGCCCGCCCCGTACCCCGCGCAGCCCCGGCTCTCGCACGCCGGTAACCGCCCGCGCATTGCCTACACGGCTCAGGTCGGCCTCGCCCGCACCGTGTTCTACACGGCCTGCGACGAGCACTGCCTCGGACCCGACCAGTGGCAGCACCAACGCATCCGAGGGAAGGGCCCGTCGCTCCATGGCTCCTTCGGCTTCCGCCTCGACGGTGACCGACCCCGGCTCGCCGTTCCCGCCGAGCACGCCGGATTCGTCCACTGCGACGCTGCCTGCGCTGCCAGCGACCCGTGGCCCCAGCCGGTGATCGTCGACGACCGCTCGTTCGCCGGGCAAGCGGACCTCGCGCTCGCCCGTGACGGGCCCCGCCTCGTGTTCGTCAGCGGCCGCCGCGGCTGGTTGCACCTCGCCGCCTGCGACTCGTCCTGCGACCTCGCGGGATCGTGGACCGTGACCGAGTCGCGTTCGTTCGCGGGGCGACCCACGATCGCGGCCGACGGGCAACGCCTCCGCGTCGCCTACGTCAGCGATCGCGACGACCGCGGCGCCGGACCGCTCGTCGTCCAACAGTGCGACACCCCCTGCGGCGAGCCGGCCGCGCTCCGACCCGCGCCCAGTGGCGAACCGCCCCCGTCGACCTCGACCCACCCGCCCACGCCCCCGGCCGCCACCGCGCAGCGGCAGGCGCCGCCGCCGCCACCGACCGACTTCGAAGGGCCGCCGGCGAGCGAGCTGCTCGAGGAGGCACCCGGGGCCCCGGCATCGCCGGACGCCCACGACGTCATCGACCGCCGACGAACCCATCCCGCGGGGGCTGGCTCGGCCACCGTGCCTCCTGGCAATGACCACGCGACCAGCGGCTCCGCGCCACCGCGGCCGTCGCGGGTAGGAACCACCAACTCCGGACCACCGATCACCTTCGTCCTCGCAGTCCTCGCCGGAACCCTCGCGTGGATCGCCAACCGCGCCCGCCGGCGACACCGCGCGATCGCCACCACCCTGCACCGCCGATGAAACGGCACCGCCATTCACGACGCGTCCGTACGTGTGATGCGGGGTCGAGAACCTGCAGATGTGATGTCTTTCACCGGTGTAACTCCCCCGATCGGGGGATCCGCGGCGTTCTTCGACCGCGCATGCTCCAGTCGTGAGTGAGCGGGCCGGTCTTCCTCCGACGACGGATGCGTTCGGAATCTCTCGACGCGGCTTCCTCGGCGCATCCGGAGCCGCGGGAGCAGTCGCGCTGACCGGACGGAGGGCCTCACGAGCGCTCGAGCGCATCGGCAAGGACGAACGTGCCGATGTCGCCATCGTGGGGGCGGGGATCGCAGGGCTCGTGGCCGCTCGGGCACTTCGGGCCGGTGGTCTCGATGTGCTCGTTCTCGAAGCGAGCGACCACGCAGGAGGGCGCGTCGCCTCCGGTGACGGCGACCTCCCGATCGATCCCGCGGTGCCGGCGACCCACGACTCGGTGGTCCACCTCGCCGAGGCGATCGGCCTGCGAACCCGGTCGGTCACCTCGAGCGGCAAGCGGGTGATCCTCCACCGGCGGGAGCGCCGTCTCGGCGAAGGTAGTTCGATCTCGGGCGACGCGGCCCTCGATCGTGAGATCGGCGTCGCGCTGAGTCGCCTCAACCTGATGGCAGCGGAGGTCGACCCGGCGGCGCCGTGGGCGAAGCCCAACGCCGAGGCGCGTGACGCGACCGCCTTCGGCACCTGGATCGCGGCGAACGTGCGTCGAGGTCCGGCCGAGGACTTCATGACGCTGATCACGCGGGTGTTGTGGGCGGCCGAGCCGGCGGAGTTGTCACTGCTCCACGTGCTCGCCACCATCGCGGGTGCCGGAGGCGTGAGCCATCTCTTGAACGCCTCGCTGGCGCCGGGGTTTCGCGGACCGGTCCTCGCTCCGACCCCCGGTCATCACTCAGCGGGGCGTGGCTGTCAGGCCTGCCGCAGCCACGACCAGCCCTGGGTGAGCATTCGTCGTGGCGACGTGCCGAGCGAACGAGTCAGAATCCAGGGTGGGCCCGCAGGGCTCGTAGATCGCCTCGTGAAGAGCGCGTCGGCGAGCTTGCGATCACCGGCCCCGGTGCAGACGATCGTGCAGGGCGACGCGGGCGTGACCCTCGAAGGACCCGACTTTCGGGTGACCGCGGGCCGCGCCTTGGTCGCGGTTCCCATGTCTTCGCTGACGCGCGTCGAGTTCCAGCCGGCCCTCACCGCCGACGAGTCCGGACTGCGCCTGTCGGGTGGTGACGTCGTGACCCTCGTTTGTCACTACGACCGCCCGTTCTGGGAGGGCAACGGTCTGTCGGGCCTGGCCCTGTCGACGAGCGGCCCGCTCACGCTCGGTCAGGCCCGACGGAATGGCGGCGAGGGGGTGATCGTGAGCCACGCGTGCGGAGCCGCGGCAAGATCTTGGCTCGAACACGGGGGAACCAGCGTCGGGGATGCGCTCGGCGCCCTCGCCGACTGGTTCGGCCCCGAGGCCGCAGAACCGCGCGACGCCGTGCTCACCGATTGGAGGGACAGTCCGTGGCACGGCGTCGGGTGGGGCCTGGTCGCCCCTCCGGGCACCGTGACTTCGACCGTCCGCGCCTCGCGACGGCGGCATGATCGCGTCCACTGGGCAGGAGCCGAACGATCCGCGACCTGGGCCGGGTGGCTCGAAGGGGCGGTTCGGTCCGGTGAAGGCGCCGCCCGCGAGGTCCTGGCGGCCCTCGGCGAGCGCCCGTCCGCTGGGATCGGAGCCGAGCTGTGAGACTGACGCGAGGGGCTGTCCGGCGATGGTGAGCATCGAGAGCCCCGGCGGCTACGTCGTCGATGTCCAGCCCTACGGGCCGTCGGACCGCGATCTCGAGGCTCTCCGCGGCGAGCTGGTTTCCGCCGGACCCCTGGCCCGGCTCCTCGACGGCGGGCGATTCCGCTGGTTGTCGTTCCACGTCGTCCCGCAGGTGCAGAAGGGCGAGCCCGAGCTGCTGCCACCTCGTGCCTATTCGGCGACGCTCTACGACTACACGAACAACTGGACCGTTGACGTCGCCGGTCTCCTGGACGACCCGACAAGGGTCGAGCTGGGCCAGACCGTCTCGCAGCCCATCCCGACCGTGGAGGAGTTTCGCGATGCGGTGGCCGTCCTCGGAGCCGACCCGCGGTGGGGCCCCCTCATCGAGTCGGGCGCCGTGCAGCCGTACATGCCGATGCCGCCGTTCTTCGACGACCCCCGACTCGACGGACGCCCGCACCGGATCCTGGCGGTCGGCCTCTACGCACCGGACCCAGCGGGAGACCGCCCGGACGCGCTGAACGAGCTGCTCGGCGACCGAGCGCACCAGCGAGTGGGCGTCGACCTCTCACAGCAGACGGTCGGTCCGCAGCAGATCCCCGAAGAGGGCGAACCGTGCGACTGCTCCGGTGACTGCGGCGCGCCCATCAGCGACGACGGGTGCCCCTCCACCGGATCGAGCGGAGAGGTCGAGATCGTGGTGTCGGCGCCGGACGGCAGCCAGATCTGGCGTCTTCTCGCGATCAGGCCCGCAGCGACGCGCGGGCCGGTGTTCGGCCCGCCGCTCGCGAGGATTCTCAGCGAACTCAACATCGACAACGACCACACCGTGAGCACCAACGGCTGCGGTGTCGAGCTGATCGATGTTCGCTACCGCACTCGGCGGGTGATGTTCCAGGGTCATGTGCCCATCTTGAACGTCGAATACCAGGGGCCCGAGCGGTGCTGCGGCTGCGGGCCGACGTTTCGCGACTGGCTCGACAGCGAAGCCTGCTTCGAGGCCGTCGGCGACGACGTCATGCCCGGCATTCGTATGTGTACCGAGAAGCCCCGCACGCTGATCGACTCTGGCTTCGACGGTGGGAACTTCCGCGGGATGGCGATCTTCCTCGACGGCAACGACCTCATGCTGACCAGCGAGCTGAAGGCGGGCTGGTACCGGTACATGACCGAGTGGGGCCTGCTCTCGAACGGCACCATTCGGCCCCGCTTCGGGTTCTCGGCGATTCACAACCCGTGCACGTGCCAGACGCACATCCACCACGCCTACTGGCGGTTCGACCTCGATGTCGACGGGACGTCCAATCGCGTCGAGGAGTTCAACGAAGACGACGAGCTGCTGGGCACAGGCTGGACGCCACTCCCTGTGGAGGTCTCGCGCCTTCGTGACGAGGCCACCAACCGGCACTGGAAGATCAGCTCGTCCTTCTTCCCCCTGTCGTCGAACGACGAGCACTACCTGCTCATGCCGGGGCCGCGCGACGGAGAGGCCGACTTGTATGGGGGCGCCGACGTGTGGTTCCTCCACCACCACGACCACGAGATCGATGACGACCAGGGCTTCAACCAGAGCCCGGTGCTGACACGGCAGCGCATCGACCTGTTCATGGACGGGGAAGTCATCGAAGACCAGGACCTCGTCGTCTGGTACGCGGCGCACTTCACACACGAGCACGACGAAGAGGTGCCCGACGAGGAGGAGATCGGCGAGTTCCTCGGCCCGGATCTGGTCTGCTCCTGGGCTGAGGACATTCCCGATCCGACCACCACGACGACCACGAGCACGACCAGCACGACATCCACCTCGACGACGACCACGACGACTCCCGGTCAAGGGGGAGGCGGCGGTGGGGGAGGCGGCGGCGGTGGTGGAGGTGGCGGTGGTTCCGACCACGGCGGAGGAGGCGGCTCCGGCGGCGGAGGAGGCGGCAGTGGGAACACTTGACGTAGCCGGGCGCGCCGGGTCGATGCGGCTCGTGACGGTCGTCGTCGGTCTCCTTCTGCTGCTCTCTGCGTGCAAGGTCGAGATGGAGGTTGCGACGACCGTCGAAGAGGACGGGTCGGGCGAGCTCGCCGTCCAACTCATGTTGGGTGAGACCGCCCGGTCGACCTTGCAGGAGAGCGAGCCGGCCACAGACGACTTGGAGGAGCGGAGGCGGATCATCGCGGAAGAGGGTCCGGAGGCTCTCGAGGTCAAGGGGCCCGATCCGGTCGATGTGCTCGCCGAGACAGTCCCCGACGGATGGCGTCACGAGCGCGTCGTCGACGGCAAGATCGAGGGATTGCGTCTCACCACTCGATTCGGAGCTGTTGACGAGATCCCGGACCGTCTCGAGCGCTTGAACGATTGGGGTGACGAGTTCGCCACTCAATACGAGAGCGATGCAGCAGAGATCGGGCTCGGCGTGGTGACCAACGGGTTTGCCATCGAGCGCGATGACCCGCTGTTCCACCTTCGAGGGGAGCCTGATGCCCGCCCGTATGAAGGGGCGACGGGCGGGCCCAACAACCTCCTCGCCGAATTCACCATCTCCGTGAAGCTCCCCGGCGGGGTTCGAGATCACAACGCCGACGAGGAGACCGACGGCGCGCTGGTCTGGCACATCGCCCCCGGCACTGCACGCGAGATCTCGGCGACGTCGGACCTGACCTACGACCCCTTCGAGATCCCGTGGACGCCGATCGCGGTGGGTGGCGCGACCGCCGGCATGGTCGGGCTCCTGGCGTTGCGGAGCCTGCGCGAGCGCCGCCGGGCGGCGTCGGGTCGCGACGAGCCGCCGGGGCCCACCGGGATGCACGACGACGTTCCCGTACCCGTCTGAATCGAGAGGAAGGCCGTACGCATGAACGTCGGTGCCGGAGAACTTCTCGTCGTCCTCGCCGTGCTGCTGCTGCTCTTCGGAGCGAGCCAGCTTCCCAAACTCGCCCGCTCCCTCGGCGAGTCGGCCCGGGAGTTGCGCCAGGGCTTCGAGGACGACTCGGGCCGTGACGACACCGGCTGACCCCTTGCCTTCGACGCCATGACCACGGCGGTGAGGTCGCGGCCGAGCCATGAGGTCGATCGCGACCGCTTGCGGCGACCGCCTGCTTCGAGGACCCTCGACCTGGCAGCCCGCGTCTGGTCGCGGCCCCTGTGGGCGCACGTGGCCGCGCTGGTGGTGCTCGTGGCCGTCGCGGTTCCCTTCATGCGCCTCGACGGCGCGGCGTGGGTGGAGGAGGAGGGCCGCCTGGGCCTCCAGGTCGAGGCGCTCGAGGGGGGCGACTGGTCGTACGGGTACTCGGGGGAGCCGTTCGATACCGAGGGCAGGTGGGCGCCGCTTCGGCCGGACCCCGGGGATTCCGAGCGGCTCGTTCCCTCCGCGGAGCAGCCGGCTCACGCGGTCGTGCTCACGGGGGTGGCCGCCGTCGCCGGCACGGGGATGGCGCTGTACCTGGTGCCCCTGGCCGGCCTCGTGCTCGCCGCCGTGGCGGCGTGGCTGCTGGGACGCGAGTTCGAACCCCAGGGCTCCCGACCGGCGTTCTGGCTCGTGGCCGGCGGGCCGTTGCTGGTCAACGCCTACGTGCTGTGGGCGTACACGCTGGTGGCCGCGGCGGCGGGGTTCGCGCTGCTCGCGGGGCTGCGCATCGCGCGGTTGGGCATGTCGCGGCGGCGGGCCCTCGGGCTGGCTGCTGCTCTCGGGATCGGGGTGTTGCTTGCCCCCGAGGCCGCCTGGTTCGGGGTCGGTCTCGTCGGCGTGCTGCTCGGCGCGCTGGGGTGGCAGCGGCGGTGGGCAGATGCGTTGGCTGTCGGTGCCGGGTCGCTGGCGGGAATGGCAGCGGCGTTCGGCGGTGGCCAACTGTGGGTCGAGCGGATCACCGGCTCCTGGCCCGGCCTCGACAGCCTGTGGGCCGACGCCGGTGGTTCGGGGCTCGTCGATCGCCTCGAGAGCCGGGCCGGCGCCGCCTGGCGGTTCCTTTTCGACGGAGGCAACGTCGCCTTCGACACGGAGCGGCTCGTGGTCGTCGCCATCGTCGCCGCGTTGGGCGGTGGCCTGTTCCTCCGGATGCGGGGCCGGGAAGGCCGGTTCCTGGGCGCCACGGTGGCGGTGGGGTCCGCGCTCGGGGTGGCCGTCATCCACGGCGCCCGGTCGGCGGACGCGCCCTTCCTGCCCGTCCTCGGGCTCCTGGCAGCGTGGCCGGTGGTGTTGTTCGGGCTGGCGGCGCTGCCGTGGCGGGAGACGTCGCTGCGAGAGCGTGTGATGGTGGCCGTTGCCGCCGCCTCGGCCGTGGTCGTGGTGGTCGCGCTGCCCGGTGGGGGGAGCGAGCGGGAGTGGGGAGGGCGCCTGCTGGCGCCCGTGGTCGTCCCGTTGGGTGTGGTGGTCGCCGTGGGGCTCGCGCGCCGGCTGCGACAACGCTCGTGGGAGCAGCAAGCCGCGGTCGTCGCCGGCCTGGTCGTCCTGGTGGCGTTCCCGGCCAGTCGTGGCCTCGCCACCGTCACCGAGTTCCGCGCCTCGTCGGCTGCGGTGTCGTCGGACATCGAGGCCGTGGCCACCGACGTCGTCGTCATCGACAACCCGAGGCTGATCCGCACGCCGGTCTTCTCGTGGCGCCTCGACGACGACGTCGACTGGTACGTGTCGTTCGGCGACGTCCCCGGGCTGCTGTCGGCGCTCTTCGAGGCGGGCGTCGACGAGGTCACCGTCCTCCCCGACCCCGAACGCGACACCCTCGATATCGCGCCGTACCCGACCGCCGAGGCGGTCACGACACCCGCCCTCGAGGCCCGGGGGATCCCGGCCTTTGTCCTCACGAACCCAGGTTCGGCTCAAGCTGCGTCCGGGGCCGCCGAGGGACGGTGAGGACCGCGGCCTGCACGACTCGCACCGCGGGGATTCGTGTCAACACATCGTGGCGTGCCGGCAGCAGACGAGCGAAGGCAAGGGAGCGCGTGTGCGGCCGTCGTCTGATCCGTGACATGTCCGCCGCCGCAGCCTCGCCTCGGCGTATATGCACGAGGAAGAGTGTGGCTCGACCTTGGTCGGTGGTCGTGAGAACACGTTGCGCGGTGGCGCGGGAAGTTCCTCGAGATCACCCGGTCGGGGGAGGACTCGTCACCCCTTCGTGCGTACGGTCCCGCGGCAATCGCTCCTGAGCAAGGAGGTCGCCACATGCCCGAGGGGCACCCCAGCCACCGTCCCCACGCTCGCGAGGGAGGAGGTGGAACTCCTCCGCCGACGGGCTGGGTGGGGAGATCGGGCCGGGAACTGATCTTCGCCGCGGCCGTCGCCACCCTGCGGGACGGCCAGTCGCAGAGCTTCTTCGACCCGTTCGTGCCGTTCGTGGCCGAGGCGCTGCGTGAGGCATCGGGAACGGCGCTGTCGGTGGAGGAGGTGCAGCGGCTCGTCGAAGAACGCTTCGGGCTGCCGATCCCGCAAGGAGCGCTCCGGTCGGTGCTCAAGCGGGCGGGGAGCCGGTTCGACCTGGTCGAGCGGCGCAACCACCGGTTCGTCCCCCGACCCGACGTGCTGGACCGGTTGAGCATGCGGCCGCTTCAGGAGAAGTTCTTCACCCACCACCGGACCGTGGTGCGCGATCTCTGTCGCTTCGCGGAGGAGCGGTACGGCATCGAGATCGACGAGGCGACGGCGGAGGACGAGCTGCTCGCGTTCGTCGGCGAGACGGCGGCGCTGCTCGCGCTGCACGAACGGGTCGAGGCGCTCGGCGTCTCGGCGCTGAAGGGTGGAGAGCCCGTCCTCGAGTATGTGATCGCGGCGTACGTCAACCACATCCGGGAGCATGACGAGGAGGCATTTGGGTACCTCGAGACCGTGGTGCAGGGCGTGATGTGGCAGGCCTACCTCTACGTCGACGACCTGGGTTCGGTCCAGCGCAAGTTCTCGGACTCGACAGTGTTCTTCCTCGACACCGAGGTGCTCCTGCGCGCCCGCGGGTTCGAAGGCCCCGAGCTGGAGGCCGCCACCCGCGAGCTCCTGAAGCTGTGCAAGCTCAGCAACGCCCGGGTGGCGTGCTTCGATATCACGGTCGACGAGGCCTCTCGGCTGCTCCGGGGAATCGCCGCCACCATCCACTCGGGGGCACGCCCGGAGCGCATGGCGGAGGCACCGTCGGTGATCGAACAGCACTTCCTCGAGCAGGCCGTCCCGCCGTCCCGGATCGAGGGCCACGCCGAGGCCCTCGAGGACGACCTGCGGTCGCGAGGGATCGAGGTGGTGCCGTGCCCCTTGGAACGTGGAGGTGGCGGTGACCCGGTACGTGCACGACTCCGCCAGGCCTTCGGAAACTACAAGCACGAGCGCGCTCGTGCCCACGACGCCGACGTGCTCGTGGCCGTCAACCGGCGTCGAGGCGGATCGCGGCCGCGGTTCTGGGAGGACTGCCCCGCGCTCTTCGTGACCACGAACCAGCGCCACGTCGAGGTCGCCGGCGACGAGTTCGAGCTTGCCGGTGACGAGGGACGGTGGCCGCTGGCGGTCCTCGACGAACACCTGTCGATTCTCCTGTGGCTCAAGCAGCCCCTGGCCGCTCCCGATCTGCCCCGGCTGCGCATCGCCGCCGATTGCTACGGGGCGTTGCGGCCGACCCCTCGCTGGTGGGAGCAGTTCCTCGCCGCGCTGGCGCGCCTGCGCACCTCGGGTGACCTCCAGCACGACGACTACCAGCGCCTGCGATTCTCACTCGCCGCCCGCGAGACGCTCATGGACCGCACCCAGGGCGATCCGGAACGGATCACCGACGAGACCGTCGTCGAACTGCTGGAGATCGCGCGTGCGCGCCGACCCGACCACGTGGAGGTGGAGGTGGCCATCCAGGATCTGGCCCGCGAGCAGAGCGAGCAGCTTCGGGTCAGCATGAACGAACTGCGCGACGAGATCGCCGCGGTGGTGAACGAGCTGCCCGACATCGTGCAGGACAGGGTCGAGGCCGAACTCCGGAAGCGCGAGCTGGAGACCAGGCGCCGGCGTCGGAGGCGACGGGTCCGGCGTTCGGTCTACGGCGCCTTCATGCTCCTGGCGACCGTGCTGATCGTTGCTCCCATGGCCGCGTTCTTGGTGCGGCCCGAGGCGGGGGTGCTCGTCGCGGGGACCGAGGCGGCGACCTTGAGTGTCGCCCGATCGATCTGGGGCCGGCTCTTCAGCGTGCGTCGCCTTTTCCGGCAGGTCGAACGCTGTCTCCTCCGACGCCTCGACGCCCGGGCGGTTCCAGAGCACGCTCGGGACGTATCTCCAGCTCGCTGAAGCTGCAGCCAGCCGTCGACTCGTCGAGGAACTCCAAAGCGACGGACGCTTCACTGACCCGAGACCGCTGTCGGAAACACCGTTCTCCAGACCATCCGGAGATGACGTGGTCCCTCGATTGGGGCATCAAGACCATCGATTTCGGCTTCGTACGGTGACCTGACTGGTGCGGGTCCCCGAGCGTTCCATCTGCACAACGTGTGTGATCGACGCCGCCGCGGCGCTCGACCGCGCTGGCTGACTTGGCCCGCCACCGGTTGGCCGGGAATCGGGAATTCCGGCATTCCGGGGTCACTGTGACGCGGGTGTCAGGCGGAAGACCTGGCACCAACCTTGGTAGGCCCTGGCAGTGTGCTCAGGAGCGATGCCGAAGTGTCAAGGACAGCCGTGTTCCTCCGTGGGGTTTCCCCACGCTGTGCATCGGACGGCCATCCTCCACGCCCTGAAACCCGGGCGCGCGAACGAGAACGAGGCTTCCAGGGTGGACGATCCATTCGTCAATGGCACCATTGCCATCGCGATCGCTCACGACTGAGAAACGCGCTGATCCTTCAAGAGTGAGGATCGCCACCAATAGCTTGTAGGACGCGCTGTCACGATGAGGTGAGACGCCCAGACGCGTTCCTTCGTAGCGCTGGTAGATAGCTTCCGCGAACCGAAGGGCTTCCAGCCCGAAGGCTTCGGCGTCCGCCTGATGGACTAAGCCCTCTAGCTCCTCTGCCAACTCGTCGATGATTGCGACCGTGCCCCGCTCAAATCGCTCGGCAGAAGCCGCCTGCTGCACGAGTCCAACCTCAGGAGGGAGTTCTTCGAAGGCGCGCGGGACCGCAGCGAGTGCTTGAAGGTGAGAGGCTTCGAGAACCCCTTCGATCATCGCCGAACCGCGGCGAGCGACCATGCGCAGAGCATCACAGAGGAATCGCGGATCTAACGCAAGGTGGGGGCTCATGGCCCGGTCATGATTCGTCAGGGCGCGTCAGCGCAGCTTCCAGGAGCCGGAGACCGACGATCACGGGTGCCGCTTCCAAGGGGCTCCATGGCAGGGCGGACTCCGCGTCGAAGGCAGCCGGCACCTCCGCCTGACGAGCAAGGTCTACGACATGCTTCGCTTCTGGCAGCAAGACTTCCTGGCACGCAGCGATGGGCAACTTGCCCTGTGCTCCAGCAAGGAGCAACTCGGGGATGAGGAGCTTTCGATCGGCATCGGTCGCCCTCGCCAATGTCTCCCTGATGGCATTAGCCCCCTCACGCCCGTCTGCCCCCCACCAGACCTCATTCGGCTGAACCCAGCGCAATACAGCGGCGATGATCAAGGGGTCGAAGTAGGAGCGAAGGATCGCGACCATCTCGAATGCCCGCCAGAGGGGCGTGCCTTCTTCGGCAGCGGCTTCTCTTGCGCTCTGCAGCGCCGCTCCTACGCCAGCGTAGGTAGTCAGCGCTCGGCAACGTTGGCCGAAGATTGAGCCAGGACGAAGGGTGGGTGAATGACGGGCTGCCCAGTCGACTACCGCCGCGTCTGTATCATTCGGTGGGTCGAGCGCGATCCCCCAGAACACCGCGTACGGATCGACGGGAGATGATTGAACGGACCCCACGCGGGTACACCAATCACGCTCGCTTGGTTCGACATAGAAGCCTCGCCCGTCTCGGAAGGCGTCGGCCGCGGCGTCAAATGGGTCCTCGGCCGCCTCGCCGTGCGTCGGCCTTCCCCATGAGCCTAAGAGATTCAGCGTGTCGTGCTCCTCCTTCAACGGCGAGTGTTGAGGCAGGTGGGTCAGCCACAGCGCTTCCAGCCTTCGATTGAACGCGTTGCGGAGCACAATCCACTCCCGGCGGCGTTGAGGACGCCCATGGATGATGATTCCGCCGACTGGGCTGCCCGTCACATCGTGAACACCGACGAGGAGTTGCTGGAGCGTACTCCCGGTCATTGCCCCCACCGTGACCACCAATACGCGGTGAGCCTCAGCCAGAACGGCACTACCCTCATCCGGGACAAGCGTGTACGGCGGTTCCACGACCACGATCCTGTCCGGCTCCCAGGGCGTCCTTCCGAGTCCGTTCGCAAGCGCGTTCAGGAAGTCGAGAAAGCCAGGCGCGTCTCCGTCAGCGGCGGTTGTTACCACCACGTCGCAATGGGCAGGGTCCCAGGACTTTGGTGGCTTGGCTAAGTCAGGTTCCTGTCTCGCTCGGAGACGGGCGGTCTTCGCGGCCTCCGTCACCTCGTTAAGGAACTCGCCACGCGCCGCGCTGTCGCGGTCTTCGTCGAACAGCGTGTGGGGGAAGCACCGGATCTCCAACGGCTCATCGTCTCGCCTGAGATTGATGGTTTCGTCCGGCGGGAGACAACGCAGCCCCACTGCATCAGCGGTGTCATATTGCTCCCAGAGGTTCTTTGCCTCCTCGGCGCTGTTGAGGTCCGGCATCAGAAGCTTGGGCTGCGGAAGGACGGTGGCCTCGAAGCTCGAGGGATCGATCGAAACAAGCCGCGCCGACGTTGCCCTCGCGCAGAGTTCACAGCGATCGGAATCGAACACATGGACTGCCTCCCGCCCCAGACCAAGCCAAGGTTCGGGTGGGGTCACTAACTCCTCGTCTTCTGCATAGAGAAGCTCGGCCGCGGTGTTTGCACGTCGGTCGACGACCACTTCCAACCGTGACTCTTGCATCTCTCGTTCAAGGGCATGCTGAATGTGGGAAGCGGTTTGTCCACTGGAACTCACCGACAGCAGACCCAAGAGACGAGCTGATGCCCGCAGCGATGCGACCGCTCGATCGACCTCGAGTTCGCTGATCGGGTACTCGCTCAGACTGACAACCGGTCCTGGTCGTTCCCCGGCGGCGCGCAATGCTCCGTGGAGAGCGAGCACGATAGGCACGAGCGTGGCACTGTCAATGATCACACCCAGATCTTCTACAGCCCAGTGATGAAGCCAGGTTGCTAAGGCAACCGCGTCGCGGGGGGTGCGGACAGCGTCGGCCACGCGGATGAAGACCGACGTGTGCTCTCCCGAGGGAAGCCGGTAGTGGTACTTGCGAGGACGCCAGATCCCGTGACCGACCTCCAGCAAGACCTCGAGCTCGACAGCCCGGGCACGCGCAAGGAGTTCTGCGTCCGGAACTCTGGGTGGCGCTGACCAGGTGAGTCGAGGTCGCTCACCGATCGGAAATGTGACCAGCCCCGTCGGGAGTCGGCGACCGGCCACCCTTGCGAGGTCATCAGCAAGCTCGGCCGCACGATCCTGATCGTCTCCATGGTCTGTGTCTGCGCTGGAGACCTGGGTCGTTCCCGGCCACCGTACCAAGAGGTGCTCCGCCTGCGTCAGGATGGCGGGGGGTACTGTGCGGAGTTGCTTGAGGACCGCCTCGACCAGGCGCTGGTGAACGCGGTCGTCGGCAGAGGGTTCGAGATCGACGTCGACGAACACGAGGGCATCACGTCGCTCGGGAACCTCCGGGGCAAAGACGAGGCGCCCCGGACGAACGCGTACGTAGCCGTCCTGACTCACGGGTCCTCAACTCGGCACGTGTCAGCGTCTGCGGTCTGGCGCCGTCACCGCACCGGCATCGGGCCGTAGGGATTCCCCCCTGCTTGGATGTGGCATGGGCACGTTCACCATGACCACAGTGCCCTGAACCGGAATCTGAGGGTATTCCTCAACGATGATCGTGCCGTCTGTATGAGCGCGGGCAAGCACACACCCGGTCCTGTCATCGGTGCTGGTAACGATGGCGAGCTGTGACCCATCACTGGGCTCGTCATCCTCTACCCGATCATCGACTGCCAAACCGAGGAGATCGACGAAGCTCGTTCGCACCCAGGGTAGGCCTGGATCGGCCACCGTAGCCTCGGCACGGTCCTGTGCTGATCGTCGAGCCGCGAGTCCCAACTCGATCGCATATTGCACGATGGCCCTCGCCGGTTCGTCTATGAGACTTCGCTCGCGGTCATCGTCCAAGTCAAGTTTTGGGCGGAACGTTCGTGGAATCCCATGGCCATTATCATGCACGAGGAGGTGGAGTCGAGGGTGGCTGGACCCTCGTTCTCCCTCGGGGCCTCCGCCATCGGTGCGAGCAAGGAACAGCAGCGAGGCTCGCGTTCGCTGATCGAGGGGTGGGGCTCCCTGGGGGCACGTGAAGGCGTGCCGCTTGACGTTGGTGAGGACCTCGGTGAGCACGGTATTGGTCACGATGTCGCCCCATGCTTGTCGGGCCCCTTCTCTTCGGGGGTCATCAGATCTCGGGGTTACGAGGGTTACCCACCCGCGCTGACCGTGTGCGGCGTCGGCGAGGATCTTGTCGAGCGACTGGCGATGAAAATCGACAACGAGCCGGGTCGCGTTCTTGACGTTGGCGGCCTTCCGGATCAGACCCGACTCCCGCGCAGCACTGCGACCACCTGGCGTGTCCTTCGCGTCCGCAACCCGAGGTTCGTCGTCGAACAGCCTCCCGTCAATCCCAGAGCCGAGGGGGTTCCAAGGCACGCGCCAGAGGTCAAGCCAGCGAAAGAGTGCTGATGAATCAGCAGCCCCGGCGATGCGGTCCGCTCCGACGCTTTGGCTCCGATGGGTCAAGGCAAAGGGGAGCCCCGACCTGATGAATGCCAGCCGAGGCTGGTCGCTCTCCGAGGTCGGCAGCGTCACTCGGAGCGGCAGGTGACCAAATCGCGAGAGAACGAGGTTTGCCAGACACGCCAACCACACTCGGTCGAGCCTCTCCGGCGCCTTGGCCCGGTTACCCGAACCCTCACCGAGGGGCCGGAAGTCAAGGTGGACCGACTTGTCAGATCGCTCAGCGCCGACGAAGGCCTCCACCACGGGGATGAAGCCCTCGGCGGCGGCAACCGTGTCTCGGGACACGGCAATCTCGACGAATGATTCCTTGCTCAAGCTGCAACTCCCGCAGTGCCCGCCTCGGAGAAACTCAACCGATCCTGCTGCTCATTTCTTCTCCCGGTCGGCTCGGTAGGACGCGGCGACTGGAAGACTCGCGTCAAGCTAGCTGAGCCGCGTCGATGTGCCGCATGCCAATTGTGGTCTTGCGTCTGGCGGCCTCGCCAGTGTCGCGTCGACGACAACGGAACCATCCCTGATCGATTGCTCACTGACGATAATCGCGGTTGGAGCCTGACGGGTGCAGGCCCACGATGGCCACCGAGGAATCTCAGGGGCAGCACTGCCAAACACCGTGGCTTGGCACGCCGCACCCTACCTTGGCGATTTGTGGCTCTCCTGACTGATTTGTGGGTGTCTCCGTGACCCACGCGCGGGTGCACGCCGCCTCCTCCCTACGTTTCCGGGCTGTCCAAGGCTCGGCGACGATGGGGAGGAGGCGACGTGCGGGACGCGAGATTATGGCGGTGGCTGTCATACCCCGTCCGTATGGTGTCGACATCGGTTATCGGAGCACGAGAGGAAGCACCATGGATACATGGCATGACGTTGAGTACCCGCTGCTGAGAGCGATTGCTGAGGAATGGGAGGCCGGACATGCCCAACTCGGCAATGGAGTGCTGGTGGAGAAAACCGGGCTCGACAAGGATGTGGTCGATCGTTCCTTGGAGCGACTACTAGCAGCGAGCTACATCGACGGCATCGACGTTCCGGATGCGTCCACCGTCTACGTGCAACTTCTGAGGATTCAGTTGACCGAACGAGGCCTTCGCGCGGTCGGTCAGTGGCCCTCGGAGGATCACTACGAATCGCTACTCGGTCTCCTTGAAACCCGGATCGACCAGGAGCCTGACGACCGGGCAGGACATTGGCTGCGGACGCTACGAGATGCGCTCGCGGACGCACCCGCGGGAGTGGCCACTTCGTTTTTGAGCGCGTGGTTGCAGTCGCGCCTCGGGTTGGCATCATGAGTGCTGATACCCGGCCTCGCGCGGCAGCGGAGACGACGAACCGTGAGGCGGCATCGACCGCGCTTCTCGCCGCGCTCGACGCCAGCCATCAGCGTCTCGTCGATCTTCTCGCCGACGTCTTCTTTGCCATCGGGGAGTGGCCGACGTTCCACCACGTCGAAGCGATCCTCGACCAAGATGGGCCCGACGCTGGCGAACTTCTCGCTTCGTTCCCTCGCATCGGGGGGAGCATCACGGGTACAGCACTGTTCAGCGGTCCACTGGCGGCATCAGATCGGCGTCGAAGACCGTAGCGATCGAGTTGCTCTCACCCTGGTCGGCTTCTCCCATTGCTAGGGCGGTGGGCGTTCACAACGCTAGGCTGATAGCAAATATCATATCGAACATACGACGGGGACGGGGAGAGCCATCGTGGATACGAGTTCGATGCTGCTGCGTCAGACGAGGCGGTCGTGCCAGTTGTCCCAGCGCGAGGCCGGTCGGCGTTCGGCGGTGTCACAGCCGGCGCTGGCGGACTGGGAGTCGGGCCGCCACGACCCGGTGACCGAGAACCTGGTCCGGGTGCTCGGCGCGCTCGGCCACCGCCTCGTTGCCGTCCCCACCCTCCGGCATTCGGCCGCGGAGGCTGCCGACGCGGTGTGGCGGCACCTCCGTGCCGGCGACGAGCGCCGCGCCTACCGCGAACTGATCCAGCTCAACGACGACCTGGCCGCCGAACACGGCGCGGTGCGGGTGGTCCTGGCGGTGTCCCGACCCGCCCCCACCGGGGACGCTCGCTTCGACGCGTTCATCGCCGCGCTGGTAGAGCACCGCCTCTTGGAGGAGGGCCTCCCGGTGCCCGAGTGGGTCCACGACCCCTCCCGGTTCCTCGACGAGACGTGGGTGGTCGACCCCCACGCCCCGCCGATCGAGCATGCGCAGACACCGACCGCGTTCAGCCGCCACGGCGTCGTCGTCCACCCCGACGAGTTGGCGAGCGCGTGATGGCCACCTTCGAGCGAGCCGACCTCGAGGACGCGCTCACCCAGCTCGTCGATCTCCTGTCGGAGCGGGGCGTCGCGGCGAAGATCCGCCTGGTGGGAGGGGCGGCCCTCTCGCTCGCCTACTTCGATCGCGCCGCGACCGCGGACGTGGACGCCGTCTTGCATCCGGCCGAGCTTGTCAAGGAGGCAGCAGCCGAGATCGCCGCCCGGAACGGCTGGCCGGTCGACTGGCTCAACGACCGGGCCCTCGCCTACATGAGCAACTACGACACCGAGGGCGACTGGCGCGTCCTGATGTCGCGAGGCGGGGTGACGGTGTGGGTGGCGTCGGCGGAGATGCTGCTGGCGATGAAGCTCTGGGCCGCCCGAGGCCGGCGCGACCACGACGACCTGGACGACCTGCTGTCCCATCGCGGAGTGACGTCGAAGGATGAGGCCGTGGCCGTCTTCGAGCGCTACTACCCGGAGGAGGCGCTCAACGCCCGGGCGATGCGGTATCTCGAGGCCCGCTTCCCGTAGGTGTTGGCTGCCGCGCGGTAAGGGGTCGCCTCCGCCCGGCAGTCGTGGTCAGCCGTTCGCCTCACGACCATCGGTCGATCACGGACCCAGGGCCGCCGATCGACGTCTTGGTGAGACGACGCGGGATTTCGACCGACACGTTCGAGGGTCTCGGGCGTGCGCCTGTGAAGAGGGGTGCCGCGGAGCCCTCCCGGGGGGCCGGAAGGGATGCGTGGGCCGAGGCTTCGGCGTAGACCTCGCCGTCGGTGCGGGCGTCGGCGGCCCAGATCTCGCAGACCACGACCTCGCCCTGGTCGTTGATCCGGTAGACGACCCGCCAGTGTCGATGCCCAACCACCAGCTTGCGGTAGCCGGTGAGGTCACCACCGGGCGGCGCACCCGCTTCGGGATCGGTTTCCAGGAGCAGGATCTTCTTGAGCATCCGCGGCGCGACCGATGGCCCGACCCTCCGGAGGTCGTCGATGGCGGGGTCGGTGAAGACGACCCGGACCTGCTGGGACATGACGACCGACCGGCCGGCCCCTCACTCGGGCAGTTCGGAGAGAGACTCGCGCGTGTGTCCGAAGGCAGCGAGAACCTGGTCGAAGTCGGTGCGAGCGCCGCCGTCGGTGACCTGGCGCGAGACCGCGAGGGCGAGGTCACGGAGATCGTCACGGAGTTCTTCGGCAGCGGCGAGCTGCTCCATGCTGACGATGGCAGCGACCGGCTCGTGGTGGCGGGTAACCACGACCGTCTTGCCTTCCTGGGTGTCGGAGACCAGACCGGAGACGCCGCGGCGCGTCGCTTCCGTCACCGACTACTCGTGGACCTCGATCCGTCCCTCACGAGCCGTATCCCGTGCGTCCATGTCGTTAACTATAGAGATTTCTGTGTAGATCAGGACCCGGGGGCAGGCCCACGGCTTTCTCGTTGTTCCCGTCGCAGGGCGGAATTACGCTGGTGTGAGTCTTCCTTGCCGTGCGTACTGAGAGGATCGGACCATGAGTCACCCGGCACCCAAGACAGCAATAGGAGAGTTCGGGTGGTACGTCGCTCGCAAGCAGGGCGCCGACGTGGACAAGCTCTGCGGCGCGGCGGGCAGCCTCGTGCTCCTCGGAAAGGCCGGGCTCGAGCGAGGCCGGCGCCTCCGCAACGGAGGTTGGGAGGGACGACTGCGTCTCGACCCGGGTCAGCACGAAGTTCCCTCAGCTACGGATTGGGCGGCCGTGCAGCGCGAGCTGGAGGTCGCGGAGCTGATCTCGCCTGGTGGACTTGTCACCGTCGACGATCCGGCATCTCTGGAACGTGTCGTTGAATCCCAGAGGGCGTGGGTTGGCGACCATGGTGGGAGGATGTCGGTCGCTTTGGAGCGGAAGCTTCTCGGGACGGCAGAAGTGTCCCTCGTGCTCGATGCCCTCGCTGATGCGGGTGTTCCGGTGATGATCACGTTGGAAGATGCGAACGACCCTCTCGGCTATGTCGGTGCCGTCGACGGGTTTCGGCAGCTCATCCACGGGCTCGACGACGTGGCGGTCCAGCGGATCGACCTCGGAGGTATCGGAGCGCTTGCCCACGGGGCGCGGTTCGCGGGGATCGGGATCGCCGGCTCGAGCCGGCACTACGTTCGAGAGGGAAAGGGGGGCGGCGGCTCTGGCGTTGTCAGCCCCTCCGTGGTGGTGCGCGACCTCGTTGGCTACTTCCAAGCGTTCCTGCTGCAGCGGTGGAGCACGCACCCGAAGGGGAAGATCCCGTGCCTTTACGAGCCGTGTTCCGGGCAGTCGCTCGATCGTTTCGTATTTGAGCAGTACGCGGACGAAGTGTTGGCCCACAACATGCATACGGTCGAAGGGATGGTCGAAGAGTTGAATGGCGAAACAGAGGTGCTGGACCGCCAGACGTGGTGGGCCCAGTTGTGTCGCGACGCCGAAGTCCGACGTCGCGAACTGAGCCGAGTGACGAGTGAGGACGTCAGGGTCGACTACCAGCTCCGGGGCTGGGCCGGCACGTAGCGAGATAGGCGGCGTAGACGGCCTCGGCGAACCGCCACGGGTACAAGCCAGGCAGTCTGGGGTGTGCGCCCGGGGGAGTGACGATCTCGCCGTTCAGTACCAACCCCACGCCGAGCCAGGTCGCCTCGAGCACGGCAAGCTGGGGCTCACGGGGCGTTCGCTCGCACACGGCGAGGCGTTGGCAGAGCAGACCGAACTTGCTGGCCGCTGTCAGCGCCGGCCTCCAGCCGGCGCGGTGAACCGCCACGCACCGCACGTGGAGTGGCGGCTTCAAGGCTCGCATCACTCGACCGTCTTTGATGCTGAATGTGGCGTCGCCTGCCGCGGCGACCGTTTGAAACAGGTCCATCACGTCGTCGGTGGTCTCCACCGGCTCGTTCAGCGGTAGGGAGAGTGCGGCGTCGAGCACGTCCCAACTGGTGATCGCCTCGAGTCCCGCGGCACGGCGCCGTTCGTGCTCGTGCGGGTCGAGATCGAAGGCAGCCAGGCCACCGAGGTCGTCGATCTGGAACTCGACGGCCTCGGCGTCTCCGAAGCCAGCGGCGTGAAGCGCGTGTTCGAGCTGGGTCGTTACGGCTTTATTCGCGCTACGTGAACTGGCCATGGTTCCCGCGTCTCGGTGTCAAGCTCGTCGAGATCCACACCGAGCACCCGAGCGATCTCGGCGACGACCACGAATGCCGGTTGCTTCTTCGGGTGCTCGAAGTACTTCTTGACCCGCTCGTAGTCGAGCCCCGTCTCGCAGGCGAGTGCGGTGAGTGTGAGGTCATCCGGCTTCGCAGCGGTAAGTCGCTGCCAGATCCGTTCGACGCGACGGCGCTCAGAATCAGGCACTTCCTTGCGGGCCATGACAGGAAACTAATACAGGAAAACAATACTCACCAGCGAGTCCGGGCGGGCTGATCCTGATCCTCGATGGAGCGGAGCGCCGTTTGGCCCTGTGCATGAACGTGCACTACAGCTATTGTGAATGAACGTGCACACGGATTCGATGCGGATCAGAACGGCGATCGAGCTGGGTGCGCTGATTCGTGACCGGCGGCAGGCAGCCGGATTCACCCAGACCGAGCTGGCTTCGAAGGCCGGGGTGAGTCGGAGATGGCTCGCCTCACTGGAGGCGGGGAAGGCGACGAGCGCGTTCGAACTGATTCTCAGGACACTCGACGCCCTCGGTCTCGTGATCTCTGTCGACGAGGAACCGGAGGTGTCCGTCGACGTTGATCTCGACCAGGTTCTCGGGACCTACGACGAGACCCCGGGATGAGCGGTCGTCCGACGCCGTCGCCGGGCCGGCGCGTCGGTGTGTCCGCGAGCTGTCCTGACCTCCGCCGCTACGGGCCCGGGGCGCCGCAGCTCTCGAGGTCGGCCGTGTTGTCGGGTCGGCCGAGTATGTGCTGTCGTCGGGGCCGCCCCAGCCGATGTTGGTGATGCCGGCCGCGCACAGCACCAACACGTCAGTGAAGTGCGTCGACCTCGCACCGGCGCTCGATCTGGCGGGGAGGGGCGCTGACCGGTGCAGTAGGGCGAGATCCATCGGCACTCACCGAACGGGGCCACCTCCTCGAGACGTTCGTCGTCGGCGAGTTCCTCAAGCAGACGTCGTGGGTTGACGGGCTTGCCGGGGTTGGTCACTGGCGGACCCACGGCAACGACGAGGTCGACTTCGTTGTCGAGCGTGACGACGGCGCCGTCTTGGCGCTCGAGGTCAAGGCCGCCGCACGTATACCCGGCGACCAGCTCCGGCCGCTGCGGAAGCTCCGCGATGCGGTGGGCAGTGTCTTCGTGGCCAGCATCGTGATCAGCCTTGGCTCACGCTCGCACACCTTCGAGGACCGGCTCCACGTCATGCCCGCCGATCGGCTCCGGACTCCCTGAAGGGGCGAGCCGTCAGGCGCTGGAGGAGCCCGTCGGCCGTGGCAGAAGTGGGCGAGGACTCCGCTACGCCTCGGTCGTGTCGGGAACACCGTGCTTGCTCGGGGCAATGGCCGCCACGCCGGTGCTCGCTCCGACGGCGGCGACGACCATGGCGCCGAAGGCGACCAGGAACGTCTGCGGGTCGGCGCCGAAACTGGCGTCGGCCTGCACGTTCTGACGCCAATACGTGTACGCGCCCGCGAGCGCGGCGGCCCCGAGCCAGAACGGTCTCACGGAGAACCACTTGACGAACAGCTTGGCGGTTCCCTGGCCCGTGGCAGCCTTCCGGAGCTGATGCCGGTGGGCCGACCAACCGGCCCAGAGCGCGGCGGCCGCAGCCAGCGGAACTCCGGGGAGGAACAGCCACCAGATGTGGGGTGACTGCACCTTCACCGTCACGGGCATGGCGACGTCCCGCAGGCGAGGGTCCTGAGCGAAGACCGACCCCGAATAGGTCCCCGGCGACAACGAGTCCACCGAGCCCGGGTCGATACACAGCTCGACCTCGATCAGCCGGCGGCCGTTCCTGTCGCGGTCCACCCGGTCGAGGACCTGCGCCACGACGGCGTCGTCGCCGGCGATCTCCTCTTTGCCGCGTAGGAAGGGACCGGCGGCGAATCGGTACTGCTCGACGTCGTCCACCAGGTTCTCGGCGTTGCCCTTCACCGAGTAATGGATGAACACGCGTCCGGGCCGTTGGTCACGTCCCAACTCGAGGGTCTCGTCATCGAGCGGCCGCCCCAGCACCGGCCGCTGGTCGAACGGCAGCGGCGTCGGATCCGCGGCGACGTCAGGGCGGCCGCAGTCCCTGCCTCCGGGCGAGGTCGCATTCCACACCAGGGCCCCGCCCACGAGCGTCGACGCCGCCACGGCGATGACCACAGTCCAGATCAGATGCTTGATCGTCACGGCCCTCCCCTCACGGAGCCGAAAGCCGGGCCGACTGTAGAGGACCGCGCCCACTCGCAACATCACCCATCCGGGTGACCGGGCTGTATCGGTGAGGTCGTACTTCCGGATCTCCCGTCGGACGCCGTCGCAGGGCCGTGGCGACCATCAACCCCTCGTGAGTTGTGAGCATCGACGGCCGGGGCCGCTCGAGAGGGGGGTAGTCCTTGCTCCCCCGCGAAATCGTTGAACCCCCCGGTTGGGGGATTGATTCGACGATTCGGCTCCGTACGTTCCGCGTGTCCCCCGGGACGCGCGCGCCGAACGGCGCCCCGTTGCGTGTGCCGGGACACGGATCCCGCCCCCCGAACTCCCACCGCGAGCCGAGCCCAACGCGAGTGGTGGAGAGGGAGGGGGGCGGGATCCGTGTACGGCTGGACCCGACCATGCCATGGTGACGAACGAACTGTTGATCATCGACCGGGCATCGCCCGGGAGCGGCCGTGGAGTCGAAGAGCGGGCGCTCGTGGCCGCGTGCGCTCACGTGCGCCGGCGCCGTGGATGGTGGGCCGGTCTCGCGCGGGGCGACTCCCCGGAAGGACGAGGGGCGGAACTCCGGCGCCAGGCCTTCGCCCTGCTCGCCCGAGACCCCCAGGGGCGCCCGGTGGCGTGGCTCGGCGACACCGAACACTCGCGGGACCGCGACCCGGAGGACCTTGCGCGCCTCGCCGAAGGTCTGGTCGCCGGCTGTGCTGTCATCTGGGTCGACCCCCCGCCGAGGGGCCGGCGCCTGGCGCGTGCCTGGCGGGCGCTCGCCCGCGCCCACGCCCGCGCCCTGCTGGGGCGGGCGGCCGGGCTCCCCGAGCCGCTGTGCCGCCGGCTGAGCAGCGACGAGCCCGCGGCGATCAGGCGGGCGGTGCGGGCGTGGCTCGACGGGGACGAGACCGTCGCCGTCGACCTGGTCAACAGTGCCCTCGTCGAACACGTCATCCGCGGGGAGCCCGGATACGTCGAACCGGGCTACGTCGAACCCGGGTTCTGGGAGCGGGGCTTCAGTCGCCCGCCCGCGGATTCGGAACGAGGGTGAACGATGCGCCGTGGGCAGCGGCCGCAATTCACCCGGTCGGGGGATTGACCGGAAGTTTCATCCGTGTCATTTATGGCGCGGGCTCGGCTCGTGACCCGATCGGAGGACACGCTGGAGCCCACGGAGATGACCGAGGTCGCCCCTCGCCTGTTCGAGGTGGCGTTGCACTACACACGCGCCATCAGCGCCGGGGCCTTCGGCCAGGTGATGCTCCATGATCGCGCCGCGGGGGTTCCCGTGCACACGGTCGGAGGGAGCGAGCTGCCACCCGGCGCCCGGGGGGCGATCGAGGAGCTGGTCGGACGAGAGCTCACCGTCCTGAACGCCCGGGCACGGACCGCCACCCTGCGATGTCCCCGGGGCGAGCGCGAGCGGATCGACACGTATGCCGTCCTGGACGCGGCGATCGGACGCGACGCCTGGTTCGCCGCGTGTCGCGTGACCTGGCCCATGGCCGACTTCCGGGACAACGACTGCGCCCAACGCCACGATCGCATCGTCGTGGCGGTCGACGACGACGAACACGGCGATGTCGGGCTCTACCGACTGTCGTACGACGACGTCGAGGGTGCGAGCCTCCGGGTGGTCGTGCGCGACGCCCTCCTGCGGAGCCTCGTGTTGGGCCCGGCCTTCGGCTCGGGCCCGCGGCACTCCGGCCCGGCGGGGTTCGCGGGTTCGGCGCCCCCGGCGGGGGAGGCCGGCCGCGCGTCCGGGAGGGTGACGTCGCCGAGCGCCGGTCGAGGGAGTCGGCCGGGTCGCTGACGCGCCGCCTCGCCGCTACTGCGTGTGGCAGGCGCGAGAGCAGTAGTAGCAGCCGTTCACCTGCCGGTAGTGCTTCCGCGCCTCCTTGACGGCAGGCCGGCAATTCGAGAACTCGCCGAGGTAGATGCGGTTCTCGAAGTCGGGCATGAACGAGCACCCCCTCTTGTGCACCTCGTGGTCGCCGTTCGACTGAGCGTTCTTGTTGACGTAGTAGCGCACGTGATCCCTCCCATTGTTGACGTGACCGGACCACGGCCGATCGTCGGGAACACGATCGAGTGGCCCGGGGGGATCGCACCTGCCCCGTCGGGCATGACGAATCCCCCGATCGGGGGATGGTGGCGATGACGACGATGCGTAGCGTCCCGCGCCGCAGCTCGTCGGGGAGGAGCCCCGACGGATCGCTCGAGCGCTCGACTTCGACCCGGCTCGCCTCGTCGAGGGGTTCGGGTAGCGAGCCGCCGCGCTGATCCTGTGGTGCAGTTTGTGATGGCCTGGGTGATTGTTACCTCCCCCGAACGGGTGAGCAGCGGAGAAAATTCGGGGTTCTGGGGTGATGACGCGACTCCAACGGCCTCCCCAACCGTGTACCTGGTGTGTACGTGGTTGGGAGCACGGATGCTCCCCGAACCCGGAGGTGATGCATGCGTCCGAAGCCTGCCGCACGGAAGCGGCACCGCGCGCCCGAGGTCCCCGGACCCCCGACGGTGGGTCGCGACCTCAGCGGCGCGCGGCTGGGACGGCGTCGTGGCTGGACCGCGGCCCTCGTCGCCGGGTGTCTGCTCGCGCTCGTCTCGGGTGCGACCGGATTCCCGCCCTCGGCGGCCTTCGGAGCCCCCTTCGATGAGGTCGACGATCCCACCAGCGGCGGCGATTCCACGACCACCTCGACGAGCAGCACGACCACGAGCACACTGCTCGATTCCTCCGAGACCCCCACCTCGCTCGACCCGGTGCTCGACGATGCAAAGGACACCGTCAACGGCGCCCTCGACACGGTCGACGAGGACGGCGCATTGCCTCGCCTCCCCGAGGAGGAAGAGGAGGACGACGGTGGGGACGAATCCCCTGACGAAACGAAGGACGAAGACGACGAGGACGACGAAGACGACACGCCAGACGAAGACCCTGACGCCGACGACGAAGGCGACGACGAGGGCGACGACGAGGAAGAAGAGGCTCCGGTCCCGCCCCGCACCCAGGCAAGCCTCACCGCTCTGCGTACGTTCGACATCGGCTCGGCCATCCCGATCGTCGAGGTCGGCACTCCGCTGAGCCGGTTGCCGCTCGACGGGTTCGTCGACGTGCCCCTCGGGCCCCGTACCACCAAGGACGTCGTCGACCTCCTCGAGTCGGTCGGAGCCTCCGATCAGAAGATCGCCGAGGTTCTCGCGCCCTTCCCCGTGGCCGGACCAGCCCAGTACTCCAACGACTGGGGGGCTGCCCGGCACGTTCCGACCTTCCACCCCCACGAGGGCACCGACGTCTTCGCGTCGCGCGGCACGCCCATCGTGTCGCCCACTGACGGTGTGGTCGAGAACCTGAGCGCGGGCACGCCGATCGGCGGCAACTCGCTGCGGGTGGCCCGACCTGGCGGCGGCTTCTTCTACTTCTCGCACCTCGACGGCTTTGCTCCGGGGATCGGCAACGGGAGCCTCGTGCGGACCGGCGACGTCATCGGCTACGTCGGGAACACCGGCAATGCTGCGGGGACGCCCCCGCACCTCCACTTCGAGGTCCACCCCGACGGGGGAGAGGCCGTGCCCCCGCTGCCGTACCTCGACCAGTGGCTCGCCGACGCCCGAGCCGAGGCCCAGGCCCTCGCCGGGCTCGAGCCGCAGCCCGCCCCGCAGGTCGGCGGGGGGTTCAGCCCCTTCGCTTCCTCCCCGCCCCAGGCAGGAATCTTCGAGCCGGCGGCCTCGCACCGCGACTCGCCGGCCGCCACCGTGGCGCTGCTGATCGTTCTCGTCGGTGGCGTGTTTGCCTACCGACGCCGCCGCATGGTGCTGCGATGGGCCGCCCCCGTGATCGAAGCCGTCGCCCCCCGGCAGGTGCGGAGCCGCCGCCCGCCGTCCGGCTCTCCCACCGGGTGGTTCTCGTGGGACATGTCGGAAGACACCGACTCCGAACCGGCGGCGCGCGACGTGCTCGCCCCACTGCTCGAGGAGCGGGACCGTGAGCGTGAACGTGTCGGCGCCGGCCGGTGAGGAGCGATGTGGTGACATCGCGCTCCCCCCTCAGACTCCTGAACCCCCCGTTCGGGGGATGGACGGGCAGCAGGCCATCCGTACGGTCTGAGTCGAGGGAGGGGATGGTGATCGACAAGCCGCTCACCGACGACGAATTCGAGGAGATGTGTACCCGGCGCCTCGATCACACTCGGTACGAGCGCCTCTTCATCGAGTCGAGCTACGTGAAGACTCGCGTCGAGGGCTCGGTCCGCTACGAAGCGGTCGTCGGCCTCATCGGGGAGCGCAGCGACGGACCCATCGAGATCCTCGGCTTCGACGTCGGCGACAGCGAGGATTCCGAGTTCTGGTCGCGGGTCCTGTTCGTGCTGCGGATCCGAGGACTCCGGGGCCTCCGAGAAGTCGTGTCGCAGGACGAGCACAGCGGCCTTGCGGACGCGCTGTCGGCCACCTTCCCCGGAGTCGTGCTGACCTGCGGCGAAGACGCGCGTGAATCCGAGACGCGTCGCCGAACGTCCGACGAAGATCCGAACCACTCGGTCTCGGCGCCGCCGCGGTGGCAAACGTACGCATCCCCCGGTGCAGTACGCCACCCCGGCGGCGCCGGTTCATCGAGTCGGGCGTGGCCTCCAGCAGCTCGTTGAGATGCCGCCCGTCGATGTGAGACCCGGGGATTGATCCCCCTGCCGGAACCACATCAGCGGGCGGAGCTGGGGCGGGCTCCCGCCGGACGGCGCGGTGGCCGCCGGTGGGAGCGCCCCTTCCGCTCTTGGTCGCTGCCGGCACCCCGCAGCCTTCAGCTCCGACACGTCGGATCACGACCGATGCAGAGACGGTCGGACAGGCTTGCGCGGGAGCGGCGGTGAGGACAAGGGACCGGCGGGTGGCGGCTGGCGTGACACTGTTCGTCGCTGCTTCCGCGTCGTCGGTGCTCGCGTTCGGAGGCAGCGAACCCGACGACCGAGCCGCCCCCCTTGATGCCAACGCCGTTCGGACTCCATCGCCCGTCGACTCCGACACCCGACGGGTGCTGCTCTCGCGTGAGGGCGAGCGGGGTTGGAGTCTCGTCGCGATCGTCAAGGCGGGGCGGCCTCGACTGACCCTGAGCGCGGTCGACGGGAAGGAGTGGGGCGTCGACCGGTACGGCGACCCGGTGAGCCTGCGCGAGGCCGAGGCGTGGGTGGTGCCCGGTGACGCCGGCGACGGCGATCCGTTCCAGACCCTGATCGTGGGACCGATGCCGGGTGACCACGCCGTCGACGCGGTGGCGGTCGAGGAGCAGGAGAGTGAGGTGCGGGTCCTCGCCGAGGTCGTCCCGGTCGGGGGCGACGACTTCTACGTGGCCCGGTTCGATCGAGCGGTCCGCCACCTCGAGGTGATCGGGTTCAGCGACCGTGCGGAGGTCTTCCGGGAACCCCGGCAGGCGACCTACACCGACATCGGGGCGGGCCCGATCGAGGGCGACGCCTGGGTCCTCGACCTGGTGGGCGAGCGGCAGTGGCGTCGCATCGACGTGCTCGTCACCGGCCAGCCCGACGGCGAGCCGGTGCGCACGACCGTATGGGGCCCGTACGATTTCGTCGAGCGACGCGTCTCCGACGGCCACGTGTACGACGCCTTCGTGGATCAGGTGCGCGTCACACCTCACGCGAGGGGGCACGTGATCACCGACCGACGATTCGATTCCTGCCCACCGGAGGCGGGGAGCGGGAACGCGACGGCGGCGGGCGACGTCCGGCCCGAGGCCGGCTTCGGGGCAAGCGCCCGCTACCACATCGGACCCTGGCGTGAAATCGAATGGCTCCGGGAACATGTCGATCACGTCGAGGTCGTCGAGGAGACGATCGTCGGCGGACGGCCGACCCTCCGGGTTCGCTTCACCTTCCGCGACAACACACCGCCCCGGCTCGCCACCAAGCGCCGCTATCCGGACGGGCTGGTGTGGTTGATCGATCGCCAGACCGGTGTGCTGGTCGGGGAGGAGGGGCCGTTCACCTCGCCGACCGAGGTGAAGATCCTCGGCGTCGACGACGCGGTCGAGCCTCTGGCACCGAGTGACGTCCGCCTTCCGGGCGGGTCGATCTCCTACCGCCTCCCCCCTGAGGAAACGCCAGGCGATCGGGTTCGCCAGCCTTCGGGGGCGGGTCAGCGGTCGCCGGCCGTCGAAGGCGGAAGTTCGCTCGCCGACGTTCTCGATCAGTTGGCTCCGGCCGATCGTGAACCGAACGACTGCCCGCGTCGATCGGCGCGTGCGAGTCGGCCGTGAGCCTGCAGCGGCGTCGCCTCCTCGCGCTCGGCGCGGCCGTGGGCCTCCTTCTCGTCGCGGCGCTGACCTGGTTCTTGACCCGTCCGAGCGGGCCGCAGCGGAGCCCCTCGGCACTCGCGCCGGCGTTCCTCGAGCGGTGGGAGGAGTCCGACTGGACGGGCCTCGCCGAACTGGTCCTGCCGCCGGATGAGGCGGCCGCAGCCGAGTACGAGCGGCTCGCCGAGGCCCTCGATCTCGATGCCGTGAACGCCGAACTCGGCACGGTCGAGAGCGAGGGCGATGGCGGGTCAGCCACGTTCACCGCCTCCCTCACTCTCGCGGGCCTGGACGAGTGGGCCTATGAGGGCCGGCTCGCCCTGGTGCGCTCCGACGGGAAGTGGTGGGTCGACTGGTCACCCGAGGCGATCCACCCGGAACTCGGTTCGGGACAGCGCCTCGAACGGACGCGCACCTGGCCGGAGCGCGCGCCGATTCTGGGCACCGGCGGGGACGTCGTCGTGGGGCCTCACGAGGTGATCGATGTCGGTGTCGAGCCCCGCCGGATCGAGGACCGCGACGAGTTGCTCGAGGCGCTGGAGACCCACCTCGGCCTGGGTCCCGACGCGGTGGTCGCCGAGTTGGAGCGGCCCGGGGTGCAACGCGACTGGTTCGTCCCCCTCACGCAGCTCCGCCCCGACCCGTACGAGGCGGTGAAACCCGACATCTACTCGGTGCCGGGCACCGTGTTCCGCCGCACCGAGGCGAGGGTGACACCGGAGCGCGACCTGGCCAACCACGTCGCCGGCCGCACGGGAGAGATCACCGCCGAGCTGCTCGAACGATGGGGCCACCCCTACGTGCAGGGCGACGTGGTCGGCCTGGCGGGCCTCGAACTGGTGTTCCAGGAGCGCTTGGCGGGGCGACCGTGGGGCGACGTGCGAGTGGTCGACGAGGCGGGCGACCTCGTGAGCGTCCTCCACGACTTCCCCGGCGAGGAGCCGAAACCGCTGCGGACCAGCCTCGACCTCGACGCGCAACTGGCGGCCGAGGCGTCCCTCGACGGGGTGGAGGAGCCGGCCGCGTTGGTGACGGTCGACACCGCGACGAGCGAGATCCGGGCGGTCGTGTCGCGACCGGACGACGAGCTGAACCGAGCGCTGGCGGCCCGATACCCGCCCGGGTCGACCTTCAAGATCGTCACCGCGGCCGCCGCCATCGAGGCCGGCCTCACCGCTCCATCGACGTTCTCGTGTCCCGGCGAGGTGACGGTCGGGGGCAAGCCGTTCCGCAACGCCGGGGGCGAAGCGTTGGGGCCCGTCTCGTTCGAAGAGGCTTTCGCCGAGTCGTGCAACACCGTGTTCGCAACTCTGGCCGCGGAAGCCGGGGCCGACGCGTTGGCTGACGCCGCCGAGCGGTTCGGCTTCGGCGCCGAGTACGAGTTGCCGCTCCCGGTGGCGGGTGGGCGCTTCCCCCGGCCCGACGACGATGCGGAGCTGGCCGCCGCCGGGATCGGCCAGGGCCGGGTCGAGGCCAGCCCGATCCACATGGCGACGGTGGCCGCGGCGGTCGCTCGCGGGACTTGGCGGCCGCCGGCGTTCTCCGACGACGCCGTCGGGACCGACGATCGACAGATCGGCTCCTCGACGGCTGATCGTCTGGGCGGCCTGATGCGCACGGTGGTGCAGTCGGGCACCGGGCAGGCGGCCGCGGTCGACGGCCGTGACGTCGCCGGCAAGACCGGGAGTGCCGAATTCGGCGACGACGACCCGCCCCGCACCCACGCCTGGTTCGTCGGTTTCTCCGACGGGCTCGCGGTGGCGGTCCTGGTGGAGGGCGGCGGTTCCGGCGGTGAGGTGGCCGCCCCGATCGCCGCCCGCTTCTTCGAGGCGCTTGGATAGGTCGAAGCTGACCGACCCGTTTCGCCTCCCCGCACGTGTACCTGGGTGAAGGACGGTCGCGCTGGCACCGACCGCGCGGATACACAGATCGGACAAATATGCAGAAACTCACCATTTTTCTGGCCGCCACCGCCGTTGCCTTCCTCGGGATGGCCGGCACGGCCGCAGCCGACGGGCACGAAGCAGCCTGTGACCCCATCCCCACCACCGAAGACGCCGACAAGGAAGGGGAGGAGATGGGCTCACCGAGCGAGGACTCGGGCCCCGTCGGCCCCGTCGTCGGAGGTCTCCGTGACACGTGCCTGAGCAATTCGGAGGACGGACCGAGCCCGGGTGTGCTCTGCGGCGTGGCTGACGGTGTCATTCGCGTGACCGACCAGGCGAGCGAGGACATCGGCGCAGGGATCACGGGGAGTGACCAGTACGACGAGTTCTGTGTCGCCGGCGACGACGATGACGACGACGGTGATGATGACGACGACGACTCCAACGGCGGAAACGAGAACGACGGCGTCGCCGCCGCCCAGCAGCAGAGCGCCGGCGCCGACGGGACCCTTCCCCGCACGGGTGGCTTCTCGGTCGCCGGGTTCGGTCTCGTGTCGATCGGCGCTCTCGTCCGCCGCCTGATCGCATAGCCAGAACCGCAGGTCGCCCGCCGATTGCGAAGCCCCCGGTAATCGCGCGTGGTCATCCGGCCATAGAGAGGGTGAGAGCGCGCATCCGGGGGTGAGTGGTGCAGGACGGCGAGCGAGGAGAGTCGTGGCGGCGACCGACGAGCGGTGGTTCGAAGACCTCTGGGATGCGCACGCCGACCAGGTCAGGGCGTATGCACAGCGGCGGAGCGACGACGAGACCGCCGGCGATGTCGTGGCCGGCACCTTCCTCGTGGCCTGGCGACGGCGCGACGAGGTGCCCGACGACCCACTGCCCTGGCTCTACGGCGTCGCCCGACGCGTCCTCGCCGACCAGCGCCGCACCCACGGCCGCCAGGCTCGCGTCGCCGAGCGCCTCGGCGACACGACGAGCGACCGTTCGCCATCCGATCCGTCGGACCAGGTCGCCCAGCGTGACGCCGTGCTCAGGGCGCTCGACCAACTCGGCGAGGCCGACCGCGAGGCCCTCCGGCTCGGCTGTTGGGAGCAGCTCACGCCGAAGGAGGCGGCACGCGTGCTCGGATGCTCGGCACCCACGTTCAACGTCCGGCTGCACCGCGCCCGGCGCCGTCTCCGCCGTCACCTCGACGGATCGCTCGACTCCGGCCGGTGTGGCTCGTCGAGTGTTCAGGACGCCGATGAGAGTCCCGCGCGTGGCGAGAGGAGCAACCGATGACCGCTGATGAGCGCATCGACGAGCATCTCCGGGCTGCCAACCCCGTCCTCGAGGACGAGGCGGGGGGATGGGCCGACTCGCCTGAGGGGCGCGAGGCGTTCGACGGCGTGATGCGCATGGCCGCGCTGGGCGACGCCGGTGAGCCCTCGCGCGGCGCTCCCCGGCGCGCCCGAGCGTGGCCCCGCCGGCTCGCGCTGGCCGGGGTGGCTGCGGTGGCGCTGGCGGCGCTCGGCATCTCGCTCGCGAATCTCTGGGACGGCGACGACGGTGGCGACGCGTTCGTGGTGTCCGACGAAGGCGAGTTCTTCGCGGTGAGAGGAGGCGAGTCGGACGACTCCGGCTTGGAGGATGGGCCCCCGTTGTTGGCGATGCCGGTCGGCCCCGACGCGGCTCATTCCCACGAGGACTCCTCCCCGCAACGGGTCATGTTGAGCCCGAGAGCAAGCGGAGCGGGGTCGTCGGCACCCGGCATCGCCCTCGAGGCAGGCGCAGGCGGAGGCGAGGCGGGCGGCGCCGCGTCGACGTCCGGCACCCGGGAACCGGCCCTCGGCCGCGGTCCCGGAGCCGAGATCGTCAAGACCGCCCAACTCGAGATCGACGTCGAGGAACGGGGGATCGAGCGGGCCCAGGCCGAGGTGCGCGGCACCGTCGACCGAGCCGGCGGGTTCGTCGCGAGTTCCGAGCGGTCTCCCCGATCGGCCACGTTGACGGTGAGGATCCCGGCCGACCGCTTCGAAGCCGTCCTCGACGAGGCCGAAGCCCTAGGTGAGGTCCGACAGCAGTCGGTGAGCGGGGAGGACGTCAGCGCCGAGCTGGTCGACGTCGAAGCCCGGTTGCGCCACTGGCAGGCCCAGGAGACCGTGCTCCTCGAGCTGATGGAGCAGGCGACGACGGTGTCAGAGTCGATCGACGTGCGCAACGAGCTGGCTCCCGTTCAGGAGACCATCGAGCGCCTCGAAGGTCGCCTGCGAGCCCTCGAGGACGACGTGGAGTTCTCGACCGTCACCCTCTTCCTCGTCGATCCCGATGTCGAGGTACCCGGTGAGCCCGAGCCCGAGCCCGACGAAGGCTGGTTCTCGGAGGTGTGGGACGACGCCACCGATCTCGGGAGCGGCATCGTGCGCGGGACGGCGATCGCTCTCGGGGCGCTCGTGCCGATCGCCGTGCTGTGGGTCGCGCCGCTGGTGGGAATCGCGTGGCTGATCCAGCGACGCCGGACCGGGTCCTCGATGCGTGACGAGGACCCCGCCTGAAGGGTCGGTCGAACCCTCGACGACCGGTGAGCGGTAACGTGACCACCGGCTCGGCTCGCGGTTGAGATCACCGATCCGGGAGAGAGCCGATGGCCGCGACGCAGGCTCGTGACGAGCGGGGCGAGCGGGGCGAGCCCGCACGGTCGCCGACGAACGAGCTGCCGCCCGCCGCATTCGACTTCGCAACGGTCCGCGACGGCGTGGCTCCGGGCATCGGCCGTCACATCCTCGTGGTCGACGGCGACGCCGACGACCGCCGGCGCATCAGTCGAACCCTGGAGTTCCAGGGTTTCGCGGTCACGACCGTGTCCCGCATCGACCACGGTCGGGAGGTCCTCGACCCTGGCCGGGTCGACCTCGTGGTGTTCGATCCCGCGGCCGATGGCGAATGGCCCGAAACGGTCGTTCGCCTCCGCCAGGAGCTTCACCTTCCCGTGATCGTCGTGAGCCACGGTGCCGCGGAAGGAGATCGCGTGATGGCGCTGACGCTCGGCGCCGACGACTACCTGGTGAAGCCGCTCTCCACCTTGGAGCTCGCGGCGCGCGTGCTCGCCGTGTTGCGTCGCTACGACGATCGTGGGTCTCGTGTCGACATCCTCTCGTTCGGTGACATCGAGATCGATCGGACCGCCCATGAGGTGAGGGTGCACGGCCACCGGGTGGAGCTGACGCCCAAGGAGTACGACCTGTTGGTCACCCTGGCCGGCCGACCGGGCCGTAGCTGTGGCCGTGATGAGTTGCTCGGGCGGGTGTGGGGATCGTCAGCCGAATTCCAGGATCCGGCGACGGTGACCGAGCACGTCCGGAGGCTCCGCAAAAAGCTGGGGGAGGACGCCGAGTCCCCCCGACACCTCGTGACGGTGCGGGGCGCCGGCTACCGCTGGGAACCGTAGGACCGGCCGGCGATCCCGAACCCCTCGACTTCCTCCGGGGTGAGGACGTGGCAGCCTCCACGCTCCGGGTCCGGCTCCTCCCCGGCTCTCCAGAGTTGCCTTCAGCCACGTGCCGGAGCGGATGCTCGCAGTCGAGTGCGACTGCCGGTGACGGTCGTGTTCGAAGTGCAGCTTGCCTCCCGGGCGGTCCTGGGGGAGGCCATTCCAGCCCGGGAGGCAACGCTGCCTTTGCGCACCGGGGGGCCCAGTGCGTCCACCCAGGTACACGGTCGAGAGCCCCGAAAGTGTCGGTCGATGTCGAAGAAATCGGGAATTCGTGACTGAGGACACTGTGAGGACGAAGGCCGAAGCCGCATGCCCCGACCCGTTTCCTACCCTCGATCGTGCACCTGGGTAGGAGGGTGTGATGTCGTCGTCGATGCGTGACAGAGCGGGCGAGCGAGCCACAAGGCGTGGTGTCGCGCGCCTCGCCACGATCGTCGTGCTCCCGCTCCTCGCCGCCGGCCCCGCCTTGGCGGGGGCCGCTGCCCCGAACGACCCCGGATTGGAGCAGCAGTGGGCCCTCGACACGATCGGCGCGCCGGAGGGCTGGGCGCGGGGCACCGGCGCCGGGATGGCGATCGCCATCGTCGACAGCGGTGTCGACCTCGACCACGAAGACCTCGCGTCGAAGATCGACGACCGCGACCGTGTGTCGTGCATCGGCTCGGGCGGCGACGCGGCCAACTGCAAGCCCGGTGGCGACGACGACCACGGACATGGCACCCATGTGGCCGGCATCGCCGCCGCTGCCACCGGCAACGGCCGGGGCGTTGCCGGGGTGGCACCCGACGCCCGCCTCATGGTCGTGAAGGTGCTCGAGAACGACGAGGCCACCGGCGACGCGTCCGGGACTGCTTCCGACGTCCGCGCGGGGATCGTGTGGGCCGTCGACCACGGCGCCGACGTGATCAACCTGTCCCTCGGTGAGAACGTCCTGATCCGGGGGCTGATCGGCAGCTCGCTCGAGGATGCCGTCACGTACGCGTGGAACAACGGCGCCGTCCCGGTTGTCGCCGCGGGCAACGCCGACACCCTGTTCGGGAGCGGATACGGCGATCTCCCCGCCCTCGTCGTGACCGCGACGAACCGGAACGACGCCAAGGCCTCCTACGCGAGCAACGTCGGCGACGCGGAATGGGGGATGGCTGCCCCTGGCGGCGAGGGAACGGACGAGGGCACGGCGATCCTCTCCACCTTCTGGGATCCCGAGGATCCAGAGAACCATCGATCGTATGGGTCGGGGTCGGGCACGTCGATGGCGGCACCACACGTCGCCGGAGCGGCGGCGATCCTCCGATCCCTCGGGCTCTCCCGCGACGACACCGTGAACCGGCTCCTCGACACCGCGGCCGATATCGGGCCTCCCGGCGACGACTCGCAGACGGGCGCCGGACGCCTCGACCTCGACGCCGCCACCGCAGGGTTGGGCAGCAGCTCCGGGCCGGACGGGTCACCCAGCACGACCACCACTGCGCAGCGGGTGACGACCACCACCGCCATGGCGCAGCCGGGCGGTCGCGATGGCTCGGGGCCGTCGGGGCCCGACGACATGATCGTCACCGGCGAGGAGCCGGTGCCCGGAGGCGACGGCGGCTCCGACCCCTCGTCACCGGGGAGTGAACCGCGTGACACCTCGGACCCGTCGGTCCGCGATGACCCCCGTGCCGCGCCGCCCGCGGACGGTTCGGCCTCCCGCCCGCCCGCTCCAGGCGACGGCGGGTCGGGCGCCGCGTTGTGGGTGATCCTCGGCCTCGCCGCCCTGTTCGTGGCGCCGGTGGGCTACCGGTGGTGGCGTGGCCGCTCCGGGTCGCCTGCGCCCGACGACACGGGGCGCCGGTAGGCGCCGTCGCCGGCCCTGGAGTACCAACCCGATAAGTGCTATACAGTAAGGATGACTCAGGTACACGCCACCATCGCTCGTCACGAGTTCACCTTGGACCGTCGAGGGATCGAGCGACGGCTCGCGGACGAACTTCCAGAACCGCTCGACGAGCACTACGTGGTGGTGGGCGGGCGCCGCTTCCCGCCGAAGCAGGTCATCGGCCTCGTGACCGGCCTCGACCGGGCCGACTTCAACACGCACCAGGCACGGCGGGTGCTCAGCCGGATCGGGTTCACCGTCGGACGCCGTGAAGCGACCCCCGACGTCGGTGGCGGCGACCCGGCGCGGCCGGGGCCTCACCACGGCCGGGAGGCCGACGCGCTGCGACCGTTCACCGGCCGGTGGGTGGCGCAGCGGGGCCTCGAGGTCCTGGTCGCAGCCGACACACCCGAGGAGGTGTTGGCCTGGCTGGAGCGGCACAACCAGCAGGCTGACGCCATGTTCCGGGTACCCGCCGACGAGGTCGAGGCGACGGGGCTCGCCCCCGCGTGAAGTTCCTCTTCAAGGAGCTCCCGGGTCAGACAGGCGATTCCACGCGACCCGTCGTGCCCGTCGAGGTCGAGGGGCTGACGCGTGCGCCCCAGTTGTGCCTCCTCGACACCGGTGCGCTCCACAACCGGTTCGGCGCGTGGGTGGCAGAGGCAGCCGGCATCGACCTCACGTCCTCCGAGGAGGAGCAGCTCGCGGTCGGCGGCTTTCGCACGGTCGCTCGCTCCGCGTCGGTGCAGTTGACGCTCGGCGACGAGACCTGGGAGGCGCCGGTGTGGTTCTGCGATCCCTGGCCGCTCGGCTTCCATCTCCTGGGCCAGGAGGGCTTCTTTCGTTGGTTCGACGTTCGCGTGCGAGCCGCCCGCTACACGGTCGAGGTTGTTTCGGAGCAGTGAGGCCGGCGGTTCGACGGTCACCCGGCTGGTCGGGACGGCACGGCGATCGGCGGCCCGAAACGAGCATCACCCGGGGGAGCGGCGCCGGTTGCGGCGTTGCGGTGGGCCCGGTCGAAGCGGGTCGGCGCGGCTCGTAGAAGCCCCGCAGTGGGCCCCGGTGGCATCCCCGCTTCGGGGTTCTGGGCCCTCGCCGGATCCTTTGGGGGCCCTGGCTGCGATCACTCTGCGTCCACGTACCTGGTCCGAGCCTTCGCACGGGTCGCGCTCCGCGTCGTTCGTGCGGGCGGGCAGCCCGTTTCTTTGGGTCGCGACCGACTCTTTCGGCCCTCTCATTCGTGACCCTGGAGGGGGAGGCATCGGCCCGAAGCTGGTTGAGGCCGGTGCAGTGCCGTCGCCGAGGCAGGGGAGCGAGGAGGCTGACCGTGGACCGACAGGAGCAGGCAGACCACAGAACGTCACCGCCCACTCACGGAGCGGGGGGTGAGATCTTCACGGTCGAGGCCCTGTGGCACGAACACGGGGCGCGCCTCGTGCGCCTGGCCCGCCGCCTGCTCGACGATCGGGGTTCGGCTGATGCCGCCAGCCACGCCGTGTTGGTGCGGGCGGCCGCATGGCTCGATCTCACCGCGCGGCCCGTCCCCGAGTCGGCGGCCTGGTGGTGGCTCGAGCGGCTCTGCCACGACGTCTCGCGTGAGATCGGCGACCACGGCGTCGACCCGGCATGGGTGACCGGTGAACCGCTGCCTCGGTCGGTTCCCGAACGACTGCGAGCCCGTCTCCGATCGTGGGCGCTCGAGACGACATCGAGGGCTTCGGAGTCCGCTGGTCCGATCAGCCAGGCGAGACACCGCGACCGCGCGCGCTGGCGGGAGCTGTTCGACCGCAAGCTGCGCGATCTTCCCGTCGTGGTGCTCCTCCCCGGACTGGTCCGGAGAGCCGCCGCCGGCACAGGTCGGGCGGCGCGGGCGGCGTGGCGCCGGTCGGAGGCCCTCTCTCCGGCGAGCATGTCGACCCAGCGGGTGGTCGGGATGTTCGCCGCCGGTCCCGGCGTGCTGGAGGCGGCAGCCGCCTTCACGGTTGCGTTGGCCGTGGGGAGCGGGCTTTCCGGGTCGGTCACCCCGCCGGCGCCCCCGCCGGTGCCGCTCGCCCAGCGCGTCGAGGTGGCCATGGCGCAGTCGGAGCTTGAGCCACCACCCGACGAGCCCGTCGAAGTCGAGGTCGCCCCGCCCCCCGTCGCGCCGGAGCCGGCACCCGAGCCCGACGCGACCACGGAGCCTGCCCCTGATCCGGAGCCGGAACCGGAGGCCGACCCCCTGCCCGTCGCCGCCACCGTGTCCGCCGATCCGGTCAAGAACGTCGAAGAGCCGGTCCAGGAAGACGATTGGGAAGGTGGGAAGCGCTACCGCACCCCGAGCGAGCGGGTGAGCGTCGACGCCGATGGTGATGGCGAAGAGGATGCCTTCGCGACGACACCCACCGCGGGTTGGAACTGTCCCAATGACCCAGACAAACGGAGACCTGGCAGCGAGTACGTGTGTCCAGTGCTTGAGGAGTCAGGCATTCCAACAGAGGAGATGGGCTGAGTCATGCGTTCCCGTTGGCTTGCGCTCTCCACGGGCGTCGCGAAGCCTTCACATGTTGTCAATGCAGAAGAAGTAGTCCCACGTGATCCCGAAGGCTCCGCCGGGATTGGGCCCGAAGGTTCCTCCGGGCCCACACGTCCAATCGTTGCAATACGACACGACGGTCTCGGTGGTGGTGGTGCTGTCGTTCCCGACCTCGACGTAGCCGCACGGAGCGGGATGCTCGTCGGCCTGGGCCGACGTGGTCGAAAGACCGATGCCGAGCGCCGACGTCACGGCGACGGTGGTGGCGATCAGGCGGATCAGCGCGGCTCGGGTCACCGGTCGTCCTCCTCCATCACGTCCGTCTCAACGGTGCGTCAACGACACCGTACGTGCCCTGGCTCGACCCCTCCCTCCCCCGGTCGGGGGAGGGAGCCCACATCTCCTCGTCGTCCCGAGGGGGTGGCCGGTCATGGCTGAGGCCGAGAACGGCGCCGGGGGCGAGGTCGGGTGGCTCGCCCTCGCGGCCATGGTGTCGCTCACCAACGATGCCGACACGGTGGTCGCCGAGGTGGTCGAGCGAGTACGCGAGCACGAGGCCGCCGACGAGGCGGTGGTCGCCGGCGTGGTCGAGGGATCCGACGTCGAGGTGCTGGTGCGCGAGGTCGCGGGGTTGCTGGGTGAGGCGCTCCGGGCCCGCCGCCCACTCGACGCCTCCGAGACCGCGGTGGTCTCGGAGAGGGCCGACGGCATGATCGCCACGGGTGCGCCGCTCGAGATCGTCCGCCAGGCGGTCCACGCCACCTGCGCGGTGGTGCTCGACCGCCTCGCGACGGCCGGGCAGGCGCGTCCGGCCGAGGCGCCACCCGAGCTGCTCGGGCGCCTGTTCGGCATCGTCGCCGACTGCGAGTTCGACCTCCTCGGCGCCATCGGCGCGGCGGCGCGCAGTGTGGGCGACGACGATGCCACCCGCGACGAGCGCCTGCGCGAGGCGTTCCTGCACCGGGTGCTCGAGGGGCCGGTCCACGACCCCGTGGCCACGGCTCGGCAGGGCCGCGCGCTGAAGCTCGACCTGACCCCGCCCTTCGGCTTGGTGCTCCTGATCGAGCCCCTCGGGTGGACCGACGACCCCTCGACCGAGTCGTTCGAGGAGCAGGTGCTCCGCTGCCGCCGCCGGCCCGAGCAGCGCCTGCTGCCGGCGGTGTTCGTCGAACCCGACCCGGCGGTGCCCCAGAGCGCCATCCTCGTCGTGCCGGCCCACGCGGGGGAGGCGGCCGAAGCGGTAGAGGAGGCGCTGATCGAGGAGCGCGACGCGTCGGGGCTTCTCTTCGTCACGGCGACCGCTGCCAGCATCGGGGAGATTCCCGCCGTCTACCACCGCATGCGCCGGATCGTCCCGGTCATGCCCCGGTGCGCGCGCCACCTGGACGCGGTGCCCACGCTCGACGCGGTGCTGCCCTACTGGTCGGCGGAGCGACTCCCCGACGTGTGGGCCGAGTACCTGCTGCGCGCGGAGGTGGGCCCGCTCATGGCGAGCGTGCGGACCAGCCGGCTCGTGCACACCTGGCTCCTCTTGGTCCGCGAGCGCCTCACCGACGCCGAGGCCGCCGAGCGGCTCCATGTGGCCCCCGGCACGGTGCGGAAGCGCCGGAGGACGATCGAGGGGTTGACCGGGCGCCGCCCGGGCCCGGAGTCGTTCCACGCGCAGCTCGCCTCCTACGTCTACGAGTTGTGGGAGCCGGACCTGCCGGTCCCGGGCGACCCCTGGTGGACGGGCGACGATGCGTCGGCGGACTGATCCACCCGCCCTCGCCGGCTCCGCTCGCTCCCCCGATCGGGGGAGCCGCCGTCTGGCGTCGGGATCAAGGGGCGCCGATGGAGTGGTTTCCGCACGTTCTCGACGCCGAAACGTAGCGGCGCGCGCCCTCGACCCGCTCGCTCGCTCTTCGTACGGTGCGGCCGGAGTTCGAAGGAGGTGACGACGACTCGGCATCCAGCACGGTCGCACGTTGCCTCGTAGACGCCGCTCCGCGGCCCCGTCACGCGGGGACCGCGCGAGCCACGAGTGGTGGAGGACCTCACTGTTGCCTTCGCAGGTCGACCAAGCACAACGGCACATCGAAGAGGTGCGCGCCCGCGAGGAGGTTCCCGACGCGGACGCGTATCGCGCCCTCCTGCGCGCCTGCGCCGAGGAACCCCAGCCCGACATCGCGGTGCAGACGGTGGCCGAGATGGGCCACGACGGCATCACCGTCGGTGCTGCCGACCACGACGCCCTCCTGATCGCTCACCTGTTCCGGGGGCGCGCCGAGGATGCCGAGGCCTATCTCCGTGCGCTCCCATGGGGGGTCGTCACCCCCGACCACTACCGGTGGGTCCTCTGGGCGTACGCCGTCCGGGGTCGCGTGGACGAGGTCGAGCGGCTCTTCGAGGAGTTCGACGGCTCGCCCGTCCTCCCCGACGACGACTGCCGGCTCTTGCTCCTGTCCACGTTGACCCAGGGTTGCCATGCCGCCCGCGCCCGCCGCTGGTACTCGCGGTTCGTCCCCCGCGACCGCAAGCCCGAGCCGCTGTTCGTCGCGCGCCTCATCGACGCCCACGGCCACCCCGATCACCACGAGGAGCTGGTCGCCATCTACGAGCGGTTCGGTGACGAGGTCGGCCGCCATCCTGAGGTCGCCGCCGCGCTCGTGCACGCCTTCGCCCTTGCCGACGATCCCGTACGCGCCGAAGAGCTGCTGCGCCTGGCCCTCCGGGTTGTCCGAGACCCCGACGTGTGCGAGGAGATGTTCCTCGAATGCGTCACTGCCTACCAGCGGGTCGGCCGGGAGCGGGAGACCGACACCGGCGAATCCGTCGAGCGCCTCGCCGCGCTGGCCAACGAGAAGGACGTCGCCGTCGAGTACCTCTGACCGACGACACCGCGTATGAAGAGGTGTTTGCCAGCGCCATCCCGATCGGTGGCCGCGAGATCGACGGCATGCCGTTGACCTTCGTCATGATCACCGGCTTGAACGCGGGTGGCGACCCCGAACCGCTCGCATACCTCTCCGGCTACGCGGCCGGGCTGCAGCTGGTGTGGTGAAGCCGGAGGGTCGGGTCGCGGAATGTGGGGCCCAAGGACCTCAGCGGATAGGTCGAATTACCGTTGCGTTCTTGACTGTGAATTGCCCGCTCAGCGGGCAATTCACAGTCAAGAACCAGGACTCGATGTGCGCCTATCCGCTGAGGTCCTTAGGCGAAGGCAACGGTGACCGAGCCCTCCGGAGGCTTCGCAAGAAGCTGGGAGAGGATTCCGAGTCCCTCAGACACCTCGTGACGGTGCGGGGCGCGGGGTGCCGCTGGGATCCCTGATCTTGGCCGATCGGTCGAACGGACCGACCCGAATCACGCCCTCGTTCGTGTACCTGGAGAGCGCTGGTTGCGTCGGGGTGAATGCCGCGGACGAGCGTCAACCAAGTCAAGCGAGTGGGGATGGCGAATATGGGGGAGCAGGACTTCAGGACACGTGCCCGGCAGGGTGCCGATGCCCGTCTCGATGAGGCGCTCCGGCAGCTGCTCGAGGTGGCCGACGACCTTCAGCAGAACCGTGGGGTGGCCCTCGATCTTGTGATGGAGGATCTCTTGGATGTGGTGATGACGAGGCCGCTTCACGACCTGCGGATCCAGGAGGTCTACATCGAGGCCACCCGTTCCCATCCCGGGCGTTCGGTCGTCGTCACAGCCACCGGTCTTGATGACGTCGGCGATCCGGAACCGTTGGACGTCATTCATGCGGAGGATGTCTCACCGTCGACGCTCGCCACCCAACTCCTGATGCGTTTGCGCGACCGGGGGCTTGGAGGTGTTCGTCGAGTCGTGTCGAGCGCCGGTACGAACCTCGTCGGCGTGGTTCCGGCGGTATTTCCCGATGCCGGATGGCTTCCGCTCGGAACGGGTGAACGTCCATCGTGGCTCACGCTTCCCGAGGTGTGAACGCGCCACCCATACGCCATTCTCACTCGCAAAACTGGGGAGGCGACCAACCATTCCCCACGCAGGAGGCGGCGTGTCGGCGTGTCCGCACCAGCGGTCCGACGGCTTCGGGGCGGTTCGAACGCCCCGCCCGTCGAAGACGTCCATCCCTGGTGACCGCAACCGGCGCGGAACAGAAAAACAGGGAGCGTCACCGACCCGTTTGGGGGGTCGGAACGTGTACCTGGGAGAGGGCGTCCAATGCCCTGACCAACCCATGAACTCGCCCCAGGAACCCACCATGACTTCGAGCGACGAACCGGCGAACGCCGGATCCTCCCTCGACGGACTGCTCCGTCGCCTCCTCACGCTCACCGAGGCCCCTGTGCCTGACGAACTCCTGGAGGCTGACCTGGACGTCGTTCTCGAGGAGATCGAGGACGAGGTCGGTTCCCGTCGCCTCAACGACTCCTACCCCGAGGCCTTCGTCGCCGCGGCCCGCGTGGGCTCGCGCGAAATCAACGACATCCCGTTCACCGTGGTCACGGTCACCGGCTTGAACCGTGCCGGCGACCCCGAACCGCTCACCTATTTCTCGGGGTACGCCGACGCCGCCCACCTCGTCCTGCGGGCGTTCTGGGACCTGTTCCTCCGGGGCGTTGTGGACATCACCCAGATCGTCGGCCCACCCGATATCGGGCTCGACGACGTCTGCGAGGCCGTCTACCCCGACACCGAGTGGCTCCGGCTCCCACCCGGTTCCATGCCCGCATGGCTCCATCTCGGCGGAGACGAACGCCGCTGACGATCGGTGAGCCCCCGCGATGAACGGCGGGGCTCAGGAGGCCCGGGCCCCTTCGGCCACCACGACCACCGCGAGCAGGGCGACGGCACTCATGACGGCGACCGCGGCCCACGAGGGAGGTCGGAACCGCCGTTCCCTCGCCGAGCGCACGATCCCGAGACCGACGGCGACCGGTCCCACCACCATCAGCGGGGTGATGAAGAAGCCAACCCCGAGCACGTACGCAACACCGAAGGCCGTGGGCCCACGACGGCGGTCCAGCACCCATGCCATCGCGACCACCCCGCCGGTCAGGCACCACCAGACGAACAGCGGCGGGGCGACCCCTTCGAGGAAGATCTCCCATGCGCTCGCGGTCCCGACGCCGTCCTGGTGGATGTTGGCGACGAAGGCGGCGGCGATGGTCATGAGCGCCAGTGCGAGGCCACCGGCCATGCCGAGGAGAACCGCACCGCCGAACCGGAGGCCCCGTTCGAGCGTTGACGTCGGGACCGCGCCAATCCGTCCCCACCGTTCGTGCGTGCCGGCGACACCGCCGTCTCGCGACTCCATGACGTGATCCTTGATGCGTGACCTCACCGCGGCGATGGCGGACGACCTGCCACGTTCCGTATCGACCGATGCGCCCGGCTCATTGACCGGGAGCGGCTCGATCGGCACGGTCGCCGCCGAGGTGCGAAGAACTCGGCTCGGGAGGCTCCGCCCTATACCTGTAGGGGAGAGTATGAGGCGCGTGGGAGCCTCCCGAGCCGAGATCGAGTGACCCGACCGGGCAGGTTCACATCACCGGTGGAAGACCGGGTGCGCCTCGGGGAGTGGTTCGCGCCGAGGTGGTGAAGCCCAGGGGTCGGGTCGCGGAATGTGGGGCGTGTGAAGCCCTGCGTGTGTCCTTCCTTGCGAACCGAGCCCTGGCGGATGTTCGTATCGGACGGGCGTTCGCGGGACTTGAACGAGTTGGGCAAACGTTTCGCTCCCGGGGCGTTTCCGTGGGATCGCGGTCCTGACAAAAGCCGCGAGCCGTTCAGCCGGTCCTTAAAGGCTCAGCGGGGGCGTCCGAAGACTCTTGCGAGAAAGGGCTCGGCTCGTGACGAACCATCAATCGTCACCGGGAGGCCGAGCCATGCCCAATCGCAGGACCACCACACTTCTGGGCCTGCTCACGCTCGTGGCGCCACTCGCCGGTGTGCCGGCGATCGCCGCCGAAGCGCCGCCGCCGGGTGTGGGTTCGAGCGAGCTGTCCGTCGTTGCCGCGCGGATCACGTTGCCGGGAGGTCTCGACCTGCGCGTGGTGGACACCGGCGCCGAGACCCGATTCGATCCCGACGCCTCCGACGCGGACCGAGCCTACGGCGAGGTCACCGGCGTCGCGGTCGACGCACCGAGCGGCCCCGTGGCCGCCTTCCCCGACCCGCCGATGGCGAGCGAGAGCCGCGACGGCCGGCGGGAGGCGAGCGAAGGGGAGGCCGACGTGTCGGTGCCCCCGCACAAGCTCCGTGCCGATCTCGACGACGTGGTGGCGTCGGTGGTGCGGACCATCAACGATGTCGCCACCCGGCACCGCCCGACGGGAGTCTCCGAGGAGCTCGACCAGGGCATCATTGCCGAGGGTGCAGTCCGACCCGCCCACCTGGTCACGACCGTCGCCGCCGACATGGCAAGCGTCGAGGCCCGCTCCGAGATCGCCGACCTGTCGGTGCTCGGCGGGGTGAGCCGCTTCGGAGGCGTCGGCCCCGGAGACCACCGGTCGTGGGCCGGCACCGACGATGCCGGGGCGACCGCCCAGGCGCTCAAGATCGCCTCGGCCACCATCCTCGAGACCGGTGCCGTCCTCTCGTTCTTCGGCATCGACACCGCCGACATCCCCGACGCCGACCTGGCCGCCATGGCCGAAGCGCTGGGCGTGATTCCGGCGATCGACGAAGCCGTCGACCGCCTCGGTGTGCCGGCCCCCGTCACTGCCGGCGACCTGACGGAGCTGCTCGACGACCACGCCGGGGCCGTGAGAGCCCTGGTCGTGGACGAGGTGATCGAAGCCCCGCTCCTGGCCGTCGCCGACGTGCGGGGGAGCGTGGCCGCGGTGGCGAGCATCGAGCCCGACGGCGACGTGCGCACGTCGTCGCGCAGCACCGGCAGCGTGGGCACCCTGAGCGTGGGCACGACCGACGTCGGCGACTTCGACGCCGAGGGCAGCGCCGACGGCTGGAACACCGTCGAGGCCCAGGTGCGGACCTTCCTGAACACCGTCCTCGGCTCGCTCGGCAGCGAGTACGAGGACACGGTGATGGTGCGGGTGATGCCCCGATTGGTCGAGTCGACGGACCTCGACGGGAACACCGCCGTCGCGCAGTCGTCGATCAGCCTGCTCGAAGTGGTCATCGACCCGCCCTCGAGCCCACCCGAGGCCGAACCGCCCTCGCAGCCTGAGCCCGACGACCTGCTCGACGACCCGATCGACGTCGGCGACCCCGACGTCGGCACCCCGCTCGTCTCCGTCAACGGCGGAGCCGCCGGCGGCGGGGGAGCGACCGTGCTCGGAGCCCCCGACGACGACGTCGTCCGTCTCACGGTCGGCGACATGGAGGCCCGTGCCGAGCACGTCCGGCCCGGCGTCGAGCCCCGCTGTGTTCCCACCTGCGACTCGGCGACGAGCCTCAACCGGCCCTGGACCCCCGAGGAGGGGTTCTCCGCCCCCGATCCCGGGTTGAATCGCCCGGACGGGGAGCTGCCCAACACCGGCGGCTCGAGCGCCGGAATCCTCGCCTTCGCCGTGACCGCCCTCGCGCTGGCCGCCGTGCTCCGCGCCGCACCGTCCTGGTCCCGACCCGTGTCCCGACTGTCCGCCATCCGACAGGAGTCCCGATGAAAACCTCCACTGTCCTCGCTCTCTGCGTCCTCACCCTGGTCGGTCTCGGCCCCCCGGCCGACGCCGCGGCAATCGGGTCGGATCCGATACCGACACCGGACCCGACGGCGGAGGCGACGGCGTGCGCCACCGCGCTGGGGGGCCGGCAACTCGCGTGCGTTCACGTGGCCTCCGACTCCGACCAGCGGGCCCAGGGGTCGGTGTGCGGCTACGACCACGTGCTCGGTCTGTTCGGCTGGGGATTCCAGGACGAGCTGATCTGTGTCGAGACGACCGAGGACTGGGGATACGTGGGAGGCCCTGGGGTGTGCGAGCGCACCCTCGGGCTCGACGAGCCCCAGGCCTGCGTCAACGGTCACGACCGCTGCGCCCTGTGGGTGATGGGCGTCCGCATCGTGTGCGAGCAGGATCCCGAGGAGTGATCGAACGACCTGCCGGTCGGGGGGGGCCGACCGGCAGGTCGCTCGAGAGCGGGAGCCCGTGCCCGGGAGGGAGGCCGGGCTCCTACGAAAGCGTTCGTCCGTCGCGGGTCTGGTGGGTGTCGAACGTGATCGCGGCGAGCGATCCCCACGACACGACACCCGCCGTGGGGAAGATGGCGGCGACGGCCTCGGCGAGGCCGCGGAACTCGTGTGCCACGACCACGCTGACGTCCTGGAGCCCGCGGGATCGCAGGTCGTGGAAGAAGTCGAGCCAGAAGCTCCGGTCGTCGGTGTGCCCGACGTCGAGGCCGAGGGGTTCGGCGTGCTCACCGTCGAAGCTCGCCGCGCTGACCACCGCCGTCGAGTCGAGGGGGTCGTCGTCGATCGGGGTGACCTCGATCTCCATCCACGCGGTGGCCACGTGGCTCAGGTCGCGGATGCGGACCAGGGTGATGAACGCGTCGGTGACGCCGTCTTGCGACGTGGCCCGGGTGCGGGCGCGACACGTGGTGTCGTTCGAGGTGCGGTGGTCGGTGGGTGAGGGCTGCATGGTGATCCTCGGGCTCGTACGTGCCGCTGGGCGACACGTTCTCTTGTTGTTGCTGGGTCTCTCCAGGTACACGGATGAGGGCGCCGAGGGAGTCGCTCAACTCGGTGGACGAGGCCAAAAAAATGTGCCGACTTGAGTGGTTTGTCAGCGTCGGGGCGGCTGAACCCGCGCCGTCGATCTCGCCGGCCCACCCACAGGAAACGCCGATTTCGGGCAGAGAAGCAGTGTCACCGGTTTGGGTGCTTCAGGTGCCCGGGCGGTGACCAATTCCACCGGCCACCGCGACGTCACGGATCGTGACGAATGGAACGTCGAACGGCGGATAAGAGGGCCAAAGGTGTCGCGCCGCGCGGTCAACGAGGTGATGCGTGAAGTCAGTCCGACCGAGCCCGCGGGTTTCACCGCACCCAACGCCGGTGATCCCGGGTGAGATGTCCGAATCCAACAAGCCGAACGCGCATTGAAACCGGCACCGGGTGGTCGCTCCGTGCCACACGGAGGTCGCCCTGTCGGCGGCTGGAGCAGGCGATGAGCGCGCCGTGACCCGTCCGGTGGCCGTAGGCCTGACCAGCCAAGAGGTCGGTGAGCGGCTGGGGCTCAAGGTGCCGACAGTGAAGGACCACCGGTCGGCGGTTAGGCAGAAGATGGGGGCGCGCAACCGAGCCCACTTGGCGGCCATCGCCACCCGTCACGGCCTCGATCGTGCCGACGGGGTGGCGGCGCCGGGCGATCGGGCGGCGCCGAAGTCAGACCGATGAGCGAAGGTCTCGATGGGAGTCGACCGGGCCGGATCTCGCCGAGAACATCAGCGGGCTGATGCTGCCGGTCGGTAGCGGGGTTCGGGAATGGGTTTGCCGTGACGGCGAGCCACTTCGAGCCACAACTCCTTGGCGATCACGACCTCCTGCACGGCTTTGGCCGGATCGTCTCCATGGGCGGAGCACGGCTGGAGATCGGGGATGTTCGCGACCCAACAACCGTCTTCGTCGCTCCAGAACACGTTGATGTGGTAGTCGGTCATCGGCTCAGTCCTCCATCCGGACATGATACCGAGCCACCAGATCGAGGAACTCCCGGATCTGATAGGGCTTGGCCTGAGAACCGTGCGGTTGGAGTGGCAGTGGACGCGGCACCGCCGCATGCGTGTAGACGAGGTGACTGCCTCGACGTCTCGCGAGACGGAACCCGTGCGCTTCGACCAGCCGGCAGAAGTCGCTGAACCGTACGTTGGTGAGGTGCCCCTGCTGGGTCCGGGTGAGCAGTCGCCTTGCCTTCACATCCCCGCTAAGCGCGCTGAGATCGTGAAACGCGACCGCGAAATCAGGGCTTGGCGCTCCCCGACCGTCGGTACGAGTGGAAGGGGTGTCATGTGTGCGAGCAGGGCGATCCCGCAGTGGATCTACGAGAGGTTCAAGGAGTCGCACGGGGAGGGGATCGCTGCCGGCGCGGACGCTGTGAGACCCGTATTGCCGAGTTCACCGGACATGGTCGGGAGAACTCGGCAATGCGGGGAGTGTCATCCCGCCGAAGTCAGACCGATGAGAGGAGGTCTCGATGGGAGTCGACGGGGCCGGGCAGCACTTCGAGTTCGAGGTGCCCGTCGGCGTGGGTCGAGATGATCCTCGCGACGGCCGGGTCGGCGTCGTCACATCCGATGACGACGTGGCGACCGGCGATGGGCACGGAGCCGGGCCGGGCGTCTTCCAGGCGAGTCCAGAGCCGCCGGTCGTCGGTCATGTCCATGAAATCGACGGCGAGGTCGTAGTTCCTCATCGCGAAACCTCCGTGGGCCAGCCTACCCGCGAGGGGAGCGCCCGGGATTGGGGATCGGGCGAGTTGCTCGCTCGTGCGGCACAACTCGCCGACGGTCGTACCCACGACGGCCACGACGGAGATACCGAGCACGCCGAACAGGTCCAATGAGCGGTTCGCGGCCTGCTCGATGCTTCCCCAGCCGAGTACGCCTCCTCGGATGATCACGGCGGAAGGGCCGGGTGGTTGCTCGATGCGAAGTGGAAGACGTCGCACACTCCGCTCAGCGCGTCGAAGTCGTGAAACGCGACCTCGAAATCAGGGATCTGGGCGCTCTCCCGTTGGTATGAGCGGAAGGGGCGTCATGCTGCGAGCGAGGCGATCCGACATCGGATCTACGAGGGGTTCCTGGAGGCGCACGGGGAGGGGATGGCTGCCGACAGGCTGGAGGCACTCCCGCCCCCGGGCCTTCCCGACCTCGCCACCAAGGACGGCATGGGGCTCCTCCGGAGCGAGTTGTCGGCCGAGATCGGGTCGGTGCGCGCCGACATGGAGCTGATGGCCCCCATCGGCATGCGTGCGGTAATGCCGTATTTGGGGTAGTTCGCGTGCCGAAGCCGTGATCAATTCCACCGACCCGTTTCGGCGTTCCGTTCGTGTACCTGGGAGAGAGGAGACCCATCCCAGGAGCGCTCGTGAGCACGGCGGGACACGTACGACAACTGATCACGCAGCCCGGTCTGTCGGCATTTGCCGTGGGACGACTCGCTCGCACCTCGGGACCTGGTCGGGACGACCGGCTGGGCGGGCGCGCCACGGGTTCCGCGGGCACTCCACTCACCCTTCAGCCCACAGCCCACGTCGCAGCCTTCTGAGGACCACCGATGAACACACTCGCTCGCCGCATCGCCCCGCTCGCCGCCACCGTTCTCGTGGTGCCGCTCCTCGTGGGCGGCATCCCCGGCGCGTCCGCCCAGGAGGACGACGGGTCGACGGTCGTCGAAGTGACCAACCTCGATCTCGGGGATTGGCGGATCGAGACCGCGCCCAACTCCGCTCCCACGGGTGGAGTCGCCTTCGACACACGTCCCGCCGGGGACCGGTACCCGAGTTCACCTGAGGAGGAAGACGATATCGGCGACGGGAGCCTCCGCCTCGAGACCGATGACGTGAGCGAGACGGAAGAGAACGAGAACGGGGACGAGGGCGCCGACATCGATGTGTTCACCGGGAAGCACCACATCGCCCGGGACCTGGACACGACCCTTGATGAGCTCCAGCTCGCGTACTCGACCTGGGTCGAGAACCGGCGCGAGAACACGTCGTTTGCCCCCATGGTCCGTCTGCACGTCGAATACGTCACGCCCGATCTGCTCGATGACGGGACCGCCGCGGGCGAGTCGGCCGGATCGGGAGTCCTGATCTTCGAGCCGGTGTATACCGGCTTGGTAAACGAACGGAGCTGGCAGCGGTGGGACGCGACCGCTTCGGATTCCGTTTGGTGGTCGCACACGCCGGTTCCGGGGACTGAAGCGCAGGCATGCACCACCGTCTACGTCGCCAATTCGGAGAGGCTGAGGTGCACGTGGGGCGAGATCGGCGAAGCCCAGGGCTCGGCGACCGTTACCCGGATCGAGATCGCTGTCGGCGACGAGCACAACGCGGCGGACCAATCGCTCTGGAACGACTTCGTCGGGCACGTCGATGCCCTCACGATCAACTCGACCACCTACGACTTCGAGCACGAAGAGCCGCTTGCCGAGGATCCCGCGCACGCGTTCGCGCTCGGGGCACCACCTACCGAGCCGGGCGACGCCGACGGGACCAACCAGCTATGGCGGTTCGACCTCAGGAATCCGCTTCAGGCCGCCGCCGATCCCGTGTCGATTAGGGGCCTGGATTCGATTAGGGGTCTCGATGATGAGGAGGTCGTGGTCGGGATCGACTTCGACCCGGCGAGCGAGCAGCTCTACGCCGTCACCCGAACGCCGGTGACCCCGGCGACCGACGGGTCGATGGCTGACGAACCGGACACCGGTCTGGGTCGCGTCGTGGTCATCGACCCTGAAACCGCTAAAGCTCACCCGCTTCCGCTGCCCGAAGTCGAGACTCCTGACATGACCACCACGTCGATCGAGCTTCCCGAGGTCACGACCCCGACGACGAGCGAGCTTCCCGAGGTCGATGAACTCGTTCCCGACCCCTCGACGTCTTCTGCTCAGTCGCAGGACGACGTGAAGCCACCCGTCGCAATGCCGGACGGCGTGCGTACTCCGGCGCCCTTCCCCCTGCGGGGCACCGAATTCGGGATCTCGTTCGGTTCGCTCGAGGCGGCCGACGGTGCGGTCGACGTGACGGCGACCACGGGCGACCTGCTTTTCGTCGTGAGCGACGCCGGCGAGAAGCTGGTGATCGACCCGACAACCGGTGCCCTCGTCGCGCAGACGCAGATGACCTATGAGCCCGACCCCGAGGCTGACCCTCCGGCAGAGATCCCCGCGTTGGTGGGTCTGGCCGAGGCGGGCGACGGGCTGTGGGCTATCGACCCCGTCACCGACCGGATCGTCGACGTGACCGACCCCGTGATCGCGCAACCGAGGGACGAGTCGATCGGCATTGCCGATACTGACCACCGCGCCGGCCTCGACGTTGCCCCCGACGGCACCCGCTACGCGGCTGTGACCCGCCCGAACTCGACGACCCAATCGCGTCTTGCAAGGTTCGACGCGTCGCTGGACACGTTCGAGCGTGTCGGCGCCATCGGTGGCGGTCTCACGGTGCTCGACATCGCCCTCCCGCCGACGGGGGTGATCGCGTTCACGTCTGCCGAGTACTCCGGTGCCGAGGAGGGCGGGGGAATCACCGCCACCGTCGAACGGACGAGTGGATCCTTCGGTGGGTTGGAGGCGCAGGTCGTCACCACCAATGGTTCTGCCGAGGGTGGGTCATCCTGCGACACGCCAGGCGTCGACTACGTGGCCACCGACGAGACCGTGACCCTCGATCAGGACGGCGACACCGCCTCGGTGACGATCGAGATCTGCCCGGACTCTGTTGACGAAGGGGCGAGCGAAGATTTCACGGTCGCCCTCGTCGACCTGAACGGCCCACACATTCTCGGCGACCCTTCGTCGGCAACGGTGACGATCGACGACGAAGCCGACAAGAGTGCCGGCACGATCGAGTTCGAGAACGCGGAGTACTCGGTCGAGGAGAGCACCGGCGACGGAGAGGTCGTGGTGACCGTCGTCCGCTCCGGGGGGTCGGCTGGAGGCGTTCAAGTCCAGGTCACGACAGAGGATGGGACCGGCGACGATGCCGCAGACGAAGGAAGTGACTACGCCGAGGTTGCCGAGTCCAAGACGTTCCCAGACGACGAGGACCGGGACAATGAGATCGACATCGCGATCCCGATCATCGACGACGCCGAGGTCGAGGGCGACGAGCATTTCACCGTCCACCTGACCGGAGATGCCGTGGGGGCGAACGACGAAGCCACGGTCACGATCGTGGACGACCCGGCCGGAACCGTCTCGTTCGCCAGCACCGAGGCCGACGTCGCGGAAGGCGATTCGACCGACGTCACCGTCCAGCGGACAGGTGGCACCGAGGGTGAGGTCACGGTCCGGCTCGGCGGAGGGCCCGATGGCGACGACGGGACCGCCGACGCCGGCGATGAGGACTGGATGTTCGAGGGTCAGCCCGGCGATTTCACATTCACGCTTCCCGCGTCGACGGCCGGATCGCAGACCGAGACGGTCGAGGTCGCGGGCATCGCCGATGGAGAGATCGAGGGCGCAGAGGTGTTCGTTGCCTCGCTCACGATCGACAGTGCCGACGGCGACCCTTCGGCTGACGAGCCCTTCCCCGCGCTGGGCGACCCGTCGACCGCCACGGTGACGATCTTCGACCGCACGTTGGGCACGGCCCTGGTGCTCATCGACCAGAACAACGACGAGAACAACCTGGTCGGCTTCAACCCCGACACGCCCGAGACGGTGACCGACCCGATCGAGATCAGCGCGCTCGCCGAGGGCCAGGACGTCGTCGGCATCGACTACGCGCCCTCGGATCCCGGAGCGGAACCAGGCACGGCGGACACCCTCTACGGGGTGACCCGTGACGCTCAGGGGTTCCTCAGGCTCTACACGCTGGAGCTTCCCGCCGACGCCGACGGGGCGATGGTGGCCGAGACTTCGTTGGTCGATTGCGTGCCGATGCCACAACCGCTCGACGACATCCCCGCTTGCGTCGAGATCGCTGAAGTGCTGTCACTCGCACCCGCCGTACTCGGTGAGCAGTTCGGCGTCGACGTGAACCCGGAGAACGGCGACGTCCACGTCACCAGCGACGCGGGGGAGCATTTCGTGTTCGACCCCGCCACCGGCCTCGCGACGGTGAACATCCCCCTCACCTACGGTGATGTGACCCCTGAGCCCCCGGGTGTGCCGGGCGTTCCGACGGTCGACCCCGACGACCCCACGGGCCTGATCCCCGAGGTCGAGCCGAGTGTCGACCCGCCGGGCCTCCTCGCCGACGTGGTGAGCATCGCCCACGGCGATCCGTCGGGCGGATCACTCGGGCTGTTCGGTCTCGACGCCGGCCGGGATGCCCTGGTTCGGCAGGACGACAGCGTAACGGACCTGGGCGACGGCCGAGACCTGGGCGACGGGCGCCTCGCCCAGGTGGGCGGTCTGGTCGGCCCTGGAGGCAACAGCATCGACGTGCCGAACCGCGCCGGCTTCGACGTGCTCGGCGACGATCTCGGCTTCGCGGCGTTCGATGCTGCGGAGGGATTGACCATCCATTCGGTCGCTCTGGCAACCGAGGACGGAGACGTCATAGTCACGCCCCGGGGCGTCGTGGGCGACACCGCCACCGCGCTCGACCTCGCTATCCGTCCAGCGGGGGTCCTCGCGTTCGGAGGCGACGTCACGACGGCAGAGGAAGATGCAGACACGACGAGCCTGACCGTCACCCGGAAGGGCGGCGAGGGCTACGAGGCGACGGTCGACTACGAGATCGTTCCCGACAACGAGGACCCGGCGACCTGCGGCGAGGACTATGCCGTCGAGGGTGATGAGACCTGTGAGCTGACCGGCACGCTGCCGTTCGCCGCCGGGGAGACCGAAAAAGACATTGCGATCAAGGTCTTCGACGACGACGAGTGGGAGGGCAACGAGTCCTTCACCGCGACCCTCTCCGACCCGACGACGGGTGCGGTCCTGGGGTCCCCCGCGTCGGCCGAGTTCACGATCACCGAGGTCATCGATGACATTGGCAAGATCGGGATCGAGATCGCTGAGCAAGACGACGCGATCGCCGAGGACGGTGGCTCGGCCACGCTGAAGATCACTCGCACGGACGGGACCGAGGGTGAGGTCGACGTTCGGGTCACGAGCGAGGACGACCACGACGACACCACGGCGAATCCTGAGGCCGACTACGAGCCGGTCGACACCACCGTGACGTTCGGTGCCGACGATGCCGACGACAAGTTCGTCGAGGCGGTCATCCACGACGACGAGCTGCTCGAAGGCGAAGAGGACGTCGTCTTCAGCGTGGAGGTGGCCGAGGATCCCCCGACTCCCGCCGAGCTAGGTACCGATGAGGCAACGCTGACCATCCTCGACGAAGAGCCCGGGGTTGTGTACGGGGTCACCACCGGCGAGGCTGGAAACCAACGGCTGGTCGAGTTCAAACCCGGACAACCGTCGAACGCCAAGGACATGGGCAGGCTTGCCGGGTTGACCGGCGACGACAGGATCGTGGCCGTCGACTTCAACCCGCTCGACGGCAACAACCTCTACGGCCTCGGCGAGGACAGCCGCGTGTACACGATCCCGCTCGAGCCCGATGAAAACGATGAAAACGATGACATCATCGTGACCGAGATCGGTGACGGCTTCACCCCCGTGCTCAACGGGAGCTTCTGGGGTATCGACTTCGACCCTGCCGACGGCACGATGCGGGTGGTCAGCGATGCAGGCCAGAACCTCGTGCTCACGGTCGACGGCGGCTCCATCACTGCGGACTCGCACGCCCCCCTTCAGTTCGGTGACGGTCAGGGCGACGGCGAAAACGAGCCGTTCGTCACCGCCATCGCGCATCCCGCGGCCGGTACCGCCGCTGCCACCCTGTACGGAATCGACTTCGAGCTGGACGCGCTCGTCAAACACCTCGACGGCGAGGGTGACGAAGAAGGGTGCCGCTGCGAACTCCACGAGGTCGGCGACCTCGTCGACGAGCACGGCGCCCCAGTCGCCGCCGCCGATCTGGCGGGCTTCGACACCGACGGGCGAGGCCGCGGCCTGGCGGTGTTCGAGTCAGGCAGCGCGACCGTCTATGCCGTCAACCTCACCGACGGTTCGGTGGACGAGATCGGCGTCATCAACACCGATGGCGCAACACCAACGCCCAGTCTCGTGGGCGTGACCTACGCCCCGGCCGGTCTTCTGTCATTCGATGTCGCCCCGACCGAGGTTGACGAAGCCGACGAGGACGACCAGGAGATCACCCTCGAAGTCGTCCGCACCGACGGCACCAAGCTCGACGTGGGAGCGACTGTCGCGGTGGACGGTGACCTCGACGGACTGAAGGTGGCCGAGATCGACGATATTCCGGTCGGGGAAGAGGCAGAAGCAACGGTTGGCTTCCTTGAAGACGACGCCGGCCCGCACACCGTGACGGTGACCTGGAACGACGACGATGTCGATGAGCCCGACCCGACGTTGACCGTCAGCCTCGTCAATCCCACGGGTGGCGCGGCGATCGGGAGTCCGGGCGAGGTCACGATCGACGTGGCCGACGACGACGATCCGCCCGAGGTGTCGGTCGGGAACGAGTCCGCGCCCGAGGGCGACTCGGGATCCAAGACCGTCACGGTGCCCGTGAGCCTGTCGAACGTCAGCGGCAAGCCCATCGACGTCGAGTACGAGACCGTCGACGGGACGGCCACGGCCGGCTCCGATTACGAAGCGACCTCGGGCACCGTCACGATCGAGCCCGATGCGGAGGCCGCACAGATCGAGGTCGAGGTCCTGGGTGACACCCTCGACGAGCCCGACGAGACCTTCAGTGTGAGGATCCGCGGGGCCGAGAACGCGACCGTCGGCTCGGCCGCCGCGACCGTCACGGTCGTTGACGACGACCCGCAGCCGACCCTGAGCGCGACGGGGAGAAGTGTTCCGGAAGGCGATTCCGGCACCCGGACCGTCAGCATCCCGGTGGAGCTGTCGGCGCCCAGCGGGCGGACGGTCAGCGTCAAGTTCGCGACCGCGGACGGCAGCGCCGACGCCGGCGCTGACTACGGGCCCACCTCGGGCACGCTTCGCTTCCCGCCCGGTCGAACCGCGTCGACCATTCGCGTCGCCGTCAAGGGCGACACGGTCGACGAACCCGACGAGACCTTCGCGGTGAGGCTGTCGTCGCCGAGCCACGCGTCCCTCTCGACGCCAAGCGTCACGGTGACGATCGCTGACGACGACGAAGCGCCCCCGCCCCCGGAGGTCAAGGGTGTGACCCTCGGAGGTGGCTACTTGATGGTCGACCGTGCCGGAGCGGTGTACGCGCTCGGCGATACCTCGTACGAAGGTGGTGCCAACCGCTTCCCCCACGCCGGCATCGTCGACGCCCTCCGTGAACCGGGGAGCAACGGGTACGCGCTGATCGCCCGCAACGGTGCCGTCTTTGCCTTCGACATGCCGTTCCATGGTGCGGCGACGAGCGTCCGCACGGTGGGGGAGTTCGTCGGTGGGATGATGCATCCGTCGGGTGACGGTTACTACCTGGTGACGGATCGGGGCGGTGTCTACACGTTCGGCGATGTGCCGTTCCATGGTGCGGCGACGAGTATCCGTACGGTGGGGGAGTTCGTCGGTGGGATGATGCATCCGTCGGGTGACGGTTACTACC
>CAZTOV010000001.1:120236-147246 GCA_964615175.1 uncultured Burkholderiales bacterium
TACGGTGGGGGAGTTCGTCGGTGGGATGATGCATCCGTCGGGTGACGGTTACTACTTGGTGACGGATCGGGGTGGTGTCTACACGTTCGGCGATGTGCCGTTCCATGGCGCCGCCACCGACGTCGTGGTCGCTCCCATCACTGATGTCGTGTACGCGCACGACCGACGCGGCTACTGGATGGTCGACGTCGAGGGGCATGTCTACGCCTTCGGCGACGCGCCGTTCCACGGCAATCTCTCGGGGCTCGGAGCGGCCCCGATCTCGGCGGTCCTCTGATGCAGCGCTCGTAGGCCGCCAGGGTGGTCACCCGGACCGAGGCTGCGCCACGTCGAGTCGCGGCCCAGCGATGGGCGCAACCGTCGTCGCGCGAAGCGGTTGGCGTTGTTGGTCGTCGTCGCGGTGGCGGGAGCGATCACCGCCGGGCTCCTGGGGGCGACCCGGCCCCGGACGTCGACCCAGAAGATGAGGCACACGGACCCGTCGACCGGCGTTCGCCGCGGGTGGTGCCGCCTGACATGGGACCCCAGCCGAGCCGTGACGCCGCGATGGCCGAGGTTGGTCGCTGGACGGACGAGCGCGGGTACGAAGCCCACCCGCGGGGATGCGCCGCGACCTCCGCCGGCGAGGTGCGCCAGATCCTCGAGCGACAGTCGGCGGAGCAGGGAGTGGGCGTCGACACTTCATACCTCGAGGTGCCACAGCAGTCGACCCTCTACGTGTGCGGGTTCACGGTCCCGGAGTTCGACGATCTCTTCGGTGCGATCACCGTGCCGGGGAGCGAGGAAGCGGGGGAGCTGCTCAACGTCGGATTCGGTGGCACCTGGCACGAGATCTACGCCGCCGTCGCCGAGCTGTGAAGGCGCTGTGAGCTCGAACGGAAGTGAGGAACGATGAAGGGTCTGGCGGGTGGGCTGGCCGGTCTCGTGGCCACGGCGGCCGTCGTGGGCGGCTTCGTATCGTGGCCGTCGAATCGGACGCTCCCTTGGAATCGAACCTGATCGCCGATTCGGCCGAGCTTGCCGAGACGGCGGGAACGTCGAGGTTCTCGATGATCTTCGAAGTCGAGTTCCCCGAAGGCTCCGGCGAGGAGTCGGGGTCGTTCGGCGGCGAAGGTGTGATGGACCTCGCCGAACTGGGTGAGCACGACGAGATCGGCAGCCTCCTCGGCGAGGACTCCTTCATGACCGAGGACCCCACCCAGACCCTCGACCTCCTGCGCGGGGCGAGCGACGAGGTCGAGAACCTCAGCATCTACCGTTTCACCTACGAAAGGCGCCGCGATTCGAGAGGCGGATCGAGCGCTGCTCTTGCACGAGTTCGTGGGCGTCCCGATTTCCCGGACTATCTCCGCAGCGAGCGTTCCGTCGCACCGGTTCGCGATCCCGAAGACATCGAAGGCTCCACGAACGCGTGAGCGCTTCACTCGTTTCACCGGAGCCATCTCCCCGAGGAGACAGCCAAATTCACCCGACACCCCGGCAGGCTCTGACCGTGTACCTGGGGAGCGGCGGGCGCCCGCCGAGGGTGTCGTCCTGGCCGCCCATCTGCTCCCGGCGTCTGATCACCCATCCGGCGGACGCCGCGGGACAGGGCGGGGAAACGGCTTCTGCGGGTTGCGCGGTGGTGACCGGCAGAAGCCTCCCCGACAGAAGTCCGCCAGCGGGGCGGCACATCGGGAACCGGAGGGGCGTTTTGGTGCGTCCAAGTCAGTGATGGGAGATCTGCGCCGTCTCTGGGTGCTCGCCGCCGGCTTGCTCGCCGCGACGGTCGTGTCGGGTGTCGCCGTGTCGACGAATTCGAGTGACCAGCGGCCCGCGGGAGCGGGGGTCACGCGGGTTCACGCGCTCCCGTGGTCGCTGATCGGCGTCGCAGAGGACGGGCGGTTGTTGCGTATCCGGATCGAGCACGGGATGTGCACGACCGTGGAGCGGATCGAGATCGACGAGACCGCAGGGTCGGTGCGCCTCGACGTCGTCGGGAGGACGCTCGTGGCGCCTCCCCCTCGCGAGGACGGCCTCGAGTTCGCGTGCCCCGGGGCGCGTGCGTTGCGCGTGGAGGAGGTGGAGCTGGATGCGCCGTTGGGCGATCGGGAGGTCACCCGGAACTGAGGCGGTGAGGGCATTGGCCGTGTCTGTGGTCGCGGTCACGGCGCTGGGTGCCATCGGCGCCGTCGTCGTGGCGGCCGACGACCCCACGTCGGACCGTGCCGGAGCAGGCGACGATCCGGTGAGCGCAGGCGATTCCGCCGAGGAGCCCGACACGCGGTCGCTCCCGGGACCGGTGGCCGAGACACTCGACATTGCGTGCGGCGCCGGAGCGAGCGGTCTTGAGCTGGGCGCCCGCCGGGTGCGCACCCAACCCGGGGGAGTCCCCCTGAGCGTGGTGGTGCCCGACGACGGCACGTCGGTCGAGGTCACCCAGACCGGTGTGCGCCGGGCGGGCACCCCGGTGTGGGAGGGCGTCTACGAGACCGGTGACGCGGTCCTGGAGCGGATTGCCCCGGGCCGTGCGCTCGTCCGTTGCTATCCCGAGGACGGGCCCCGTCACATGATGGACGCGAGCGAGGATCCGGAGTCGGTGGCGGTCGAGATCGTCGACGCCGACGGCCACTGGCAGGCCGCCAGAGAGCTGGAGTGCGAGTCGGAGCTGCGTCAGAACATGATCGTGGATTACGCCGCACCGGCAGGGCCGAGTGGTCGTGAGGCCCCACCCGCGGAGCCGGTGGTGGGCGTCGCGCGAGAGGATCTGCCCGTCTCGCCGGGCGACACCCTCGAGGCCGTCGGCTATGCCGAGGCAAGAGAGCGGGTGGTCGAGGTGGTCCGCGACGGGCGGGTCGTGATCTCGGCTCGCTACACCCTCTCGCGGGGTTCGTGGCTCCTCGGCGGCTACGAGGCCTGTGGGGACCTGTGAGCGCAAGCCCATGGAGCGGTCAGCGGTAGCGGGCCCTGTGACCGGTGCGGGAGGGGAGGCGTTCGAGGCCGCCCGGAGGGAATTCGCTCGGATCCGACACCTCTGAGCTTCTCATCCGCGTACCGGGGTGAGTCGCAATCACGCGCGCTCCGGGTCGCGTGCGCCGGAACAGCACATGCGGCGAGACCGCGGCGCACTCGTGATGAGCATTCATAGCGACCCGATCCGGGGTCTGCGACGTGTACCTGGTGAAGGCAGTGTTCGACGGCGGGTTCGAGGTGGCAGTCGATGAGTTCAGAAGCTGTGCAGGAGCTGCTGCAGCAGATCGCGCACCTCCGTAGCTTCAACCTGGGCCGGGGAGCGGAGCAGGTGCCTGCCCGCTGGCGCACACCCGAGGAACGACCGTCGACCGACGCTCGTCGAGCGCACGGCCGCCACAGGTTCCGGGAATCGACCCGGAGGTTTCGTCAAGCACGGATTCGAGCAAGCGCACAGAACTCCCCATCAGGACCAGTTCTGCCGGGGGAGTCGATTCCCCGATCGGGGGAGGTAGGACGTGATGTGAATTCAAAGCATCACGCCAGGGTGTCCACCGACGGCCGGAAACTGTCACAGGGGCGAATTACGTTGTTGTTATTCGCCGTCCGCGGCGCTCGCGCGAGCGAACGCTCGCCAAGTCTGACCACCCGCGCGCTGGAGACCGACCCGGTCACAGTGCTGCCCGTGACGAGGAGAGCGTCGTGAGCGACACACCGCATGACGAGCGTGATGGCGTCGTCCGTGCCCACCGCGTCGAGATCGTCGATGCCGACGGACGCCTCCGAGGCGTGCTCGGCGAGATCGAGCCCGCCCGCCACCGCCGCGACTCGGTCATCGGCCTCGAGATCTACACCCGCAGTGGTGAGCCCCGGTTCTCGGTCGCCCTGAGGGGCGGGAGGGCATGGATGATGTTCGAGTTGGGCGGCAACGCCCGACTTCAAGCCGGCGTCAACGACGAAACGACCGAAGCGGTCGACGAGCGCGCGTTCGTGTACGTGCTCGATCCGGACGGGCTCCCGCTGGCCGGATGGCGGGTGGCCGACGACGGGACCCTGATCGAGCACGAATCATGAGATGGCGGCACTGACCGCGTCGGCAGCCGCCCGCAAGGCGGCGGTCGCCGGCGGGCTCGACGCGGCCCAGCCGTTGAGCAGCTCGACGAGGCGGCGCCGCACGGCCTCGTTGTCTTCAGCCTCGTCGATCGTCGCTCCGACGAACGTTTCCCATTGCGGGAAGGGTTCCGGCGCGGCCGTGGCGAGGTCGACCGCGCGAGCCGGGTCGTTCGGCAACACCGCGACGAGCACGTCGGCAACGCACGGGAGATCACCCGCGGCGACGAGAGCAACGACGGGTTCCGGCGCCGTGTCGACGGTCTCGGTGACGAGGTGGTCGTCTGCTCGCTCGACGGCCGCCTCGAGCAGCCCGGCGATACGCTGGCAGTCGAGTTCTGGGGTCGGGGCGGGGAGCGGCGTTTCACCGAGGCCGTAACCCTCGCTGAGGCCCCGGAGGCGCCACGACGCCGGCCGGTGGGGGTCGAGCGCGATCAGCTCTTCGATGGCCTCCGCGACCGCGAGCTGCGAGATCGAGTCGTCGGGGTCCGACGCCGTCAGGCGCAGCGCGGCCGCGAGCACCCCGTTGAGGGGGGACCGGGGGCGTTGAGAGAGGCGCAGGCGCTCCTCGTCGTCGGTGCTCGTCGAACTGTCGGTGCTTGTCGGGCTGTCGGTGCTCATAAGACGAACATCGTAATGCTGTGAATTCACTGTCGACGAATCCTCATCTACGGCGTTGCATGGCATCCCATGGCGGAGAGGTTGGAGGCCGAGCGCATCTTGCTACGCAAACTCGGGGAACGCATCGAGGCGAGGCGCAAAGAGCTGGGGCTCACCCAGGAGGATCTGGCGCAGCGATCCGACCTCGACCGAGCCTACGTCGGCGAAGTGGAGCGTGGCGCCTACAGCGTGGGGTTCATCAACCTCGCATCGTTGGCGCACGGGCTCGCCCTCGACGTGGGCGACTTGACCGCCGGTCTGACCCACGACCCCTTCCAGGACGGTTGATTCCACCTCCCGGTGGTGGCTCGAGATTCCGGCCGTTGCCGGAGGCCGTCGTCCGCACGCTTGGCGAGCGCGATGGCGTGCTGGAGGATTCCCGGGCGGTCACAGAGGGCGGTGCTGGGCAGTGCTACGAATCCGCTGTCGAGAAATCCACATCATCGGTGTTCCATGGCGGGTCATGACCCGCAAATGGACGAAATCTGAGCGGACCTTCCTCGTCACCCTCGGTCAGCGCGTCGCCGAACGGCGGTCGGCGTTCGGTCTGTCGCAGGAGCAGCTCGGTGAACGGGCCGGCCTCCACCGCACGTACGTCGGTTCCGTCGAGCGGGGGACCAGCAACATCGGGGTGGCCAACCTGGCGTATCTCGCATACGCCCTCGAAACTGATGTGGGACAGCTCACTCACGGCCTGAGTCTCGACCCGCTCGCCCGCTGATCGCTCGGTCAGCAGAAGGGGAGCACCTGGACGCCGGGGTCGAGCAACTCCCACGTGGTGTCGTCGGCGACGACTGGGAGATCGAGACGACGGCCCACGGCGAGACACGTTGCGTCCGCGATGCTGAGCCGGGCGAGCTGCGGGTGCTCCTGTTCCATCTTCGTCGACTGTTCGAGGACGTAGGTGATCTCGCAGGGCGGTCAGGAAGTCGGTGGATCCGGGCGTCGTGGGGCGGTGGGTGGAACGGGCCGGTAGCCCGGAATGTATCGAGTGCGATACAGGGCATGGACTTCGGTGAGTGCTTGCGAGCCTGCAGACACGCGGAGGGTCTGACCCAGGTCGAGCTGGCCCGGCGGTCGGGGATCGCCCGTCCCAACGTCGCGGCCTACGAGGCGGGCCGGCGTGAGCCGCTGATCTCCACGGCCGAGACGTTGCTGTCGGCGGCGGGCTCCGCGCTCGTCGTTCCTGAGCGGGTCACCTGGACGTGGACGACGGCGCGCCGGCCCTACGCGGTCCCGTCGCGGCTGTGGCGTCTTGCGGCGGAGGATGCACTCGCGCGTTTCGAACCGGGGATTCATCTGTGGTGGAGCGGTCCGGCGCGGACGCTCGATCTCGCGCACCGAGCGCAGCGGCTCCGCGCCTACGAGATCGTGCTGCGCGAGGGCGGCCCGGAGGACATCGAGCGCATCGTGGACGGCGTGCTCCTCTGCGAAGGATGGCCTGACCTGGTCCTTCCTCCCGAGCTTCGTAGCGCGTGGCAGCCGTTGATCGACGGCGCGGTCGGCCGTGACCTCGCCGAGATCGACGCGGTGTGAGTTCACTCGACTCCGAGCAGCTCGAGATCGCCGGTAGTCTCCGCCGGCATGGATGCAGACGTGGCGGTGGTGGGAGCGGGGTTCGCCGGGTTGACCGCGGCCCGGCGGTTGGCCGAAGCCGGGCGTTCGGTGGTGGTGCTCGAGGCGCGTGACCGCGTCGGCGGCCGCACCGAGACGCTCGACGTGGCGGGGACCTGGGTCGACATCGGGGGGCAGTGGGTCGGGCCCGGCCAGGAACGCCTGTATGCCCTCGCCGAGGAGGTCGGAGCCGAGACCTTCGCCCAGCACGACGCCGGTGATGCGGTGCTCCTGCGTGACGGAGAGGCGCGTCGGATCGCCGATGTCGCACTCGCCTTCTCCGACGGCGCCCTTGGCGCCTACATCGAGGCCGTCGGGAAGATCGAAGCCCTGGCCGAGAGCATTCCGCTCGACGCGCCCTGGTCGGCACCCGGTGCGGACGACCTCGACGCGCAGACCCTCGAGACCTGGTTGGCGGTGCACGTCGGCGACGACGAGGCCCGTGATCTGTTCCGGCTGGCCGTCCAGGCGGTCTTCGCCACCGAGCCGGCCAATCTCTCGGTACTCCACTGCGCGTTCTACGTCGCCTCCGCCGGCGGGTGGAGCGCATTGACCGACACCGACGGTGGCGCGCAGCAGGACCGCTTCGTCGGTGGCGTCGCCACGGTTGCGGACGGGTTGCTCCACCTGGTGGAGGAGGCGGGTGGCACGGTGCGTCTCGAGACCCCTGTCCGAGCGATCCGCCAGGACGACGGCGGGGTCGACATCGTGTCGGAGAGCGTCGACGTGCGAGCCCGTCGGGCCGTGGTGGCACTGCCGCCGACCCTCGCCGGCCGGATCACCTACGAGCCGGCGCTGCCGGCGGCACGCGACCAGCTCACCCAGCGAATGCCCGCCGGCTCGGTGATCAAGTTCCACGTCGTCTACGAAGAGCCGTGGTGGCGCGACCAAGGCCTTTCGGGACAGGTCCTCGCCGTCGGTGACCGCATCGACGTCACCTTCGACGGCTCGCCACCCGGCGGCGACGTGGGGATCATCACGGGGTTCTTCGAGGGAGCGCAGGCGATCGCCGCCGCCGAGCTGGGCGAGTCGGGTCGGCGCGATCACGTGGTCGGGGTGCTGACCCGGGCCCTCGGCGACGCGGCGGCCACACCGCTCGACTACGTCGACCGCGACTGGAGCGCGGAGCCGTGGACCCGCGGTTGCTACGGCGCTCACCTGCCGCCGGGCGCGTGGACGCAGCTCGGGCCCGCACTCCGGCCCCCGTGCGGCCGCATCCACTGGGCCGGCACCGAGACCGCCGAGCGATGGGCCGGCTACATCGACGGCGCCATCGAGTCGGGCGAGCGGGTCGCCGCCGAGGTTGCCGACGCCGGCGAGTAGGTCACGACTCGTCGAAGCGCCCGGTTCAGGCGGGTGCCGCGGCGGGCTCGAGCCGGAACACCCGGATCACCCGTGGGTGGGCGGTCTCGGCGTAGACCGCGTAGCCCCGGTAGGTGTCGACGGCGGTGTCCCAGGCCGCCTCCCGCTCCTCGCCCTCGAGCAGCCTCGCTCGGTAGGGGCGGGTCTCGCCTCGGAAGGTGAGCGAGCATTCGGGTTCGGCTCGCAGGTTGGCGGTCCAGGCCGGGTGGTTCGCCCGTCCGTAGTTGGAGCCGATGAGGAGGAAGCCGTCGCCGTCGTCGATGCACAGCAGGGGCTGCGACCGCTCCTCGCCCGACCGGGCGACCGTACAGGTGAGGAGCCCGACGGTGTCCTTCCCCACCGAACTCCAACGACCGTTGGTGCGCGGGATCAGGAACCGGTCGATGCGGGGCGCGAGGTGGAGGAGAAACCGATAGCCGAGGCGCGACATGGCGAACGCCTCGCTGAGGGCTTCGGCACGGCTGAGACGCCGTCCTCGGGTCTCGCTGTATCGCGGCATGCCCGGGGGCCGGCTAACCCTGCGGCGTCACCGACACCAGCTCGACGTCGAAGACGAGGGTCTTCCCCGCCAGCGGATGGTTGGCGTCGACCACCGCGGTCTCGTCGTTCAGCTCGGTGACCCAGAGCATGGTCTTCTGACCACCGACCTCGGCCTCGAGGGCCGCGCCCTCGCTGACGCCTTCGGGGAGCTGCTCGCGCTCGACCTCCTGGGCCAGCGCGGGCTCGCGCTCACCGTACGCCTCCTCGGGCGGCACGGTCACCGTCTGCTGGTCGCCCTCGCTCATCTCGAGGATGGCGTTGTCGAGGCCGGGAATGATCTGCTGCGATCCGGCCACGAACTCGAGTGGGTCCTTCCCCTCGGAGCTGTCGAAGACCGTGCCGTCTTCGTACTTGCCGGTGTAGTGGATGCGAACGGTGTCGCCGACGTTGGCCATGAGGCCGTTCCTCTCATTGCGGGTTGCGGGCAGGACATCTTGGTCCTCCGACCCTACCGACTCGTGTCACGGAGCCCGAAGTGGGGACCCGGAGCCGGCGGCCGGAACCGGCCGGGCTACTCGTCGAGCGACGAGGCCCGGCGGCCCATCTCGGTGAGGCCGGTGAACTTGGTCCCGAGAGCCTGGAGGCCGGGGAACATCTGGCCCAGCACCGCCATGGGCCGCAGGGGCATGTCGTTGACGATCACCTCGGCCCGATCGCGCTCGATGGCGCGGACGACCGCACGCGCCACCTTCGCGGGCGACGTGGTGCCGGTGAGCCGAGGCGCTCGGATCCCGCGTTCCTCGAAGCGCGCGTACATGCCCTCGTCGGTGACGAACCCCGGGCACACGGCCGAGAAGCCGACCGGCGCGTCGACGAACTCGGCGCGCAGCGCTGCGGTCGCGCCGACCAGGCCGAACTTGCTCGCCGAGTAGATCGCCTGGAAGGGAACGCCGATCTTGCCCGCCGCCGACGCCATGTTGACCACGTGCCCCTGGCCCCGATCGAGCATCCCGGGGAGGACCTCACGGGTGAGGAGCAGCGCGGACGTGAGGTTCACGTCGATGACCGAAGCGATCGCCGAGGGTTCGAGACGGTCGAAGGCCCCCGCCGACTCGATGCCGGCGTTGTTGACGAGGACGTCGACCGGGCCGAGCGTGGCCTCGGTCTCCTTCACGAGACGGGTCCGGTCTTCGGCGCTCGTGACGTCGGTCGCGATGGCGACGGCCTCAGCCCCCATGGCGGTGACCTGGTCGCGCACCCCCTCGAGCGCGTCCTTGGACCGTGCTGCCAACGCCAGCCGTGCGCCGCGTTCCGCGAGCGCCTTCGCGACCTCGACCCCGAGGCCCCGGGAGGCCCCCGTCACGACCGTCACCCTTCCGGACAGATCCATCGGTGCTCCTCTCCGCTACTGCTGCGCCTGCTGCGCGTGCTGAGTCTGATGGGTCTGCTGAGGCTGTGAGCGGCGCATCTCGACGCCGACGGTCATGGTGCTCGACACCGCCCCGGCGTACACGCCCTGGAGCAGCGACACGTCTTCGTAGTCGCGGCCGTGCCCGATCTTCACGTGGCGCGGCCCCACCTCCTGTTGGTTGGTGGGGTCGAGCGGCATCCACCCGAACCCGGGTACCGCCGCCTCGAACCAAGCGTGGGTCTGGATCTCGACCACGTCGGTGTCGGGGTCGACACCGGTGGCGTCGTCGGTCGTGAACAGGTATCCCGAGACGTAGCGGGCGGGAATGCCGACGCTCCGGCACATGGCGACGGCGAGGTGGGCGTAGTCCTGGCACACGCCTTCGCCCTGCGCGAGCACGTCGGCGACTTCCACGCCCACGTAGGTCGAGCCCCTCTGGTAGGTCAGGTGCGATGCGACGAAGCGGTGGATGGCCAGGGTGGCGCTCACCACGTCGCGATCGTCCTCGACCTCCTCCCGGGCGATCCGCGCGATGTCGTCGTTCCACGACGCGTGGGGCGAGCGATCGAGATACTCGCTGTGGGTGTCGCGGAAGTTGGGGTCGGCGATCGAGTCCATCGGGGGAGCGACGGCCACGAGTGGCCGCCCACTCGTGTCGACGGCGGCCTCGGCGACCACTTCGAGGGAGGCGTGGGGTTCGCGGATGCCGAAGCCGTCGACGCGTGTGCCCCAGTAGTCGATGTACGAGACCGGCCGCGACGACGGCGAGGTCGTGAGTCGGTAGCTGACGAGTTGCTGATACTGGTTCGAGGCGGGGCACACGCGCAGCACGTTCTGCGATTCCCGTACCGGGTCGGTGTAGTCGAAACGGCAGGTGTAGCGGATGTCGAGCCTCATGGGGCCCCCCCGCTTCCGGCCCCGGCGGGCGGGTGGAACTCCAGTGGGTGCAGCTCCTGGCCGACGGCGTCGCGGAAGAAGAGGTCGGCGACGGCCACGGCGACGCGCCCCACCTCGGCCTGCACGTCGTCGAGGAAGGGGTGGACGTCACCGCGGAGGAGTTCGGAAACGTCCTGGAACTCGAGGTCGGCTCGCAGCCGGCCGAGCGCCCGCTGGGGGCGGGTCAGGTCGCTGGTCGGGGTCAGCCGGTTCAACTCGTGCTCGGCCGCCCGCAGGCAGAACAGCACGCTGCGCGGGAACGTCGGTGAGAGGAGGAGGAACTCGACCACGTCGTTCGGGTCCATCGAGGCCCGGTAGGCCTTGCGGTAGGCCTCGGCGGCTGACGCCGACTTCAACGTCAGCAACCACTGGTGGAAGTCGTGGGGGCCGGCGGCCGTGAGCTGCGCGTAGCGGACGTCGAGGAGGCGACACATCATCTCGGCCCGTTCGAGCATCCAGCCCAGGTTGAGGAAGCGCCACCCCTCGTCGCGGGGCATGGTCTCGGCGGCCACGCCGGCGATGGTCTGACAGCCCCGCTTCACGAACGCGTAGAGCTGTGACGGCTGCTCGTCGAGGTCCTCGGCGAGGTCGCGGGCCTGCAGCTCGAGGTGGAACTGGTTCACCGCCTCCCAGACGTCCGTCGAGATGAGGTCGCGGACGCTGTGGGCGTTCTCGCGCACCTGAGCGACGGCGGTGGAGATGGCGCTCGGATTCTCCGGATCGCGTACGAGGTACGCGCTCACGGTGGCGGCGTCGATGGTGTTCCCGTGGCGGGCGGCGAAGTCGTCCCGCAGCCGGTGGACGACCAGCAGGTCGCGCCACCACCGGCGGGCGGTCCCCGCCACCGTGACCTCGAGCAGCCCGTGGTAGGTGACGTCGAGCATCCGGGCGGTGTCCTCGGCCCGCTCGATGTAACGACCGGCCCAGAAGAGGCTCTCGGCGTGTCGGGCCAGCATCAGTCGGCCGTCTCGCCGGCGAGGACCCAGGTGTCCTTGGAGCCGCCGCCCTGCGACGAGTTGACCACCAGCGATCCCTCACGCAGCGCCACCCGGGTGAGCCCACCCGGGATCACGTCGATGGTCTCGCCGCTCAGCACGAAGGGCCGCAGGTCGACGTGGCGTCCGGCCAGCTTGTCGCCGGCGAGGGTCGGGTGCCGGGAGAGCGACACGACCTCCTGGGCGATGTAGGCACGGGGATCGGCCTCGATCTGCTCGCGGAAGGCGGCGATCTCGCCGTCGCTCGCCGACGGCCCGATGAGCATCCCGTAGCCGCCCGAGCCGGCCACCGGCTTGACGACCAGCTCGTCGAGCCGGTCGAGGCACTCGGCGCGCTGGTCGTCGTCCCACAGCAGGTGGGTGGGGACGTTGGGGAGCACCGGCTCCTCGTTGAGGTAGTAGCGGATGAGGTCGGGGACGAAGGCGTAGACGGCCTTGTCGTCGGCGACCCCGTTGCCGATCGCGTTCACCACGGTGATGTTCCCCGCACGCGCGGCCGCCATCAATCCGGGGACGCCCAGGGTGGAATCACGACGGAACACCACCGGGTCCAGGAAGTCGTCGTCGACCCGACGGTAGATCACGTCGACGCGTTCGAGCCCGCGGGTCGTTCGCATCGCCACCACGTGGTCCTCGACCACGAGATCGCGGCCCTCCACCAGCTCGACCCCCATCTGGGCAGCCAGGAAGACGTGCTCGAAGTAGGCCGAGTTGTAGATGCCGGGGGTGAGGACGGCCACGGTCGGTTCGCTGGAGGCCGGGGGAGCCACGTTGCGGAGCGCGGCGAGCAACGAGGTGCCGTAGTGGTCGACGGGCCGGATCCGATGGCGGCCGAAGGCGATCGGCAGGACCTTGGTCATGGCGGCGCGGTTCTCGATCACGTAGGAGATGCCGCTGGGGTTCCGCACGTTGTCCTCGAGCACCCGGTACACACCCTCGCCATCGCGGACGAGGTCGATGCCGGCCACGAGACAGCGCGCCGAGTGGGGGACCGGGATTCCGAACGCCTCGCGCTGGAATCCGCCGGACGACACCACCAGCCACCGCGGGATCACCCCGTCGCGGATCGCCGCCTGCTCACCGATGTAGAGGTCGTCGAGGAACGTGTTGAGCGCGCGCACCCGCTGCTTGAGCCCACGCTCGACGTGCTCCCATTCGTCGGCGGGGATGATGCGGGGCACCAGGTCCATGGGGAAGGTCCGCTCCACACCCTCCTCCTCGCCGTACACGGCGAACGTGATCCCGGCGGTGCGGAAGGCCGAGTCGCGGAGCCGCTCGCGCTGTTCGAGATCGTCGCGATCGAACGACCGGAGCCGTTCGATCAGGTCGCGGTAATGGGGGCGCGGCTCCCCATCGGGCGTGAACACCTCGTCGAAGAAGCCGTCCGGGTCGTAGCCGGTGAACAGGTCGGGCACGACCTCAATGGTATGGAGCCGCCATCGCTCCTGCCGCCGCCGTGCGGAAATCGCCAGGCGTCCCGTCAGCAGGACTCCTCGTTCTTGACTGTGTTTTGCCCGCGGAGCGGGCAAAACACAGTCAAGAACGAGGGGTGGGTGGCCTCGTCAGCCGTAGACCATGAGGGTGACCCACTCGGCGACGCAGGCGGGGCGATCCTCGCCCTCGATCTCGAGGGTCACCTTGCGGGTCACCTGCACGGTGGACGGGTCCTTGAGGTCGGCGGCGGCGATCTCGCTCCGGGCCCGGATCTTCTGGTCGACCTTCACCGGTGACGGGAACCGCACCTTGTCGAAGCCGTAGTTCACGCCCATCACGATGCCTTCGTAGGGGGCGGGGTCGCGTTCGATGGACGAGGTGAGGTGCGTGAGCATCGACAGCGTCAGGAACCCGTGGGCGATGGTCGAGCCGAACGGAGTGTCCTTGGCCCGCTCGGGGTCGACGTGGATGAACTGGTGGTCGATCGTCACGTCGGCGAAGGCGTCGATGCGGTCCTGGTCGACCTGGAACCAGTCGCCGACTCCTTCCTCGGTGCCTTCCATCTTCTTGAGCAGCTCGACGGCGCGCTCGGCGTTCTCGGACACGGGCGTTCCTCCTTGACGACGGGTGGTCGAGCCTACGCTCCCGGTAGCGTGACGGGCTTGAACGAGGCCCGGCACCAAGCTGATCCCGAGCTGGCTCGGGGCGTGGCTCGCGGACTGCGGTTCAGCGCCCTGGTGGCCAACGCCGCGGGCGCGCTGATCGTCTTCGTCACCTTCGCCTTCCTCGGCCCGGGCGAAGACCTGGCCGGTGACCGGGTCATCGAGTTGGTCGCCCTCTTCGTCGGGTTCATGGTGCTGGTCTTCCCCCCGTTCAACGTGATCCTCTCGCGCATCGCATCGCCGATGTACGACGCGATCTCCAGAGGTGAATCGTTGACGGGCCGAGCCCGCTCACTGGCGCTGGCGAGCCCGTGGTTGAACGCCTCGGTGTCGCTGTTCGGTTGGCTTCTGGCGGCGGGAGTCTTCCCCGCATACAGCGCGATCCGCCTCGAGAACACTGCCCTCGAAGTCGCCGCGTTGGCGATCACGCTCGTGCTCGGCGGCCTCGCCACCATGGCCGTCGTCTATCTCTTGAGCGAGCGGGCGGTGCGTCCGGTGTTGGCCCTCGCGTTCAGCGAAGAACCCCCCGAACGCGTCCGCGGCGTCGCCGTGAGACCGCGGCTGTTGCTGTCGTGGGGGCTCGGCGCGGCGGTCCCGCTGCTCATGATCGGCGTCGCCCTCACGGATCCCGAGGCCGACGCCGAGGCCCTGCGGAACGTGGGGTGGGCGCTGGTCTCCGGAGGTCTCGTGGCCGGCTGGGTGGTCACGGCTCGGGCCGCCCGGTCCGTTGCCGAGCCCCTGGCTTCGGTTCGTCGGGCGATGAAGAGTCTCAGCGAAGGCGACCTCGACGTGTCGGTGCCGGTGGACGACGCCACCGAGATCGGCTTGCTCCAGGCGGGATTCAACGAGATGGCCGGGGGACTGCGCGAGCGCGAACGCCTCCGCGATCTGTTCGGGCGCCATGTCGGCACCGAGGTCGCCCAGCAGGCACTGGAGCGGGGCGATGCCCTGGGCGGTGAGGTCAGGGAGGCCAGCGCGCTGTTCGTCGACCTGACGGGCTCGACCGTGCTCGCGGTCAGCCGGTCGCCGCAGGAAATCGTCGGCCTGCTCAACGAGTTCTTCGCCGCCGTCGTCGCCACCACCGAGGCCGAGGGGGGTTGGGTGAACAAGTTCGAGGGCGACGCCGCCCTCTGCGTGTTCGGCGTGCCGGCCGATCAGCCCGACCACGCGGCGCGGGCGCTCCGCGCGGCGCGGGTCCTGGCCGAACGTCTGAGCGAACTTCGCCATCGCTACCCCGAACTCGACGCGGGGATCGGAGTGTCGAGCGGCGAGGTGGTGGCCGGGAACGTGGGCGCCGAGCAGCGTTACGAATACACGGTGATCGGTGACCCGGTGAACGAAGCGGCTCGGCTGAGCGACGAAGCCAAGAGCCGCCCGGGCCGCGTTCTCGCCGCCGAGCCCGCCATCGTGCGCGCCCGGCCCAGCGCATCGACCGACGGTTGGCGCGAGGCCGCGACGTTGGAGCTTCGCGGCCGCAACGAACCGACCCGGAGCTTCGAACCCGGGTAGTCCGGGCCGGTCATCCGCCGATGACGGCGTCGTCTCGGAGGTCGTCGAACAGCGTGGCGGCGGCCGGGTCGAGGAACACCACCGATTGACCGCCGGCTCGCCCGACGCCTCCGGGAGCCACGACGTTGTCGGTCGTGTGGGGGTCGAGAACCCGCGCCAGCGCGCCGAGTCCGGGGAGGTCGGCCGGAGGGACGTCGAGCGCCACGTGCTTCACCAGCACCGACGTCCACGCGGCGACGCCGGCGTCGTCACCGACTTCGGCGCGCATCTTCGCCAGGGCCGAGAGGAGCACAAGCCCCTGGTTCTCGGACCGGCTGAAGTCGCCCCGGCCGGAGTCCTTGCGGTTGCGGGAGAACGCCAGTGCCTCCCCGCCGTTGAAGTGGTGCCAGCCGGGCTCGAAGCGGGCGCCGGAGAACCGGTCGTTCATGCGGCGTTCTACGGCCACGTCGACGCCTCCCAACTCGTCGACCAGCCGGGTGAAGCCGTCGAAGCCGGTCACCACGTAGTAGTGGATCGGCAGCCCGGTCAGCGTCCGGACCGTCTGAGCCATCAGGTCGGGACCGCCCAGCACGAGAGCGCTGTTGATCTTGCGGTGGCCGTGTCCCGGCACGTCGACCCAGCTGTCCCGTGGCAGCCCGACGATCGTCGCCCGGCTGGTGGCCGGGTTCACCGCCAGGAGGTGCAACGAGTCGGCCCGGGCACGGGTCGGGTCCTGGCCCGGTCGGGCATCCGAGCCGATCACCAGGACGAACACGAGATGGTCGGGCACCGGCACCGAGCTGACGAAGGGAACCGGGGGCGGCCACGGCGCGCCGTCGGGTTTCGCCAGGGCGGGGGCCGGGGGAGGCTCTGGCGATTCGGCCACGGTCCCGAGCACCTGCGGCGCTGCGGTGGTGGTCGTGGGTGGGGGGATCGACGGCCCCGACGTCGACGTGCTCGTGCCCTCGGGGACGCCCACGACCACCTCGGCCGACGAGTCCCAGCGCAGCGCCGACCAACCCCCGAGGGAGAGGAAGGTGACGATCAGGAGCGCGAGTGGTGCATAGGCCCGCCGGGAGCTGGACATGGCCGGACATCGTCGCATGAAGCCGCCCGGAAGCGGCGAACCCGCCGATCACGGACCGTCGCTACGCGGTCCCCGACTCGATGGCGGCGACGCGGGCGGTGGCCTCGTCGCCGCACACCAGGGGGAGGTCGATGCCGTCCACGATCCGCCGGCGGACACCGTCGATCAGGGTCCCGTCGGCGAACACCGCCTCGACGGCGTCGCCGGGGCACGCGGTGGGCGACACGCCGCTGTGGGCCCGCACGGATGACGGGTCGACCCCGAAGTGGGCGCTCGCCCACGCGAGGACGTGCTCGAGGGAGCGGCGCTGCGCTTCGGGGAGTGGTTGGGCGTCGAAGTTCCCCTCGCACGTGACCAGGTACCAGCCCTCGGGGTCGTACTCGGTGAAGGTCTCGCCCGGCGTCGCGGGGTCGCGCCCCTCGTAGACGTGGCCGCGGCTGTCGATCACCACGTGGTAGGCGACGTCGGCGAAGCCGCGGGACTGGTGGAACTCCTGGTGCGATCGAAGCCGCGCGGGGGCTTCACGGTTGTCGCTGAGCACCACCGCGGTGTGGTGCACCATCACCCCCTCGATCACGTGGGCGGGCATGGCCCTCGTGACCGGTCGGGCGTTCCATGCCTCGCGACAGAGCATCACCGCCGCGGGCTCCGTCGCCGCGGCCTCGGTGGTGGTCGAGGACTCGCCCGCCGTGGTCTCGGGGGAGGTCGGCGCCGTGGAGCTTGTCGGCGCCGTGGAGCTTGTCGGCGCCGTGGAGCTTGTCGGGGCGGAGCGGTTCGTGGACGGCGTGGCCGGGTCGTCGGTCGACCCGCCGTCGAGCAGTCGGGACGCAAGCACGCCCCCGCCGGCGACGGAGACGGCACCGAGTGCCGCCAGACGGAGGATGCGCCGGCGTTCGGGGTCCACTGACCGCGAGCGTACCGGTGGCGGACGTTCCGGACATACCGGCCAGGAATGGTGACGGAAACGGGGTCGCCGCCCGCCGCGGGCGAAGGATTTCTCCGAAACCGTGTCATGACGGGACGGCTCGCCCGTCCCGTAGACACAGACGAGGTTGCGATCCGGGGGGATCGTCGCCCCGGGCACCACGTGCCCGGGGCCGACGACGGGGGCCAACGCGATGGATGCGGGACGACGCGAACACGGCGGTCGGACGGGGGAGCCCCCCGCGGGCGTGGATCTCACGACCGACGTCGCGGGTCTCGGAGACAACGACCTCGTGGGGTTGGCCACCCGAGGTAACGCCCCCGCGTTCGCCGAGTTGTACCGCCGTCATCTCCATCTCACGTGGCGCGTCGCGCGGGCGACGACGTTGTCCGACGACGACGCAACCGGGGCCGTGGTCGACGCCTTCAGCGCGGTCTTCGACGCCGATCCGCGAGGCGCGACCTCGCTGCGGTCGTTCTTCGCTTCCCTCGCCCGTGATTCGGCTCTCGAACGCTTGCGTCGGCGGTCTGCGCGACGGCCCGAGACCGTCGACCTCGTCGACGACCACCCGAACGGGGGGCTTCGGGAACTCCCTGACGACGCCGTCGAGGTCGAGGCCTTGTGCCGGCACCTCCCCACGGCAATTCCGGGACCGCCCCCGGAACTGTGGGCGCTCGTGCAAGTTGCTTGGAACGACCGGATCTCCCATGAACGGCAGAAATCGCCCCTAGCGCGCAGGGTGGTCGATCAACTACCATCAGAGATCTCATGGCACCGGGGGTAGCGACACCGACACGCGTTCGGGTCGGCAGGGCGAGCGATGAGGCCCTCCTGGCCGCGGCACGCGAGGGGAGCGACGAGGCCTTTCTCGCGCTTTATGACCGGTATCGCGACCTGGCCTGGCGGGTCGCCCGCAGCGTGGCCCCCAACGACCTCGATGCCGAGGATGCGGTCGCCGAGGCCTTCTCCCGGATCTACGCTGCCGTCGCCGACCGCGAGATCGCGTCGTTCCGCTCCTACCTCGCCGCCAGCGTGCGCAACACCGCGACCGACGCCTACCGGCGCCGCGAACGTCCGGTCGACGACGACGAGCTGCGCCATGGCCTCGAGTCCGCAGGCCGGTCTGGCGCATCCGTCGAAGAGCGCATCGTCGATCTCGACGACCGGTCGCTCGTGGGTGAAGCCTTCGAGACGCTGCCCGAACGCCATCGGGTCGCGATCTGGCTCTCCCAGGTCGAGGAGTTCAGCACGGCCGAAGTGGGCGACGTGCTCGGTACGAGCGCCAACGGGGCCGCCGCCCTCACGATGCGGGCGAGAGAGCGCCTCCGCACCGCCTACCTCCAGGTCCACCTCCGGGCCGCCTCCGACGCGGCGTGCGCCGGCGCCACCTCCGATCTCGCCGCCCACCTCCGCGGTGGCCTGTCCCGGCGGGCGACCCGCAAGCTCGAGGCTCACCTCGAGGGCTGTTCGGCGTGTGGGAACCGCCTCACCGAGCTGCGGACCCTCAACGAAACACTGGCCGCCGCCATCCCCGCGGCTCCGGTCGGCCTGCTCACCGGCGAGCGGGTCCTCGACGGCATCCATTCGGGAGGCCGCATCTTTCCGACTCCGGGCGGGGAGGCCGGCGCCGGTGGTCGTTGGGGCGACCCTGCGACGAGCCTGTCGGAGTTCACGACCCGGGCGATGCCCTACACTCCGGCCTCCCAGACGGCGGCTGAGCACGTCCTCAGTCCGGTGGCGGCCGCAGTAGCGGGCCTCCTCGTCGCCGGGATCGCCGCGAGCGGGGCGCCGGGCATCGACCGTGACCCCGGGACCGCGGACCGACCGGGAGACGTGTCGCCGGCGCTTCTCACCCCGGGCGGCGACACCCGCGGGACCGACGGACGATCCGGCGACGACTCCGGCCGGTCGGAGGTCGAACTCGAGGCCGATCCCGCCGCCCACCGGGCCGCCGCCCCGGGCTCGAGCGAGGCGCCGGCCGGGGGCGGCGACGCCTCCGATGACCCCGAAGCCCCCGACGCCCCGGACGCCGACGATCTGCTGGGTGAAGTGGCGGACAACGCTCCGGCCCTCCCCGAAGACGAAGGCGGCGGCGATGGCGATCAGGGCGCCGACAGCCTGCTCAACGACACCGGCGAAGAGGTCAACGAAACGCTTGGGGGTGGCGGGAACGAAGGAAGCGAACCGCTGCCGTCCGAGCCCACCGGGGTCGGCACCGTCGACGCCGTCGCCGACGACGCCGCCCACGAGGTCGAGCGGGTCGACGACGAACTCGGCAGTCAAGAGAACGGCGGAGAAGAGGACGGCGGAGACGAGAACGGCGGCGACGAGGGCAAGGACGAGCCCGAGGACGAGCCCGAGGACAAGCCCGAGGAAGATTCATCGTCCGCTGCCGACGTCGCCCCGAACGCGAGCTGATTTCCTCAACGCAGGAAGCGCGACGTCCTCCGGTCGGCGAGGACCTTTCCCCCCGTCTGGCAGGCCGGGCAGTACACGAGTTCGTAACTCTCGTACGAGACGCGCTCGAGCGCTTCGCCGCATTCCGGGCACGCCTCTCCGACGCGGCGATGGACGCGGAAGCGGTCGCCGAGCTTCGTGGGTAACCCGCCGCTGCGCTCGCGTTCTCGGTCGAGCGCTCGGCTGAGCACCGACCGTGTGGCCTCGACGAGGCGTGAGCGTTCGGCGTCGTCGAGTCGCTCGAGGGCGGCGAACGGCGACAGCCGGGCCATGTGCAGGATGTCATCGGTGTAGCCGCGCCCGATGCCGGCGACGGTCCTCTGGTCGCGCAGGAACGTGTGGAGTCGCCGACCGTCGTCGCCCTCGAGGACGAGCCGCTCGAACTCGGCGTCGAAGGGCTCGGGGCCCAGCCCGTCGAGCGGCCCGGGATCGTCGGCTTCGAGGACCCAGCAGCCGGCCTTCCGTTCGGTGCCGAACTCCTTCACGAGCATCGCAACCGGCCCGGCCTCGTCGGAGGGGTCGACGACCAGCCGCGCCACCGCCTGGCGAGGCCGTGTCGTCTTCGCCGGTTCTTCGACGTCGACGCGACCGCCCTGCGAGAGGTGGACGACCAGGCGGCGTCCGGAGCCGACGCTGACGAGCAGATACTTCCCCCGACGGGTGCACTCGTCGACGCGCTCGCCCACCAGGTCGCCGGGGGCCGGAGCGACCGTCTTGAGCGCCGAGAACTGGAGGATGTCGAGGGAGGAGACGGTGGCGCTGGCGAGGCGCCCGCCGAGACGCTCGGCCAGCGCCTGCATCTCGGGGAGTTCCGGCATCCGGCTCGCCTATTCCTCGAGACGCGGCTCCCCGTCGCTCACGACGAGGGTGCACGGCATGCCGGTGAGCGCGAGGGGGTCGCCGTCCGAGGGACCCGAGATCGACACGACCTCCCCCTTGTGCGGCCCGCTGGTGATGGTGAGGTCGAGTTTGAGGGCGCCGTCGTCGTCCTCGGCCCAGACCACGAACGCGTCATAGGTGCCGTCCGGCAACATGCCCAGATCGTCGCACACCCGGGGCGAGGGTTTGCTCGGGGCCGCAGCACGCGATTCGATGGGCTCGACCACGAAGCGTTTCCCATTCGATCTTCTGGAGGTTCATCCGTGGCCAAGACCCTGACCAAGTCCGAGATCATCGACGCCATCGCCAAGAGCGCAGACATCCCCAAGACGAAGGCCGACGACGCCCTCAACGCGGTCGTCGACACGGTGGTGTCCAACGTCAAGAAGGGCAACTCGGTGCGGGTGCCCGGCCTCGGCACCTGGAAGCGGGCCAACCGCAAGGCCCGTACGGCGCGGAACCCGCAGACCGGCGCCACCATCAAGGTCCCGGCCACCAAGGTTCCCCGCTTCTCGCCGGCCGCCGGGTTCAAGGACGAGGTGTCGGGCAACACCAAGAAGAAGGGCACCAAGAAGAAGGCCGCCAAGAAGAAGGGCGCCAAGAAGAAGCGCTGAGCTGATCTCAGGCAGACGTCAGCCGGCGCCGTCGAGGCGCCGGAACGATTCGGCGAACGGGAGGCCGGCCATGGCGCCGGCCTCCTTCGCGTCTTCCCGGATCCGTTCCTCGAACGCGGCCCGGTCACGGCCGAGGTCGTCGATCGCCATCGTCGACCGCCATTGGCTGCGGTGGGCGAGCAGCGCGTCGATCTTCGCCTCGAGGTGGTCGTCGATCGGCTCGGCGTGGTCGGGCTCGTCGGCTTCGAAGAGCAGGATGGTGTCGGGCCGGTGGGCCGCAACCCCCTGGTCGGGGAAGAAGTGCGGATCACGGGCGGCCACGACGCCGTCGATGGTGAGCCATCCCGCGTGGCGGTGATCGGGATGGAGGCGATAGCGCTTCCACGGATCGTGGCCGAGGACGACGTCGGGCCGGGTGTCGCGGATCACCTGGCACACCGCCTCGCGGTGGGCGAGGTCACTGCGGAGTTCGCCGTCGACCTCGTTGAAGAAGTGGACGTCACGAGCGCCCAGGAGACCGCCCGCGGCCTGGGCTTCGCGCTTGCGGGTTTCGACCAGCGCGGCCAGGTCGTCTGCCGGGTCCCACGTTCCCTTCGAGCCATCGGTGAGGACGAGCAGGTGCACCTCGGCCCCGACCTCGGCCCACCTGGCCAAGGTGGCGCCGCAGCCGAACTCGATGTCGTCGGGGTGGGCGCCGATCGCCAGAACCCTCGACGGCGGGGGCAACTCGGTGGTGATGCCGTCGGCCGCGGTCACGGTGCGAGCTCGACGAGGGCATCGAGGTCTTCGACCGAGTCGACGTCGCGGCGCAGGCCCTCGACGTCGAGGATGGCGCGCACCTCGAGCCCGGCCGCGGCCGCCGATGTCCGGTGCCGTTCGAACGAGCCCGGGCCGTACGCGAATTCGAACGTCGAACCGGTCGGCACCGAGAGCGCGGGGGTGCCGTCGCTTCGGTGGCAGGGAGCGAGGACGGCAACCGGCGATCCGCCGGGTGCAGCCAGCTCGGAGAGGCTGTCGACGAGCGGGAGGTCGGCGTGGACGACCGCCACCCGCTCCGCCCCCTCCGCCGCCCAGTGGTCGAGCCCCACTCGGGCGGCGGCGTCGAGGGAGCCGGGATCGTCGAGCACTCCGAGCCCGAGCGCCCCGGCCCACGAGCGCACCTCGGGCGCGCTCGACACGACCACGACCGGCAGGTCACCGGCGGCGCCGACGACCCGCTCGGCCATGGCTTCGAGGAGGCGGGCCCGGTCGGCGGGTGCGAGGTAGGCGGCCAGGCGCGACTTGCCGTCGGCGAACGCGCGGATCGGTACCACGACACCCGTGGCGGGCTTCACGTGTCGAGCACCTCGAAGGTCTTGGTGACGGGCTCCTGGCGAAGGAGCTGGCGCACCCGGACGATCGACTCCTGGACCTCGCGCTGGTCGAGGGCGCGTTCGAGGTCGTCGAGGGTCGCCCACCGGGAGATCGCCGCCCCCTCGACCAGCCCGCCGGCATTGTGGCGCACGTTGGCGACCAGTTCGACGCCCTCGCAACCGGGCTGCTTCGTGAGGGCCGGGCGGACGTCGTCGTTGAACATGCGCTCGATCGTGGCGAGGTCTTCGGGGTCGATGGCCGAGAGAAAGATGCGCACGTACAACGGGGGCTCCTTCCGGCGTGCGGTTACGCGAGCCAGGCGGTCTTGGCGAACATACCCGCGAGTTCGTCGCTGGTGCGCAGGTGCATGGTCTGCCGGTCGAGTTCGCCGGCGAAGCGCTCGCCGGTGCCCGGGTACTTGAAGGTCACGGTGATCTTGTCGGGGCCGAGCTCGATGACGTTGTAGGACGGCCGCACGTATCCGCGCAGACGGTGCGACGACACCGTTCCCGAGTTGACGATCAGCAGGTCGTTGAGCAGCCACACGAAGGGGACGTGCTTGTGGCCGGAGAGCACCACGTTGACCCCGGAGCCGGAGAGGTGCGTGAGGACGTCGCCCGCGTCCCACACGGTGTTGCGCTCGCGCCCCGTTCCGGGGACCGGCACCAGGTGGTGATGCAACGCGAACAACTTTTCGTCGGTCTCGACGGTGAGCTGCTGGCGCAGCCACTCGTAACGCTCCCGCCCGATCTCGCCCTCGGCGAGGTCGGGCTTCGTGCTGTCCATCCCCACGACCAGCATCGAGGTCGCTCCGGCGCCGGCGACGTCGACGGAGAGGTTGAGTACCCGGTCGTACTTCCCTGGGGTGTCGCCGGGTCCGAACAGGTCGCCGAAGTGCAGGTACCCGACGTTCTTGGCGTCGTGGTTGCCCGGGATGACCAGGGTGGCGAACTCCTCGCCGAGCAGGGGGTCGAGGAGGCGGCGGGCCTGGTCGAATTCGGGGGCGTACCCCTCCTGGGTGAGGTCGCCGCCGATCACCACGAGATCGGGGCGCATGGCCTGCACTTCCGACACCGCCGTCGTGAGCAGCTCCTCGTCGAAGAAGGGGGAGCCGCAGTGGAGATCGGAGAGCTGCGCGATGAGGATCGAATCGCGGCGGGAAGCAGACGACGGCATTTCGTTTATCGTACTGCCCGTGGAACCTGTTTATGCGGTGGTCAAGAACTCGCTCAAACCTCTGATCAAGCACGGCCTCGACTGGACCATCGAGGGTGCCCACGGGATTCCGGGGCACGGGCCGGTCATCCTCGCCAGCAGTCATTCCAGCTACATCGATCCGTTGGTGCTGGCGCACCTCGCTGACGTGCGACGCCGGAAGGCCCGGTTCCTCGCCAAGCGCGAGCTGTTCGAGAAGCGGGGTCTGGGTTGGCCGCTGCGCAAGATGGGCCAGATCCCGGTCGACCGGGGCACCGGTGACGCGGCGGCGGCGCTCCAGGCGGCCCGGGACGCGCTGGGTGACGGCAAGATGGTGGTGATCTTCCCCGAGGGCACGATCTCGCTCGACCTCGACCCCATGCCGGGGAAGACCGGCACGGCCCGCCTGGCCCGCATGAGCGGCGTTCCGGTCACGCCGGTGGGCCTGTGGGGCGGGCACCGGGTCCTGTTCAAGGGCCGCGATCCGAACTGGAAGTGGGGCATCGCCCAGGTCGCGTGCGTGGGGCCGCCGATCTCGGTCGGCCCCGACGACGACCTCCGCGAGGCCACCGATCGGATCATGGAGGGCGTCTGCGCGCAGGTGCGCCGCGCCCGCGAGATCTACCCGCAGGATCCCGCCGAGGGCGAGGACGACTGGTGGGTGCGACCGCCCGAGTCCGCGGTGCTTCGGAGCTGCCGAGACGAGGCCGCGCCGTCGAAGGACGCCGAGGCCTCGCCCCCCGGAAACCGCGAGGCGGCCGGATGAGGGTCGCGGTCGTCGGCGCAGGGTCGTGGGGAACCACCGTGGCGGCTCTGGCCGCCCAGAACGGCGACGTCGTGCTCTGGTCCCGGCGGGCCGAACTCGCCGACGCCATCAACGAACGTCACCAGAATCCCGACTACCTCCCCGATCACGAGCTGCCCGACAACCTCCGAGCCACCGCCGATCTCCACGAGGCCGTCGACGGGGTCGACGTGCTCGTGATGGGGGTGCCCTCGCACGGGTACCGGGCGGTGCTGGACGAGTGTGCGGCCGACGTCGGCGCCGACACCCCCGTGATCAGTCTGACCAAGGGCGTCGAGCAGGGCTCGCTCAAGCGGATGACCGAGGTGACCGCCGAGGTCCTCGAGGGTCATCGGTCCGACCGCATCGGCGTGCTGACCGGGCCGAACCTGGCCCGGGAGATCGCGGCGGGGCAGCCGGCGGCGTCGGTGGTGGCGATCGACGACGGCGATGTGGCGGTGCGGTTACAGCAGCTCTTCATGACCCCGCGCTTCCGCGTCTACACCAACCGCGACGTGGTCGGATGCGAGACGGCGGGGGCGTTGAAGAACGTCATGGCGATCGCCACCGGCATGGCCGCAGGTCTCGGCTACGGCGACAACTCCAAGGCGGCGCTGATCACCCGTGGCCTCGCGGAGCTGACCCGGCTCGGCGTCGCCCTCGGCGGGAGTCAGCTGACGTTTCTCGGCCTGGCGGGCATCGGCGACCTGGTGGCGACCTGCACCAGCGAGCAGAGTCGGAATCGCACAGTCGGCTTCAAACTCGGGCAGGGCCAGAAGCTCGACGACATCGTCGCCGAGATGAACATGGTCGCGGAAGGGGTGAAGTCGACCGAGGCGGTGCTCGAGTTGGCCGCCCGCCACCGCGTCGAGATGCCGATCGCCGAACAGGTGGGTGCCGTGCTCTACGAGGGACAGGAGCCGGCGAAGATGGTCTCGGAGCTGATGGAGCGCGAGGCGAAGGCCGAGCTGCACGGCATCGTGAAGGAGTGACCTCCGCCGCCGACCGTGGTCGCCGCCTCGTGGCCGACGGCTGGCTCCTGCCCCGGGCTGCCGAACGGCGTCTGGGCCGGGTCGGCGACGCCGACGCCGCCTTCCTCCCCCTCGGTGACGTGTCGTATCCCGACGAGCCCGAGCCGAGGTGGACGAACGTCGGCAGCGTCGGCGGTGGGGGCTTCGGTGCCGTGGACCCCGCCGGCCTGCTCACCCCGCGACCTCGAGGATGGTCGCTCGACTGGTGGGTCGGCGCCGACGACCGCTGGTATCTCCCGGCTCGGGAGGCGTCGACCCGGCAGGCGCTCTTCGAGGGTGTTCCCGTGGTCGAGACGCGGGTCCGGGTGCCGGGCGGCGACGCCGTGCACCGGGTCTACGGCGTCGGAGGCCCCGGCGACGTGGCGGTCGTGGAGATCGAGAACGCGTCACCGGCGCCGTTGGCGCTGGCCCTCGCGGTCCGACCCTGCCACCCGGCGGGTCCGCGGGCGGTGGAGCGCATCGAGATCGACGGCGTCGCGGTCCGGGTCGACGGCGAGGTCGGGGTCGTGCTCGCCCGGCCACCCCAGCGCGTGGCCGGTGGCGGGACGGACGCCGGGGATGCCCTCCGGGTGGTGATCGACGGCGAGGCCATCGAGGCGCAGTCGCTGGTGGTCGACGACCCGTCGGGCCTCGCCACCGCCGCCGTGGTCGTCCCGCTCGCTCACCGGGCGACGACCCGACTCGCGGTTCCGCTCGTTGCAGGAGCCGGGAGGCTGCCCAGACCCGACCGCCTGCCGCCCCTCGACGCCGTGGTTCGGGGGTGGCGGGCTCAACTCGGCACCGGCCTGCGCGTGGAGGCACCCGACGAAGTGCTGCTCCAGGCGATCGACGCCGCACGCGCCTGGCTGCTGCTCGCCGACGACGGCGTCGAGCCGGTTCCGGCCCCGTGGACGGGTCCCGACCGTGATGCCGCGGCCGCGGTTGTCACCGAGGCCCGCGCGTGGGGTCTCGGCTCCCACGTCGACGAGATCGCCGGCGGGATCTCCCGCCGCCTTCGTCGGCGGAGACAGAAGGCGGGCACCCCCTCCGACGCGACGGCGCGGGTCGACGAGTTGCTCCGGGACGCCGGGGCCACGTTCGCGTGGGGCCGAGGGGGCGAGGGTCACCATGCCGGCGTCGCGGCCGAGTTCCTCCGCTGCGTCCGGGGGATGCTGGCGCGGGCCGACCGGCACCGGGTCGAGATCCTTCCGGGTCTCCCCGACGCGTGGCGGGGTGCATCCGTCGAGGCCCACCATCTCCCCGTCGACGGCACCGAGCTGTCGTTCGCGTTGCGCTGGCACGACGAACACCCGGCGCTCCTCTGGGAGTCGGATGCGCCCCTCACCGTCCGGGCTCCAACCCTCGACCCCGACTGGGAAGCCGAGGGAACCCAGGGCGAAGCCCTCCTCAACCCGCCCGTGTCCGGTTCTTGACGGTGTTTTGCCCGCTCACCGGGCAAAACACCGTCAAGAACGAGGGGGTTCGTCGCCGCGGAGGGGGCGGCCGACTCGCCGGGCGGCGGCGATCTCACGACGGCGGCGGCCGACGAGCCGGCGCAGCCGAAAGCTCACATAGCTCCACACCGCGGTGAGCAGCATGGCCTGCT
>CAZTOV010000002.1:0-60050 GCA_964615175.1 uncultured Burkholderiales bacterium
AGCTCGACGGCGAGGTCGGTGGAGGGGGCGTCGACGTCGATCCACACCCAGGCTTTGGACGCGATGTCGTCGAGACGCTCGAGGCTCAGTGGCTCGAGGCGTCGATCGAGGGCCTTCACCCATGCGCGGAGGTGGGGTCCGCTCGTGGCGGTGCCGTCCTCGTTCATGCCAAGCCAACGTACCCGACCCGACCGACCTCTGTTCTCGACGCCGCCGGTCGTGCGTCGGCGGATTCTGGAGTCGGGGATCGTGCCCCCCGTGCCCGGACGGTTGTCGCGCCCGCACCACGCCATGCGAAGGATTCGATCAGCGCAGGTGTCATTGTGGCATAAGCATGGTATCGTTATGCCATGCCCAGGACCCGCGTCAGCACAACCGTCGATGAAGCGCTTCTCGCCGAGGCGCGCCGTGTTCGCTCGGACTCGACAGACGCCGCGCTTCTCGACGCCGCGCTCGAAGCGCTTCTCGCGCGCGAGCGGGCGGCGGAACTTGATGCCGCCTACGGCGCATACGACGAGCGCCCCATCGACACCAAGGACGAGTGGGGTGACCTCGCATCGTTCCGCGAGGGCGCGGCAGCATCGTGAGCGCTCCTGCCAGAGGCGAGGTGTGGTGGTGCGAGCTTCCCGAGATCGGCCGACGTCCCATCGTGGTGCTGTCGCGGGACGCTGCGATCCCGCGGCTGCGCAGAGCGCTGGTCGCGCCCTGCACCACCACGATCCGCGGCCTGGCGAGCGAGGTCGCGCTCGAGCCCGGTGAGGACCCAGTTCCCCAAGCGTGCGTGGCGAATCTCGACTCGGTCGAGAGCGTCTCGACCACGGTTCTCGTCGAGCGACTTGGACGGCTGGCTGACACCAAAGTGAGAGAGCTGTGTGCCGCCCTCGAGGTCGCTGTTGACTGCCAGTGACTCCCCGCCACCGGGGAGCGGCGCATTCGGTGTTCGTGAACCGGCAAGCGTGGCGCCCCCGGCAGGATTCGAACCTGCGGCACGCGGTTTAGGAACTGAGAAAGGCGACGACGACGAACCTGCCTAGATTGAGCGTCGTCCCAGGTCAGACCCGTCTTTCGAGTGACCGCCAATGACCAGCGCCACCCCTGAGGGGCCGCCCGGTGGGGCACATGTGGGGCAGCTGCTGAGTGCCGACTGCCGGCACTCAGGTCCCTCCCCATTTGCCGAGGACCTTGTGAGACACTGGCCCTGATTTACCCCGTCCCCGTGGCGGGACGCAATCGCGATGACGAAGAGGAGGTGACCTGCGATGACACCGAGATGTATATGCGTCCGGCGCGTTTAGCCGGGCGCAAAGGCGGCGACTTTGGGCCAGGCTCAGAGGCCTGACAGCGGCGCAGACGGTGGTCACAGAAACCCAACGTCTCCCAAGTCGTCCCTGAACAATGGTTTGTGCCGCGTGCTCGTCCACTGAGGACGAGCGTCAGGCGCTGAGTCTTGACGTGCAATGCACGGAGAGGCTCATGCAAAAGACAATTGAAGCGCTCTACGACTGGCTTGAGTGCCTGGACGGGATCCAGCGTTTCGCCGTATACCTCCGGTTCTGGTGTGACCTGACTGAGGCTCAAATCGGTGAATTGCTGTTCGGGGACCTGGAGAACGTCTCACTGAGTGAGCGTCGAAGCCGTGCACACGATGTCCTCCGCGCCGCACTTCGGAAACTGCGGCGTAGGGCGGGTGTGGCGTGACGGCCCGGTACGAGCAGTCCCCACGGAAGTCCTCGCGGCGATGGGTCTGGAAAGTGGCGGTGTGGATCGTTCAGGAGATTGCCAGGTTGCTGATCCGTCAATGGTCGTAGCGTTCTGCAATGTGCGGTTGCTCCTCGTGCCCTCTGGTCATCAGCGCAAATTCAATGATTGGTGCTGAGACGGCCTCTGGTGCCCCATACCACTGCACTCGTTGCAATGCCCCGGGGAGGGCTCGCCTGCGCCCCCGTGTTGCAGCTTCGCTGTATCTTCCAGCCGATACGCCGCGGAGGACGCTGACTGCGGAGTCGTCCGCTGCACCACTCCGGTGGCCGTCGGGTGCTTGGAGGTCCGAGTTGAACCCGCGAAGACGTCGGATTCGTCAGTCCACTAGATGACTCTGTCTCCAGCTCACCGTGGGTACGTCCACCAGGACGTGGTCACGGCGTACGCGCTCGCATGCCTTCTCCTTCCAGGCTCCACTGATGATGAGGTTGTGGCCAATCGGAAGCTGTCCGCTGACGATGTCTTCGATGATCTTGGTCTGTTCGGGAAGGCAACGCGACGCATTCAGATAAAGAGCCACGTAGGCGACCGTCGCCAGCTGTCGAGTGCTGATCTGGCCACTGACCAGATCAGCTTCCGGATCGACCGCGCGATTCGAAGCGTGGTTGGTGACGAGACGCTGGCTGATCAGTACCGGTTGGTTGTGACGTTTGATGCGCCCGACGACTCCCTACTCCCGTTTCTCACGCCCGCACCGCATCGCGACCCCTTTCTTCCGTACCTCTCCACGCTCCGATACGAGCTTGACGTCGACGCCCTCTGGCCAGCAGACAGTGTCCCGAGCTGGCGTCAGTTGAACGCATTCGACCGACCGACGTTCGTGCGGTTTGCTGAGCGATTTGTCGTTGAGACGGACTGCCCATCCTCCTCTGGTGATCTTGCCGCTCTGGGCAGTCTCGAGAGTGCGTTGCTTGAGCTCCTCGAGAGGAGTCTTGGCGCTGGCCACCCGCCCAATCGGGACCGCAGCCCCTTGGACGTGCTTGCCCACCTGGTCCAGTTCGCGCAAACGGCGCGGGTGCATCAGGCAAGCAGGAGGTCCGGGGAGGTGCTCATCGCGACTGGGCTTAGGGACGATTTCGGCCGCGTTGAAGAACGTTTGCCACTCGACAAAGACCGTCTTGTGGCTCGGGAGCCTGCGCTCGACGAGCTTGTCGAGGCCGTTCATGAAGGACCGCGTGTCGTGGTTAGGGGGCCACCGGGAATCGGTAAGTCCTGGATGTTGTCGCAGCTTCACGACCGTCTGGCGAAAGATGGTTGGATCGTTGCCACGCACTACTGCTTTATCGATCCGCTCGATGTGATGCGGGAGCGACGCATCGCCACGGACGTAATCTTCGGCAGCCTGATCGCCGAGCTTCTCGATGCTGACCCGTTGCTGAGGACCGATCGCGTACCGCGCTTCGCCGCTGGTCCTCGAGAACTGGAAACCATCCTCACCAACGGCGCGGCCAACATCCCGAAGCGACGGATCGCCATAGTCGTCGACGGCCTCGACCATGCGGACCGGATCCACGCGGGTCTGCCCTCGCGCTTGGCGGGCGAAATCGCTGAAGAGCTCGCGGATCTCAACCTCCCAGACAGTGTTGTGTTGGTCGTTGGTTCACAGCCGGGGGACCATCTCGAACCCCTTCTCGCCCAAGCGCGGGCGTATGACCTCACGCGATGGGATGATCCGCACATCCAGGAGCTGGCTTTGCGAGCTGGAGTCGACGCTGCCCTCGCTGAAGCCGGACTGGACGACGAAGCGGACGCGGTGATCGACGCGATCGTGTTGACTGCCGCAGGCAACCCTCTGTATGCGACATATCTGGCTCGAACCGCCATGCAGGTTGCCAGGGGCGACGCTGTACCGCCCGACGGCTTCGACCTCGCGGAGCACCTTCGTTCGGCGCCGCCGTTCGACGACTACTACGCATGGCTGTTGAAGAGTCTCGGGCTTGACACAGGGGTCACCTTCTTGGCCCAGCTTCTCGCGACAGTCGCGTTTCCGGTCACAACTGCCGAGATTGCTGAAATCCTCCCTGAAATGAGCCATCTCGTGCCGGAGATGCTCAGGCGACTCAGCCCAGTGCTAGCCGGGGATCCGGACCGAGGCGGAGTTCGTGCCTACCACGAGAGTTTCCAACGACACGTAGTCGCAGCCGACCCAGATCTCGATCATTCGAGGATGGTCGTTCCGGTGATCGATTGGCTTGTCGCTCGCGACTTCTTTGCCGATGAGAGAGCCTTCCGGTTTCTCTTCCCCCTCCTTCGCACGGCACAGCGCGACGAGGACCTGCTGGCGCTGATTGACGTTGATTTCGTGACGCGCGCCGCACAGCATTGTCAGCCTGGTGATGCGGTCATCGCGAACCTGAGTACGGCAGCGCAAGCAGCAGCCGGCCTTCAAGCGTGGGCTTCCCTCACCGAGCTTGTGGAACTCGCGCGTGCGGCTCAGTACCTCTATTCGTGGCGGCTTGACGTTGACGAGTTTCTAGCCGAGAGCTTCGGGCGTGCCTACGCGGGTTTATTCGGAGCGCCCGCTCTGGCGGCACGTCTCCTCCACGACGGTCGTTGCACGTTCCGCCCGCGTCCGGGGTTGTTGCTCTGTCGACTATGCGATGACGAGGGTGTCGATGCACCGTGGGCCGAGTACAGAGCCGCGTACCACCAGCAGCGCCAGACAGACAACACCATCTACAGCGGTGACGGTGGGGCAATCACGGAGGCCAGGCTCGTGGGGACCCTTCGGATAGCCGGTCGCGACCGCTCCATCGAACTCGCGGTTCGCTGGCTTGCAAGCTCGGACGGTCCGCCGGTTCATCCGCATGAGCTTGTATGGCTCGTCGGCGACATGTACGGCTTCGACGCCGCAACATCGGTCACCGACTCGCTGGAGCGAGGTGAGGAGCGTGCCTGGGGGCGCGTTGCAGCGGCACACTTCGCGGCCGAACTCGACACGGCCAGTGCTCTCGCGGAAGCTGCGCTCCAGGACGGGCTCCCCCGGGAGGGCATTCCTGACTGCCTCATGCTCGGGGTTGACCCAGCGTTCGTACCGCCATCGGGGACCGATCTCGAAAGTCTTACTCGTGAGATCTTGACCCGCGCAGTGCGACTTGAAGACAATCTGCTCACGCGATGGCTCACTGAACTCGATGTTTTAGGAGCCAAGGGCGACGAGGCAGCCCTCTTCCGGGTTGAGAACTTGATCCCCTCGGATACCTGGTATCACCGATGGCTTCGGTTCGCGGTCGCTCTGCGTCGCGATCTTGACGACGCCACCGTGCTTTCGGATCTCCACCGTCTCTCGGACGAGATCGAGGTGTTTCAGGGCGATCCCCGTGTCGTTGACCTGTACCCGATCCTTGGAGACATCCGAGCCTCATTCCGCCAGATGCTTGGTCGCCTGGACGACGAGGATTGGTCAACGGCGCTCGACGCTCTCGTCACGATCGGAGCAAAGACGACTACCTGGCTAGACGGTTCTCGCAACGGCCCCTTGCCGATCGATGCGCTGCTCGCACTCATCCTTGAAGCGGCTAACACCGAACCCAAGAGGAGGAAGGCGAGTCAGGTGGCAGCCCAGCTCCTCGAGGTGGGCGAGCTCGGAGGGGAGTTTTACGAGACCCACGCCGATGACCACTTCCTTTTGGCGAGGGTGCACGCTGCGGCTGGCAACCGGGAACTTGCAGAACGAGCATGGCGAACGGGCTGCCGCTACCTCTCAGGATACGGGTGGCGGAAGGACATCACCGTCTACGAAGTGGTCGATCCGCTCAGCGCCCTCGCGGACGCGGACCCAGAACGCGTTCGCGCAGCGCTGAGAGAAGTCCAGTCGATTGTGGAGGGTGTGCTTGTTCACACAGACGGCCGCGAGACGCGACATGCCATCCACGCGTGGATCGATCTTGCAGCTCGACGACATCCGGAAGGTGCCCTCACCCACCTCGCCAACGAAGACATGCTCCGCGTTCCCTCGTTTGGCGATCTAGATCACGCATTCCCGATCGCACTATCAGCTCTTCACGAGGACCTGCCGGCCATCATTTCGGCCGCGGGATGGGTCGGCGCCGGGACCGAAGTCCGACGGACCCCCCGGGCAGGTCTTGCAGGATGCGAAGTCGCCGCAACCGCAGACGCCGACACCGCCTGGTCCGCTGTGGTCGCCGCGGTTGTTGGCGACGGAACCGGGTGCCCACCCGGAGCAACAGCGGAAATCCTCGCGTCGGCCGAACGACTCGGTCGCACGGTTGGCGAACTTCCCGCCGAACCCGTGGACGATGGAGAACCTGCGAATCACCCCATCTCCCCCCTTCGTCATCAGCCGTTCTCCGACACACTCATTGGCCCCACGGTGTTCGAAATCGATCACGACGGCCTGCTGCAGATCGCAGCCGGGGTTCGGCGATGGCGCGCTCAGCCGGAACGGATCAGTGCTGACGCCGTTGTCAACGCGGTTGGCTGGCGGCTACTCGTCATGTACGACGCTGGTCGCCGCGACGAAGCAGAAGACCTCCTACGCCGCATCGCCCGCGACACGCCAACATGGCCCGCCGATGATCTCTTGGTCGCGCTCGCCGAAGGTCTCACGCGCTTTGGGGCATCAAGCCTCGCAGCCCTGGCTGCAACGCTCGCCTACACGCGCGCCCGAGACGGGTGGCGGCGCTTTGCGGGTACGGACGGGCAAGATGTCTTTCTCAGCGGTGTGCATCTCGACGACAAGACTGCGTGGGCCACGCTTGCGGCGGAGGTGGCCGATGGCGTTGCCCGGGGCGGTGAGAACGGAATCACCGTCCACCTCATTGAGGTTCTAGCCGCCGCTGGGCGGACCGATGAGGCGTATGCTGCCTGGGCCGCGGCCCGTCGGGTGATCGAAAACCGCCTACCGGCAACAGGGCCCGCAGATTCCATTGAGGTTGTCTACGACGACACTGCCGCCGTCCCCCTCTCAGCGCTGACGGAGGCGCTTGTAGGTCGTCTCAACCACTGTCTTGTTGCGGAACGTCGCGCCGCCACGGCGGGCTTGGCCCTCCTTGCGTCGCAGGATGGGCTAGCCATCGGATCAGCGATTGAGTTTGCTGCGCACCGGGCTCCAGTGTCGGTACTGATCGCGGTACTTCAGATCGCCGACTCGTATGAGCCGGAGCCCTACGAAGGAACGCGGCGATGTGAGGACGTGCTCCAGGAAATTGCCCGCGGTGAACTGGTCTCAGCGCGAGTGCTTGCACGGCGCCTCCTCCAACGAGCTGGCTTCTCGACCAATGTCGCTCCAGCCCTCGAAGTGCCAATCGCCCCAGCCCTCGACGATGAGCGGATCGACATGCTTCGACGCTTGATCGGGGAAGCACGCCTAAGACCAATCGAAGCCGTATGGCCAGACTTTGGACGAGTAGCGGCCCAACAACTGGAACTCGTATGGAGCAGCGATGAGTTCCGCGACCAGATGAAGTCAGTGCTTCAGAGGCTCAAGCAGGATCGACACCGCCGCGACATCGACGCCTGGATGCCGGAGGCCGAGGCAAGGGTGCGCGTCCTGCAAACAACGGCAACTGCGGCCAGATCGGCTCTGGCGTCAGCCGGCACCATTGATCCAAGGGTCGAGGACGAGGTTGGGCTGAGCCTGCTCGGAATGTTGGACCTGGGTGTGCGTTTCAGCCTCAGCCGAACGCTTCGACCGCAGGATTATCCGTTGCCGACCGAAACCGCGACCATGGACAGTGAAGCGGGTCTGCGAGCCGTCGACGAAGCCGGAGATTTCGAAGGTTGGATCGTGCTTGCCCATCACGAGCGTGAACTCGTCCGAGGAGACGAATACGACAAGCCCCTTGTGGCCAATCACGAGACCTGGTCCGGGCTGCAGTTCACCGAGGGCCCCTTGGACCTCAGCGGCCAACTGCCCCTCGGGATCGGAAATGCCGAACTATGGCTCAGGGTCGGTGCCACCGAAGCAGTACCTCCGGTGTTCCAAGGCCCAACCGCCGGCCTTGACGTCTGCCTGGACGCTTGGAGCACCGTCGAAGTGCTGACCCCTCATCCTGCCCTTGTCTTAGCGGCCGACCTGCGCCCGGCTCCCTTTGCAGATGGCCTGACTCTCCTCGATTCCGCCGGCAATCCGGCGGTCGTCGCGCGCCAGTGGCGACAGGAGACCCTCCGCGATGAGGAGCTGAGCGAGCAGGAGTACCGCATCGTCGGTAGAGATCTCCTTGCCCGACCAGATGTCGTGACAACACTCGCAGGCAGAGCCATTGGTGAGCCCGTACACATGACCACAACTGTTGTTCGAGACTCGCCCAGTAGTTGGTGAACTCCGCTTTCGAGAATGCCAACTCGCGCGGTCAGTTCGTCTGGCGCCCGGGGCAATGCCCGAAGGTCAATCCTGCTCCAAGCCTGGCTGGTTGACCCGTTCCCTTCTGGAGGCCGGCTCGGCGCTTCTGTGTAGATGGTCTCTCTTCCAGATGATCTAGCGATGGGCCGCGTCTGATCGAGAAACGGCGTGCCTACATCATGTCAGCTGTCAAGGACAGAGCTGGTTCTGATCGCGCGGTCAGCCTCGCGTCCTTAGTGGATGCATCTGAACGCCGGCGTCATGAGAGCTCTGGATCTTGTAGTTCCAGTAGCGCTGATAGCGCTTGATGAATTTCGACGAGAGGCTTCTTCTGATCCGCTGCCAGAATCCTCGTGCGTCGCCCCACTGTGGCGAGACGGTCAGCGACCTTGCGCTTCGAAGGAGGATCGACGCCGCGCTCATCGCACCAGGCAGCCAGTGCTACGGCACGACCCGGTGTTGTCAGGCTTCCTGCTTCGATCTGGACCTCAGTCCCATGAGATCGGCGCAGCTCCTCGTTCACCGCGTCAAGGAAGGCTTCCTCTGTCACTAGGTCCTCCGGCGTATATCTGTCGGGCAACCGTAAGATTTCCCTGTCTTCAACGCCGGCTCCCCGCAGCTTCGCCGCATGTGCTCGTCCACTCTTGTCTCCGTCAAGGAGATACGCCACGCGTGGCGCTTCGAGAGACAGAGCGGCCGCCTTCTCAGGCTCCACCTCCGCAAGGCCCGGCGCGATCTGAAAGTGCAGGTGGTCGGCATCCAAGGCCTGTCTGAAAAGCGTGGGGAGCAGAATGAAATCTGCAGCGCCCTCGGTGATCACAGCTCGGCGAGTCGGGACTAGTGCTAGAACACTTGCGCCCATGGCCAGCATCAGGGGCGAGAATCCGGCCCCTTCTGTCCAGAAGGAATTGCTGACTTCGCTCTGGCCTATGTCTTCACCGTTGTCATCCAGCACCGGTCGTACAACGCGAACGCCGCGACCCAAATCCTGAGGAAGGCAACCTGCAGAGTGGGTCGTGTAGATGATCTGTGCCGCGGTCTTCTGTTCGGTGAACACGCGAACCAAATCCGCCTGGGCATCGTAATGGAGGTGATTCTCGGCCTCATCGATGAGGAGCACAGGCGGATTTTCAAACGCATGAAGGAATGTGTACGCGTACATGGCCACGAATGTCCGTAGCCCATCCGACCGTTCAGCCAGGGGGGTGAAAACGCCTCCAGGAGCCGATACCTGCACGCGCACGGCCGCTTCATCGATCTGCAATTCCGGCGTTACATCGGACTGACGCCACGCAGACCCGAACCGTTCGCGAAGTCGGCGATTCGCGCGATCTTGAATCGTGTACCGGTCTTCATGTCGGCCGGTCGCCATGGCCTGGCGAAGCTGGGCCTCGTCGACCTCGGCCAGTGCTAAGAGATTTCCGAGCGCCGCCGGCGGGTTGGCAAGCTGCTGTTCGCCGTATTCACTCGCGAGCTGGCGATCTTCGTCTTCAAACTTCAGAAGCGGTGGACACCGGGCTGAAAGGTACTCCAGCAGATCGGCTTGGGGGTGTCTTGCCCGCTCATGCTCAAGCAATGACCCTATGCACTCGATCAAGCCCGCAAGCCAGCGGTCCGCCACCTTTGACTCAGCGTGCTCCGAAAGCTTCTCAGCGGTTGAACGCGCGGTGTCGAGCGCTCCCAACACTTCGTTGTCAAGGGTTTCGTCTTCTGTATCGAGGTCAATCAGTAAGCCGTCCAGCTGCTGCGTCAACGGAGTATGTTCATCTGCCTCCTCGGCATCTTCGTCCTGAGGCGCAGCGAGTTCATCAGGCGGGGCAGATGGCGGCCTCGATTCCATCATGCTGCTCAACTTCTGGCGTACCTCAACCCGGGGCCGTCTATCGCGGCGATAAGGGTCCGACAAGACATCGTTGACTTGTCCATCGGGACGCTTGTGGCGCACTAAGAAGCGCGGAGTCCCGATGCCGCCTAGCTGGTCGGCGTACGTACGCTCCTCTTCATTGAGGGCGTAGGTGAGTTCCACCACTCGGTGATCGGCGGGTGGATGTGTTCCGCGAGTGATGTCCGAGCCGAATGCCTCGGTGTGTTCGAGGGAGACGAGCGCGTCAAGTAGAGAACTCTTCCCCGCTTCGTTGGGGCCGACGATTGCGACGACAGGCTCATCAAGATCGACTGTCACATTGTGGAATCGCCGAAAGCCTCGGAGTCGAGCCTTGATTAGATCCATCCAAGCACCGTAGCTACAGCACCAGCGGGAACGCTGGGAAGGCACGCACGACCTGGTCAACGAAAGCTTGCCCAGGAGAAGCTTGATGAACGATGGCCTGTGGGACTTGTGCCCTTCCGTCTAAGACGATTCTGCGAAGCATGTGTGGGTGCATTGCGCTAGTCGGCGCGGATGGGAATGACGCACAGGAGGTGATTTGCCTCGCCCTGGATGGCATCCACCACCGCACCCAGCTCCCTGTTGAGACGCAACATGCCTACATTCCTGCGGTGGACAATGGAGTCCACTGCACGTGCGCCAGCGGCCTGTGCTTCAGCGACCACAGCTTCCTTGAGCTGACGCCCGTAGCCCTGACGCTGGGTTCCGACGGCGACCGCGATGACATCGACCCGACAGACCACCCAGTCCTGCGTCAATTCGGTGATGCGCCAGGCAGCGACACCGCGCAGAGCTGCGTGATTATCGAAGAGGCCGAGCGCCGAAATTCGACCGGCTGCAATCTGGTCGCTCAGATGATCGCGGACCGTCTCTTGGATGACCTCCGTCCAAGGTTCCCCCAGGCGGGCGCATGTGAATTGTTCAAGGGGCAGCTGGTCGTCGACGGTCAGCGGCCGTAGCAGCACGTGGGCCCTATGCGTGTTCTCTCAGAACCCGGAGCGTTGCCTCGCGTAGATCGTCGTTGATCGCTGGTCCATCGAATCCGTAGATATCGCGCCGCTCGCGCAGCCGACGGACCTCGGCGTGGTGTGATTCAAAGTCGTCGTCTGATCGGAACCAAGCGGCGAGGCGGTCATGAGTGATTTCGGGATTTGCGACGGTGAAGCTGTGATCGGCCTCGGTCACCTCACGCCAAGGGTCTTCTAGGTGCGTCATTCTCTTCAATGTCGATCCGGAGTGGTGACCGTACCGATCAACGACATAGTTGATGACCGCGAGCTGCTCATCCCCAAGGTTCTGCGTAGCTGGACGGGGACGGTCTCGCTTCTCGTCATGCCACAGGTCTGCCACGACCGGGCCTTGGTCCCAAGCTTCGATTGGTTCTTCGAATATGGGCTTGCCGAGCCACGTCACGTGCCAGCCCTGGCAGTAGTAGGCGAGTTTGTGGATCTTCATGTCGCCAGCGTCAGGAAGGCGGCGCCGCAGTTCTTGAACTACGTCGTGAGCAGAGAGCATCACCTAGCACCTCCTCGTCGGTATCGACATTAACGATTGGGTAAGACACTCAAGGCGATGCCCTGACTGCCTTCCCGCCCACCCTCGGCTCCTCGAGCAGTTGATCTGTCTAGCCACAGCATCGAGCCGAGAGGCGCTGACATGTGTGCCCCAGGCAGGATTCGAACCTGCGACCTACCGCTTAGGAGGCGGTTGCTCTCTCCCCTGAGCTACTGGGGCGGGACGGCCCAGCGTACGCCTCATCTTCCGGTCTCTCCGGTGTCCGAGGCGCCTGGTATATGTCGTGGATGCCTCGTCGAGGTTCATCCGAGGAGGGGTTGGGTCACAGCGCGGCCTCGATCGCCGCCAGGAACGCATGCGGTCTTGTGAGTTCTGGGGGCATCTGCGATGGGTCGGAGACGCCACTTCGGTTCGATCCGGCGACTGCCGAGTGGTCGCTGGCAGGCGAGGTATCAGGGTCCGGACGGACGCCGAAGGTCCGCGCCGCGGACGTTTACGTCACATCGAGACGCGGCGCGGTGGCTCAGTGTCACCGAGCACCGAATCCTTACCGGCGAGTGGGGTGATCCCGCGGCCGGCAATGTGAAGGTCAGCGAGTGGGCGGTGCGGTGGCTCGACGGCCGCATCGACCTGAAGCCCACGACCTACCGCACCTATCAGATGATCTTGCGGAGTCGGATCGTCCCGACGTTCGGTGAGATGCCGTTGCGCTCGCTCACTCCGATGGGCGTCCAGGAGTGGGCAGCGTCTATGCAGGAGCGAGGTCTTTCGGCGTCATCGATCCGCCAGTCGGTGCACCTGTTGGGAGCGATCATGAAGGGAGCGGTCCGCGAGGGAATGATCCGATCGAATCCATGTGAGGTGGTCAGACTCCCACCCCTTCCCCGAACTGAGATCGAGGTTCTCGACGCGGGGGAGGTCGAAGCGCTGGCGAACGCGATCCAGAAGCCCTTCGACCTGCTTGTCCACATCGGTGCGTATGGCGGGCTTCGTTTCGGTGAGCTTGGCGCGCTACGGCGACGCTCATGCGATCTCGAGCGCCGGCGTCTCCACGTGACCGAGGCCGTGGTCGAAGTGGACGGTCGTCTGATCGTCGGGACGCCGAAGACTCATCAGTGGCGAAGCGTCGTCTTGCCCACCTTCGTCGTCAGTCGCCTTGCATCGCACTTCGAATCCATGGCGCCGGACGATGGAGAGTTCCTCTTCGGTGAGGCGATGGACAGGCCGCTTCGCTACAGCGCGTTCAGACGCCACGTCTGGAAGCCGGCCCTGGTGGCGGCAGGGCTCCACTCGACGTTGGGGGTCCATGTTCTCCGCCACACGTGCGCGTCCCTCCTCATCGCCAACGGCGCGTCGATCAAGCTCGTCCAACGCCAACTTGGCCACGCCAGCGCGGAGCTGACCCTCGACCGGTACGGGCACCTCTATCCCAGCGAGCTCGACGAACTCGTCGAGGCCTTCGACCGCATCCACACCCGTTCCCGCCGAGACGAGTGAGCCCGCCGTGAGCGGCTCATTTGGATTTCGCCTCGGGCACGCAGCGGGCACGAGCGATGGTGCAAAAAACCGCGTGTCGCCTCTCGCAACGCTCTGACCAGCGGAAACGGCCGACACCAGCGGCCATTCACGGCTACCCGCGGGGACTTAGGAAACCACTGCTCTATCCCCTGAGCTACGGGGGCGGGCGACGCGAACGGGCTGGTCAGGGGCCTGGTGGCCGGGGACGGCGCCGTTCGCGCTTCACGGCCGGTCATGTTACGCCGCGGCCTCGACGTGGCCTGTTGCGGCCTTCGGAGGTGTCGACGGCAGCGAAGCCGCTGGTCACCGCCGTGTCAATGTCGATTGAGGAGTTCGTCCACGACGGCCTGAGGCCGCGGACGGGACGCCGGCGCCGGCGATGCGTGGGGCCACCCGCATGGCGGCTCCGTCGGCGAAGAAACCGCTGAGACGGTACTGTCCGGGGCATCTCGTTCGACCTCGCCCGCCAGTTCGCCGCGCTCGACGCCACCGGACAGGCTGAGTTGCTCAGCTCGGGGGAGGTCTCCGCACAGGAAGCGGTCGAGGCGGCGATCGCGGCCTGCGAGGCGCTGAACCCGGAGTTGAACGCCGTCATCCATCCCGCCTACGACGAGGCCCGCGACGCGGCCGCGCATCGCACGGGGCCGCTCGCCGGGGTGCCGATGCTCACCAAGGACCTGGTCTGTCGCGAGGCCGGCCGACCGTTCCACGAGGGCAACCGGTTTCTCAAGGACCTCGGCTACACATCGGACTGGGACCAGGTGCTGGCTGAGCGGTTCCGCTCGGTGGGGATGGTGTCGATCGGGCGGACCAACACCCCGGAGTTCGGCATGAGGCCGGTGTGCGAGCCGGAGGCATACGGGCCGACCCGCAACCCGTGGGAGACCAGTCGCGGCACGGGCGGTTCCAGTGGAGGATCAGCGGCAGCGGTCGCCGCGGGCATCGTGGCGGTGGCCCACGCCAACGACGTCGGCGGATCGATTCGCAACCCGGCCGCCAACTGCGGCCTCGTCGGGCTGAAGCCCAGCCGAGGGCGTAGCGACCTGGGCCCGGACTTCGGTGATTCGATGGGCGGCCTCGCCGAGGAGCTCGTCCTGACCCGTTCGGTACGCGATACCGCGCTGTTGTTGCGTGAGCTGTGTCGTCCGGCGCCGGGGCAGTGGCAGGGGCATTGGCCGCTCGCCGACCCCGTCGAGGCGGCAGTCGCCGGCCCCGGGCGCATGCGCGTCGGATGGACCGCAGCACACCCGACGGTGGAGGTCGACCGGCGCATCGTCGAGGTGGTGGCGGCAGTGGCCGGGCTGCTCGGCGAGCTGGGTCACGAGGTCACCGACGATGCGCCTGCTGCCTTGACCGAGGAGGACATCGCGCCGTTCGCGCTCACGCACTACGCAGCCGGCACCGCGTGGGTCGTCGACCAGCACTGGCCGCGTGTCCTTGGACGCTCGATTCCCGACGACGGCATCGAGGCCGGGACGGCGATGCTCTGCGCCATCGGTCGCAGCATCACGGCTCCCCAGTTGCTCGAGGCACGGGAGTTGGCGCAGGCGTGGACGCGCCGCCTGTCGCAGTGGTGGGTCGATCACGACGTGCTGGTGCTGCCCACGTTGCCGAATATCGCCCCGGAACTCGGCACCCGGGATCCCGCAGACGACGCCGACCTCCTCGCTTTCACGGCGCCGTTCAACGTGTCGGGCCAGCCGGCAATGTCACTCCCTCTGGGAACGATCGACGGCGTTCCGGTCGGCGTGCAACTGGTTGCGGCGCACGGTCGTGAGGACCTCCTCGTGGCCGTCGGTGCGCAGATCGAGCAAGCCCGACCGTGGGCGGACCGTCGGCCGGCCGTCCACGTGGACCACGCATGACCGCACCGTCGAGCGCGACCGAATCCACCTCTGAGAGGCGCGGAGTGGGCGGCTGACACGATCGCCCGAGGAGTCGGACGCCGGTGATTCCGGGGAGAGGCTGAGCACCTGACACGAGGGGGGCTCTTGCCGGAGGGTGGATGTGCTCCTAGGAGTCTGTTGAAGAAATCGATGCTGACATCTCGCCGGCCATCGACGCCCCTCGCTGCGTCCTCGCCCTCGACGCAGCTTGTGGCTGCGCCTTCGGGCTGCGTTCTTGCGAGATGACGCCGACTGGCTCGGCGACCTGCTCCATCACCATTTCTTCAACAGACTCCTGGCGCGCCACCTTGATCGACCCGAACGAGGCCCGGTCAGACCTCGGCGCCTATCCGCCGGGCGCAGGCGTCGTTGCGGCCTCGTCGGACCCGTCAGACCCGTCAGACCCGTCAGACCCGTCGGTCTCCTCGGCGTCGTCGGGTAACTCGGCCGGCGCGGACTCGCCCAGGGCTTCCTGGATGGCTTCCCGGGCAGCCTGGATGTGGCGCTCGAACCCGGAGAAGTCGCCCTCGCGCAGCGCGGCGTCAGCCGCCGCGAACGACTCGGAAGCCTCCTGGAGCAGGCGCCGGACCTCGGCCGTCGGGTCCTCGGCCTCCTCCTCGTCGGGGGTTGCGCCCTCCTCGAGCGTCTCGGGGGCGTCGCCAAAGACCGCGGTGAGGGCGCCCTGGAGCGTGTCGCGGATGGCGATGCGGTCGCCGAAGGCCACGATCACCTGTTTCAGTTCCGGGACGGCGTTCTCGCCGGTGGCCTGCACGTACAGGGGACGGACGTAGATCAGCGACTGGTCGACGGGGATGATGAGGAGGTTGCCGAGCAGCACCTCCGACCCGGCGCGGCTCAGGAGCGTGATGAGCTGCGAGATCTCGGGCTCCTGGTTGATGCGGGCGTTCACGATGGCCGGGCCGTCGACCTGGCGGTCCCGGGGCATGGCGAAGACCTCGAGTTGGCCGTAGTCCTCGGGGTCCGACTTCGCCACCATGAAGGCGGACAGCTCGCGCCGGGTGTCGTCGTCCGAGAACGGCACGAAGGGCTGGAGGATCAGGAACTCGGTGTTGGACGCGCCCGGCAGCCGCATGAGCAGGTAGTACGGGTCCATCCGTCCCTCGGTGGGTGCGGTGGTCCGCCCCGCGGCCGCGTCATCGTCGTCGTCGGCGGTGTCGTCATCGGCCGGGGGTGGGGGTGCCACCGGGCCGTCGGCCGATCCGGGATCCTGGGCGATGTTCCAGCGGTCGGACTGGGAGTAGAACTCGTCGGGGTCGCCGATGTGGTAGCGGCCCCACATGTTCGTCTGGACCCGGAAGAGGTCCTCGGGGAACCGGAAGTGCTCCCTGAGCTGATCAGGGACCTCGTCGGGCGGGGTGAAGAGCTTCGGGAACGCCTTCATGTAGGCGCGGATGACCGGGTCGTCGGGATCGATCACGTAGTAGGTCACGTCTCCGTCGAAGGCGTCGACGGTCACCTTGACGGAGTTCCGCGCGTAGTTGAAGTCGCGGCGGAGGCCGCTCGCCGATTCCAGACGGCTGTTGTCGGCTCGCTGGGCGTACGGGTACTTGTCGGTGGTGGTGTAGGCGTCGAGCACCCACTGGATCCGACCGTCGAGCACCACCGGATAGGGGTCGTGGTCGTAGTGGAGGAAGGGCGCCAGGGTGTCGGCCCGTTCGCGGATGTCGCGGATGTAGAGGATCCGCGACTCGGAGGTCATGAACCCGGAGATGAGCGGGTTGATGTCGCCGAAGCGGAGTGCGAAGGCGAGCCGTCGGGTGATCGATCCGACGCTCACCCCACCGTCTCCGTCGTAGCGGTTCGGCACCGCGGTCCCGTCATCTCGGAGGAAGTCGATCTCGTCCCGGTCGGTGTTCACGATGGCGTACCCGCCGATCGCCTCACCGTGGTAGAGGCGGGGCTGTTCGATGGCGGGTTCCCCCTGCGGTGGGATGTTCCTCACGAGGAAGTCGGGTTGCCCGTCGCTCGTCACCGCGTTGGCCGGCGACAGGACGCCCCCGAACCCGTGGGTGAACGCCAGGTGCCGGTTCTCCCACGTGTCCGAGGGCAGGCTGTCCGGGCTCAGCTCACGGGCCGAGAGCAGGATCTGGGTGAGCGAGCCGTCGACGTCGTAGCGGTCGATGTCGACGTCGGTGAACCGGTAGAAGGTCCGGACCTCCTGGAGCCGCTGATAGGTGCGGCGGAGCACCCGGGGGTCCCACAGCCGGATGTTGCGGATGGTCTCCGTGTTGCGGGTCAGCGCCTCCGCGTCCAGCTCCTCGTCGTACGCGAAGTCGCGGACCGTGACGTCGTCGAGGCCCATCGCCGTCCGCGTCGCCTCGATGTTGCGCTCGATGTAGACGGCCTCGCGGGTCGACTCGGCGGGTTCGACCTGGAATCGCTGGACGAAGGCCGGGTACGCCGTCCCCACGACGACGGCCACCAGCGCCCAGACCCCGACCGCGAGGGCCGGCAGGACCCAGCCCCGCCGGCGGATGTTGGCCAGCAGCAGGACCGCTGCCAGGATCGAGATGGCGATGAGCAGGTTGAAGGCCGGGATCTGCGCGTTGACGTCGGTGTAGCTCGCCCCGTCGACCACACCCCTCGTCGAGAACAGGAGCTCGAAGCGGTCGACGTAGTAGTTGGCCGCCTTGGTCAGCGCGACGAAGGCGAACAACAGCGAGAGGTGCACCTTGGCGGCGGTTGTCATGGTGAGGCCCGGCGAGCGTGGGCTGTCGGGCAACGCGCCCGGCGAAGGTTCCTCGGGCGGCTCTTCGGGCGGGTCGCCCCCTGACCGCCGGCCGAAGAGCCCGCCGGGCGGTCGCGCCGCCCCGGACGAGCCCCGGAACATCGCCGTGTCGGGGAGGTTCACCCGGATCCCGCCGTTGAAGAAATGGATTCCGGCGGTCACGAGCGCCGTCAGGATCAGGGCGACGAACAGCCAGTCGAGCACGAAGCTGATGAACGGGAGCTGGAAGACGTAGAAGCCGATGTCGTTCCCGAACTGCGGATCGGACGTGCCGAAGTCGACCCGGTGGCGGAACAGGATCCATTCGTTCCACTGCCCCGTCGCGCCAATCCCGAGGAAGAAGGCGAACACGAGGGCGAAGCCGCCGCGCACGAGCCCGCGCCGGCGATCGATGACCTCGTGCACCTCCGCCATGGCGTCCTCGTGGGGCGCGCTCGGCGTGTAGGGCGGCGACACGCGATCGGCGACGAAGAGGTTCGTCCACACGAGCGCGAAGGCCAGGATGACGAAGGCGAGCGCCACGCCGATTCGGGTCCCGATGAGCGTCGTCCACACCCCGCCGAAGTCGAGGTGGTCGAACCAGAGGAAGTCGGTGTATAGCCCGGCGATCCCCCGGGCGGTGAGGAGCACGATGAGGAGGGCGAGGGCGCCGACACCGAGGACGACCCTCCGGCGGGAGAACGCCGAGTTCCGGGAATCAGAGTTCACGTCGTCGTCAGGCACTACCTCGGCAGCCTATCGGTGCGCGGAGCGTGCCGGCTCTCCTCATCGCCGAGCCCCCGCCCCTCCGTCGTTGTCACACCCGCGTGCGAATCTCATCGACATGAGCAGACAACGCGGCCGGCGAACCGGCAACCATCGCAGACCACGGACCGCACACCGACCCGGCGGTGCGGATCCTCCGACCATCGATCGCCGGGCCCTCGCTCGCGTGCGGGCGCTGCTGGCGAAGGCCGAATCGACCGAATTCGAGGCCGAGGCCCATGCCTTGACCGCCAAGGCACAGGACCTCATGGCTCGGCACGCGCTCACACAAGCCATGCTCGAACACGGAGACGAGTCGGCCGATGGGCCGAGTCGCCGGGAGGTCGACCTCGATGCCCCCTACGTCTCGGCGAAGGCCTTCCTCCTGGGAGCCGTGGCATCGGCGAATCGCTGCCGGGTGGTCTGGAGCCGGGAGGACACCCGGGGGACCATCTTCGGATATCCGGCCGATCTCGAAGCCGTCGAACTGCTCTTCACCTCGCTGCTGGTCCAGGTCTCTCGCGCCATCACCCGCGTGGGTCCGATACGCGACGCGGCCGGAACCTCCCGCACGCGCTCGTTCCGCCGCTCGTTCATCCTCGGCTTCGCCAGCCGGGTGGGGGAGCGGTTGCACGAAGCCGCGGCTTCGACCACCAGCCAGGTCGCCTCGGAGGGTGAGGGGTCGCTGCTTCCCGTCCTGGCCGAGCGTTCGGATCGCATCGACCGGCTGGCCAGCGAGACCTTTCCGCACACGGTGGCCCGCACCGAGCGGGCCAGCAACGGGCAGGGGTTCGTGAAGGGGCGCGAGGCCGGCGACCGGGCATCGATCACGAACCCCTCCGCGATCCACGACGCTCGGGGCGCGTCGCCCATCGGTCGAGGGGCCTCGTGACGGCTGCCCGCAAGCCCCGCGGTTCGCTCCTCAGCCTGGAGGGATGTTCTGGTTGAGGTGGAAGATGTTCTGGGGGTCGTACTTCATCTTGAGCTCGGCGAGCCGCTGATGGGTCCGCTCGCCGTAGGCCTCACGGACCCGGTCGATGCCGTCGTCGTTCTCCGTCCCGGGGTGGCGTACTGGCCGACCGCGAGGACCTCACGCGCTGCCGGGGTCGATCCCTGTCGGGTCTGGTAGATGGGAGTGGATGGCCATGTCGTCCTCCTCCGGCTCAGGCCGGTCGCTTCTGAGCCGCCACGATGTGGCAGACCAACGGTGCCTCGAGCGTCCCGTCGGCGGTGACGAAGGGACCCAAGGCTTCTCGGGCGTCCTCCCGGATGCGGCGATAGGTGTCCTCGTCGATGCGGTCGATCAGGGGTGAGCCCTCGATCTCGGTGGCGACCAGGTCGTCAGGCGATGGCGCCCGTGCCGTTCCCGTACGGGTGCGGGTGCCGACGACGCGCAGTCCCGCGGACTCGACGACGTCGGTCAACTCGTCGAGGTCGCCGGCGGCCCAGTAGGTCCCGAGGAGCGACATCGCTTCCGGACCGGCATGACGAGCCGCCACCTCTACGAGGGGTCCATAGGCCGGCTGATCCTCGAGTGTGGCCGGGACGAGAATGGCCACGGTGCCGTCGTCGGTGGCCACCCGCGCCATCTCGGAGACCGCCCGCTTGCGGTCGGGGAAGAACATCAACGCCATCTGGCACACCACGGCGTCGAACGACCGGTCGTCGAACGGGAGGTCGGCAACGTCGCCCTGGCGCCAGTCGATGTCGGGCCGGACCCGTCCGGCGACGGTGAGCATGGCTTCGTTGAGGTCGACCCCCACCACGTTCCCGTCGGGCTCGACGCGCGGCGCGGCGGTGCGTGCCACGATGCCGGTGCCGCACGCGACGTCGAGCACGTGATCGCCTGGACCGACATCGGCCAGGTCGAGCAGGTGAGGTGCCCATTCGGCGAAGATCGCGGGCACGAAGTCGGCCTCGTAGGTCTCGGCGACCTCGAGGGGGATCTGGAAGTTCTCTGTTGCCGTCATGTGGTGACGGTACGGAGAGGTCAGCGTCTGCCGCATCGCGCGAACGCGCCATTTTCCGGCGCTCGCCCCGATGGTCAGGGTTGACCATGCCACCCGATCAGACGAGTTCGTGTTCGTACGCGTAGGCGGTGGCTGCCGCGCGTGACGTGACGCCGATCTTGGTGAAGATGTTGCTCAGGTGACGGGCCACGGTGTGGCGGCTCACCGTGAGCGCCTCGGCGATCTCGCGGTTCGTGTTCCCTCCGGCGACGAGCCCGAGCACTTCGATCTCGCGCTCGCTGAGCGGTGTCGGAACTGATTCGTCGCCCTCGAGCAGGCGCTGGGTTCGGTCGACGTCGGGCCTCGCTCCCAGTCGCTCGAAGCCGGCGAGCGCGGCCCGGAGTTCGAGCGACGCCGTGTCCTCGTCGCCTCCGGCGCGCGCGGCGAGCCCGAGGAGGACCTGAGCCCGTGCTGCCTCGTAGGGCAGACGGAGCTGCTGGAAGGCCGCGCAGGCCTCGCGGAGTCGCGCCGAGGCCCCGGTGGCGTCACCGTGTCCGAGGAGCACCCTTCCGTCGGCCGCGGCGGCCATCGCCGTCAGCACCGGACTGTCCGAGGCACCGGCGATCTCGGCAAGTTCGTCCGCTGCCGCTCGAGCGGCGGAGTCCTCACCGACGACGAGCTCTGCTTCGACGCAGGCGGCGAGGAGCTGCCCGCGGGGAAGCGGGCCCGAGGGGCCGGGTTGCAACGCGGAGCGGATCGCCTTCGCCGCGTCCGCGGCCCGGTGCTCGACCAGCCGCACCAGCCCCAGCCCGGGTTGCGGGACCCGACCCAGCTCGTGGGCCCGGGTGAATGCCTCCTGTGCCGCCTCCAGGTTTCCCTGGAGGCGCGCGAGCTCCCCGACCATGTAGAAGGCCTCACCCGCGAAGCGGGGGTCGTGGGATGTCAGCTCGTCGCACGCACGGCGTGCGTCGGTCGCGGCCGCGTCCCACGCGCCGCGGAGGCAGGCCAGCTCAACGGAATAGACGCGGCAGAGCCCCGGGTACATGAGCCCGTCCTGGAGCGAGTCGCACCATCGCATCGCCGCGTCCGACCACTCCACGGCGCGCCCCAGGTCGGCGAGTGTGTGGCAGGTGGAGATCACGTTGCAGAAGATCCAGCCGGTGAACAACGGAGCGAGTTCGCCGTTGATCACCGAGACCATGGCTTCGTCGAGGGCGGCGAGCCCCTCGCGGGTCTGTCCGAGCTCGATGACCGCCCGGCCCTTCGCCTGGAGTGCCATGGCCGTGAGATCGGGGTCACCGTGGCGGCGAGCGATCTCGAGGGCGCCCTGAGCACAGGCCCCGGCATCCCGAGGCCTCCCGTCGGCCAGTAGGCGGTCGGTCTCCGCGACCCCGAGCCACCCCGCGCCGACCGAATCCTCGGCTTCCGCGACGTGGCTACGCGCCCGTTCGAGCCAGCCGTTGGCGACCGCCACCTCGCCGACGAGGAAGTGGTCGTAGAACAGTCGCCACGCCGCCAGGGTTGCGCGGTCCGTGGCGTGATCGGCGACGTGGGCTTGGTAAGCGTCACGGCGCACCCCGACCGACTCGTCGGGTCGGTCGAGCCAGAAGAGGGCGTCGGCGAGCAGGTCGAGTTCGTCTGGAGTCAGGTTCGACGACTCCCGCGCCGCGAGGCGTTCGTAGGTTTCGCGCCACGCCCCGACGACCGTGTCGCCGGTATTCGGACGGCCGGTGGCCATGAGAGCGAAGGGTATCCACCGGCCGACGCAGGCGCTCGCCGACGCCGACCGGCAGAATGACTGCGGAGGACTTGGACGAGGCACCGGAGGAGTGGGATGTCGCGGTTCACCGAGGATGTCACGGTCACCAACCGGCTGTCGGGCAGGGTGCACCGCTGGAAACTCGAAGAGCTGGTTTCGTACCGCCTCGTCGATGCCGACGACTCGGAGGTGGTGACGGTGCCGCCGGGGTTCCACACTGACTTCGCGTCGATCCCGCGGCCGTTCTGGTTCTGGATCGCCCCCTGGGGGCGGCACGGCCGCGCCGCCATCGTCCACGACTTCCTCTACCAACTCGGTGCGGTGACCGATCCCGACACCAGGACCTTGCGTCGCCCGTCGAAGCGGGAGGCCGACCGCATCTTCCGTCAGGCGATGGCGGTGCTCGACCGGGTCATCCTCGGGAGGAGCGCCTTCTGGCGCCGCTTTCCGGCCCTCGTGCTGCACGTGCGCCTGATCTTCGCCGGTGTCCGTCGGTGGATCATGTGGGCGGCGGTGGCGCTCTTCGGCCACTTTGCCTACCAGCGCCAGCAGCGGAAGGGGTCGGCGCCCGCGGCCGAACACCGGATGCTCGAGGACGTCGCGGCGATGTTGCGCGCCGAAGCCGGCGCGGAGCCATCGACGCGGCAGGGGTGAGGGCGTGCAACGCGCGATCACGGGATTCTTCGAAGACGAGCACGGCGACTGGGTGGCGACGCTCGACTGCCTGCACATCCAGCACGTGCGACACGATCCGCCGTTCACGTCGCGGCCGTGGGTCGTCACCGAGACCGGCCGCGCCGAGCACCTCGGTGCCACGCTCGACTGTCCGCTCTGCGATCGAGCCGAGATGCCGGACGGCCTGACCCGGAGCCGGACGGCCGGGCCCTTCGACGCCGACACCCTGCCGCCCGCCCTGCTGGAGTCGCATGTCGTGCCGGACCGCACCTGGGGGCCGGCCGACGCCTGAGCGGCTACGCGGACCCGGCTTCGGAGACTTCGGGAGGTGCTTCGTCGAACAGCTCGGTCCGCCAGCGGGCGAGCAGCTCGGTGGCGTCCCAATCGTCGGGGTGGAAGTCGGGCCGGTTGTAGTCGCGGATCTTCCGCACGACGTCCCGGGTCAGGAACGGCGACGTGCGGAGGTTGCGCAGGCTGCGCCACACGCGGAGCGGATGGCGGCGGGCGACCGGATCCTTGAGCAGCGACACGGTGACCGACCCGATCAGGGCCGACAGGAACGCCGCCGTGGTCACGTTCATCAGGACGCGGCGCATGCGCTCGGTGCCGCCGACGTGGCGGTAGACGTCGAACGCGACGGCCTTGTGCTCCGATTCCTCGAGCGCATGCCACAGGAACAGCGACTGGACCTCGGGGACGCCTTCGAGCCGTCGGCGTGCGTCCTCGCTCGAGAGGAGGGTCTCGGCGAGGGTCGCGGTGTAGTGCTCGAGGGCGGCGGTGACGGCGAGGTTGGCCTTCTTCGACTGGATCTTCTCGCGGAACCGAAGGCCCCGCTCGACCATCTTCTCGACGCCCCGGGTCGGGTAGCCGAGGGCAGCGAGACGTTCGTTGAAGTCGCGGTGCTCCCGCCCGTGCATGGCCTCCTGACCGATGAACCCGTTCACCTGGGCCTTGAGGGTCGGGTCGGTGACCCGGTCGCGGACGTTGCGGACCGAGCGGACGAAGAACTCCTCGCCGTCGGGGAACATCGCCGACAGCATCGCCACCACGTGGCTCATCACGATGTCGGCGCCGACGAAGTGTCGGGGCATGCCGTCGGTGGGGTAGTCGAAGTCGACTCGGCGGACCTTGACGGCGGTCGGCACGAGACACCTCCTCTGGGTGGGTGCGGGTCGGTCGTGCTGGGGGTTACTCCCAGTAACGTTACCCACGGTAACCGTGAGGCATGCACGCGCCAACCCCGGAGCGGCGTGAACTCGGTCACCTCAGCGCCGCTAGCGTGCCCGGCCATGACCGACACCACACGACTCCAGGGAACGCCGATTCTCGTCACCGGAGCCGCCAGCGGTATCGGGAGGGCGACCTGTCTTCGTGTCGCGGCCGAGGGTGCTTCCGTGGCTGCCCTCGACCTCGACGCCGACGGACTCGAGTCGGTGGTGGCCGACATCGAAGCCGCGGGCGGTACGGCCACGGCGGCGCCGGCCGACGTGAGCGACGAGGCATCGCTCGGTGCCGCCGTCGAGTGGGCGGTGACGGAGATGGGAGGCCTCCGCGGCGTGGTGGCGTGCGCGGGCATTCTCCTCGTCGACGACGACATGATGCGGCCGCTGCCCGAAGTCGACGTCGAGGCGTTCCAGCGCATCACCAAGGTCAACCTCACCGGGACCTTCCTCACCCTGAAGCACACGTTGCCGCACCTCGTCGACGCCGGCGGCGGCTCGGTGGTGCTGCTCAGCTCGATCGCCGCCCTGATGCAGGGGGGCGGGCCCGGCTACGCGGCGAGCAAGGGTGGCGTCCTGGCTCTGGCCCGTTTGGTGGCGGGACAGTACGGGAGCCAGAACGTGCGGGCGAACGCGCTGTGCCCCGGCGGCGTCGACACGCCGATGACCCAAGGGCTTTTCGGCGCCGATCAGGACGCCATGCGCGAGTACCTGAAGGTGACCACGCCACTGGGTCGCGCCGCCGAGCCGGAGGAGATCGCGTCGACCATCGCCTTCCTGCTCTCCGACGACGCCTCCTATGTCACCGGCGCCACCGTGGTCATCGACGGGGGGACCACGATCCAGTAGCCCGCCGGCGGCGCTGTTCTTTGTCGTCCTGACCACCGATGAGGGGGTGACGCCCCCAAAGAAGGCTTCAGAGGGACAGGACCTTGCGGGTGGTGGCGGTGACGTCGTCGAGGGCCCGCTGGGCGGGGGCGAGGAGGCCCGCGAAGCTGAGGAACCCGTGGAAGAGGGTGTCGAAGCGGAGGTGCTCGACGGGCACTCCGGCTTCGCGGAGGCGTCGGGCGTAGGCGTCGCCCTGGTCGCGCAGCGGGTCGGTGCCCGCGGTCACCACGACCGCCGGCGGGAGGCCTTCGAGCGATTCCGCCCGCAGCGGCGACGCGTACGGATGGGCGACGTCGGCGGCGTCGGGCAGGTACAGCTCCTGGAACCACGCCACATCACCGGCGGTGAGGAGCGGTGCCTCGGCGTTCTCGCGCATCGCCTCGTCGTCGCTCACGTGCGCGGTCACCGGATAGAGGAGCACCTGGGCGACGAGCGCCGGGCCGCCCTCGTCGCGGGCCCGCAATGCCGTCACCGCGCTGAGGTTGCCACCGGCGCTGTCACCGATCACCGCCACCCGCTCCGGGTCACCCCCGAGATCGGCCGCGTGCTCCGCCGCCCACACCGTGGCGGCGTAGGCGTCGTCGGGGGCGGCGGGAAACGGGTGCTCGGGAGCGAGGCGGTAATCGACCGCGAGGATGGGGCAGCCCGTGCCGAACGCCAGCGCCCGCACGACCGAGTCGTGCGACTCGAGCCCGCACAGCACGAACCCGCCGCCGTGGAAGAACACGAGGAGCGGCGCACCGCGATCGTCCTCGGTGGGCCGGTAGAGGCGGGCGGGGAGGTCGCCGGCCGCGCCGGGCACCGTGAGGTTCTCCACTACGGGGAGGGGGAGCGAATCGCCGAGGCCTCCCGCGTTGCTGAGCGCCCGGGCTTCGTCCAGCCCCACGGTGTGGAAGGGCGGGATCGCCACCGCGTCCAGCAGCGCCTGGGCCTCGGGATCGAGCGTCGGCACGGGCGGGGTCTCCCTGGGGTCGTGAAGTTGACGGGCGTGTCAGGTTCGCGCAGCCTGGGTCGCCCCGGCGACCCCCGACGACCCCCGACGACCGAATCAGGAGCGAGCGTGAGCGACGGCCGGATCCCCCTGTTGAGCGAAGAAGCGGCGGTGGCCGCCGCCGGGGAGGTCGGCGTGTCGGAGTACGTCACCGCCCTCAACCTCAACCGGGTGCTGCTGCGGCACCCGCAGATGGCCAAGCGGTTCATCGCCTACTTCTCCGACCTGATGTTCGAGAACCAGCTTCCGGCGCGCCTGCGCGAGCTGGCGATCATGCGGATCGCCTGGATGACCGGCTCGACCTACGAGTGGACCCAGCACTGGCCCCTCGCCACCGGCGCCGACATCGCCGAGGACGACCTCCTGGCCTTGCGCGGCGACTGGGACGGACACACCGGGTTCTCCGATGCCGACCGAGCCGTGCTCGCCGCGACCGACGACGTGATCGAGCGAGGCCGGATCACGACGGGGAACTGGGAGCGATGCGCGGAGCACCTCGCCGACCCGGCGCAGCTCATCGAGCTGGTGCTGGCGATCGCCGGATGGCGGATGGTGGCGACGATCCTCCAATCGCTCGAGGTGCCCCTCGAGGACGGCAACGCGCCCTGGCCGCCCGACGGTCGCGCTCCCGAGGAGATGAGCCGGTGACCGCCGCCGATTTCCTGGGCCTCGAATCATCCGGTGACGGCAGCGCCAAGACCGAAATGGGCCGCGATCTCCACGGGGCGTTCGGCGGCGTCTTCGGTGGGGGCGTCGCCGCCGCGACACTCGCCGCCGCCCGACCACGGGCCCCGGGGAGGCGACCGTTCTCCCTCCACTGCACGTTCGTCCGCACCCTGACCGCGCCGACGCAGGTTGCGGCCGCCGAAGTGGTCAGCGAGGGCCGCACCGTGACGAGCGTCGCCGTCGACCTGACCGACGACGAGGGAGGGCTGGTGGCCCGGGCCACCGCCACCTTCGCCGAGCCCGACGCCCTCCACGTCTTCGACGCCGACGGAGCCATCACGTGCCCCGAGATCGAGTCGTTCGAAGAGGCGTGGGAGCTGCCCGTTCCCGAGGGGGTCGAGGCTCCCGTCATGGAGACCCTGCCTCTCCGGATCTCGGGAATGCCCCACGGCGGCTACGCCCACACGATCCGCGCGCCGTGGCAGTCACGGGAGCACGTGGCCGAAGGGGCCTGCATGATCGCCGACTACTGCGCCGGCGTTCCCGTGGGCGCCGCCGTGGGCCCCGAGGGGACCCGCATCCCCGTGCCCAACCCCGACCTGTCGCTGCGCTTCGTCGGCGACGAGTGGGGCGAGGTGCTGGTGGGGGTGGGCCGCCTCGGCCGCATCGACCGGGGAATCGCCGGCACCGCCATCGAGGTCTGGACCGGGCCCGATCGCGCCTGGACCGAGGGCGACGAGGGCCACCTCGTGGCTATCGGGCTCTCGTCGGCGGTGATGCTCTCGATCGACCGCCGCTGACTACGGAGCCACGTCCTCCCGGTAGGGAGCCCACTGCTCGGAGAGGCGGTCGGCGAGCCGTTGGGTCCGCTCGTGGCGTTGGAGCGCGCCGAGCACGCCATCGGTGAGGGCCTGGAAGAACGGCTTGGCTTCGGGCGGCGACCACGCGACGCCGAGCTGTTCGAGCTGCTCGTCGCGCATGTCGTCGATGGTCGCCCACTCCTCGACGAGCGTCGTCAGTTCGTCGCGGTCGACTCGCGCCTTCCACACGAACTCGCCTGAGCCGCGTGCGATCGCTTCCCATTCGTCCAGTAGCGATCGAAGCGTGTCGAGGGTCTCGCCCGACACTTCGATGACCTCGGGATGGGCGGCGACCGCGGCGGCGATCTTCTTGCTGTTGGCGACCCAGGCGCGCGCGGCGCCCGACGACACGGGCCCGACCCGCACCTCGACCTCGGCTCCGTGGGGACTCAGCCGATCCAGCAAGCCGGCGGTGAACTCGTCGATGAAGTCGGGGCCGGCGGTCTTGGTGAGCACGTCGAGCGCTCCGGCGGCCAGGGCCTCGTGGCGGACCGCCGAGTCGGACTGGGCGGTGTAGAGGACCACCGCGGTGTCGGGGGCGATCTCGCTGAGGGGTCCGATGATCTCGAGGCCGCCACGACCGGGCATGTTGCGGTCGAGGATCACCAGATCGGGGCGCAGCTCCTCGACGATGTCGATCGCCTCGTCACCGTTCGAGGCTTCACCGACCACCTCGAAGCGACCGTCGAGTTCGAGCTGAAGGCGCAGGATCATGCGGACGTCATCGACATCGTCGACCACGACCACGCGAACCGGCGCCGTCGCTTCCCCCCGGGCGGCCTCCATGTCTGCAGTGTTCCACGATGAGAGTGCCGTTTGTGACGCGACCTCAGGAAGGCATTGGACGAAGGCCGCGGAGGTCCGGTAAGAAGAGCGGCACACAACCAAGAGCGCACGGGGGAGCCCGACGGAACGGAAGCCGTCGGGATCCAAAGAGGGGAAGCCGGTGAGAGTCCGGCGCTGTCCCGCAACTGTGAGCCGAACCTCCGCACGGAGGACCTCGGCGAGCCAGAGAACCCGCCCCCGTGAACGCCCGAGCAACCCTTCGCGGAGAAAGGGGGAGGCGCATGGTGATCTGCCACACGACCCGTAGCGGCCCGTAGCCCGCGGGTCGTTTTTCGCGTCCACCCCCGGCGGGGAGGGACGCTCCGGTTCCTTTGTTTCGCATCTTCTCTGGACGCGCGCGTCCAGACCGACGAACAGGAGTAGGAATGCGCAAGATCTTCGTGTCCGTGATCGCGGCCCTGGCCCTCTTCGGGGTCTCGGTCCCGTCGGCTCAGGCGGCCGACATCACCGTTCAACTCGACGTCACGCTCTTCGGTACCGCCGACGTGGCCGACTGCGACCTCACGGTGGCGGACGGCGCTGATGGCATCGCTCTGCTCGACGAGGCAGTCGATGACGACGACTGCGACGTCACCAGCTACCAGACCAGCACCCACCCGATGTTCGGAACGGGTGTCGACTGCATCAACCGCATCTGCGGCGTGCCGTCGTTCTGCGTCGCCGGCGAATGCGTCGACGACGGGCAGCCGCCCCTGTGGGGCCTGGTGACGTTCTGGGGCATCCTCGAGGACGGTGCGCCGTCCGGAAGCGGAATCGAGGGACTCTCGCTCGAGGACGGCGACGACATCGGGTTGGACTACACGAACTTCCTCATCTGATCATGCCGATGCAACGCCGTATCGGACCGGGATTGGTGGCGATGTGCGCGTTCGCCGGAGCCTTCGTGGCTCCGGCGAACGCGGCCGACTTCCCCGACCCGGCCAGCGAGGAATCCGCCCGGCGAGGCGCGGAATACATCGCCGGGCAACAAGAGGAGAACGGCGGCATCCCGAGTCTCGGTGGTGGCGTCAGCGTGAGCGGGACCGCCGAGGCGGTCGTCGCGCTCCTGGCCGGTGGTCGACAACCCGAGTCCGTCGAGCAGGCCCTCGGCTACATCGCCGACCGGGCCGAGGCGTTCGTCGACGACTCCGATACGCAAGGTGGCCACATCGGCCCGGTCATCTGGGCGCTGGTCGCAGCCGGAGAACAACCCCGGGATTTCGCCGGCATCGACTGGATCGCGGAGTTGGAGGAGCGGTACATCCCGGCGACTGGGACCTACGGCGGCAATCTCTACGGAGACTCGCTCGCCATGCTCGGTTGGCTGGCCGCGGGCGAAGAGCTGCCGTTCGCGGCCGAGAATCGGCTTCGACTCAATCAGTGCGGCGAAGGGGGGTGGTCCTGGAGTGTCGGCTGTGGCGGGGCGCCCGACACCGACACGACCTCCCTCGCCCTCTCCGTCCTCGCGGCCGCCGCGGGACCCTCCGACGAAGACGTGCAGCAGGCCCGCCAGTGGCTTCTCGATACGCAGAACCCATCCGGGTGTTGGAGTGTCATGGGGGGCAACGACCAGGCCAACTCCTGCGGGTTGGCTGTCTCGGCGATCGTCGCCCTGGCCGAGGACCCGGGTGCTTCACCCTGGGCCAGTGGCGAGCGCGATCCCGTGAAGACCTTGCGCGACGACTTCCAGCTCGACAACGGGGGCTTCTCCCGGAGCGCTGGAGACACCTCTGCCGACAACTACGCCACCGTCCAGGTCGTCCCCGGCATGGCCTACTGGTCGCACCCGGTATCGGCGCCCGAATCGGAATCCGATCCCGATCCCACCCCCGAAGGTGACGACGAGGAGGCCGACTCGGGTGACGACCGGGGTGAGGGGCGCACCACGACGAGCACCGAGACCCGGCGCCAGGGGAGTGGCGACAACGAGACCCGCGAGGACGACGAGTCACGGGACCGTCGCCCGCCCCGAGTGGATGCGTCGCCGTACAGCACGACGACCCGCGCCGTCCCGAAGCCCACCACCACGACGGGGGCCGGAGTCACGGGTGAGGGTGCTTCGGGCGGCACGCCGGCGACGCGACAGCCCCCGCCCGGGGTCGCCAGCGCCAGTTACGGAGGTGACGGCGGTGGCGTCGGCATGGTGCCGACGGGGGTCGCCGTGGGATCGCTGGGCTCGGTTGGCTTGGCCGCCGGCTGGTACTGGCGTCGCCGCGCCGTCGCGGCCGGTCTCGTCCCGTGGAGTCAGGGATGAGACGCGTGGTCGCCGGCTTCGCTGTGTTCGCGGCGGCCGCGCTCGTCGCTCCGCCCGCCGCCGCCGGCGAGCGGTGTGAGGGCGACGCACCCGACGAGGTCGGCGTGGTCGTGGCGGTCGACTTCGGCGATCTGGCGGGTGGTCCCGCCTCCCCGAGCGTGACGTGTGTGTCGGTGCCCGAGGGCGCTACCGGGAACGACGTCCTCGAAGCACGCGCCCGCCACCTCGAGGTTTCCTCACCCCGGTATGACTCGTCGGGGCTCCTCTGCGCCATCGACGGGCTGCCCGAGGACGGCTGCGGTGAACGGGTCGGGTCCGGCTACCTCTACTGGTCGTACTGGCTCGGCACGGGCGACGGCTGGGAGCACGCACAGCAGGGCCCCGGCTTCCGCGACGCCGATCCCGAGGTCACCGAGGGCTGGCACTTCGTCGAGGGATCCGGCCGGCCGAGCGACCCGCCGCCCGAGGCTCCCTCGGCACCCGATGCGGCCATGACCGAGGTCGTGGCGGTCTCCGACGCCGGCCCGAACTCCGACGACTCGGGAGGCTCCGGCATTGCCGGCGCGGCGATCGGTGCCGGTGCCGTCCTCGCCCTCGTCGTCGGCGGCGTGGTCGTCGCGCGGCGACGGGGCTCGACGTGATTCGCCGTTCCCTGCACCCGGTGGCCTGGTGGCTCTGGGGCCTGCTGCTCGGTGCTGCCGCCATCCGGATCACCAACCCGTGGCTCAGCGGCCTCCTCATCGCGTCGATCTGGCTGGTGGTGGCGGCCCGGCGGCGCGAGGTGCCCTGGGCGCGCTCCTACGGTCGCTTCCTCCGTCTCGGGATCGCGGTGGTGGTCATCCGGTTGGTGCTCCAGGCCGTCTTCGCCCCACAGGTTCCCGGGAGCGAGATCTTCGCCCTCCCCGAACTCGACCTGCCCTCATGGGCGGCCGGCGTCACCATCGGCGGGGCGGTGACGGCCGAGTCGATGCTCCAGGCGTTCTACGAGAGCCTCCGCCTGGTCGGGCTCCTCGCCGCGGTGGGGGCGGCGAACTCCCTCGCCGATCCCCACCGACTCCTCCGAACGCTCCCTTCGACCCTGTACGAAGCCGGCGTGGCGGTGACGGTGGCGCTGTCGCTGGCGCCGCAGGCGATCGGCGCGGCCGCTCAGGTACGCGACGCCCGCCGGCTGCGTGGGCGCCCGACCAAGGGCCTGGCGGCGGTGCGGGGCGTGGCGCTCCCCGTGCTGGAGGGCGCGCTCGAGCGTTCGGTGTCGATGGCGGCGTCCATGGACGCTCGCGGATTCGGTCGGAGCGAACTCGTCGCCCGCGGCCGCCGGCGGCTCGTGCATGGTCTCTCGCTCGCCGGCCTCGTGGCGTTGGCGATCGGCGCCTACGGCCTCCTCGACGCCGGCGCCCCCGCGGGCCTGCGGTTGCCGCCGATCGTGGTGGGTGTCGGGCTGCTGGCGGTGAGCCTGGTGGTGGGCCGGAACCGGACCCGGCGGACGCGCTATCGCCCCGATCCGTGGGCCGGACCCGAATGGGTCACCGTGGCCAGCGGCCTCGCGGTCCTCGGCGGTCTGGTGGTCGCCGGGTGGTGGGGTGCCGAGCTGACCGCGCCGATCCGACCCCTCGAGGCTCCCGGCCTGCCGATGTTGCCGGCCGCCATCGTGCTGGTGGCCGCGCTGCCCGCCTTCGCTACGCCGGAGCCGGTCTCGTGATCCGCTTCGAGCACGCCACCGTGACCTACCCGGGACTGTCGACCCCGGCGCTGAACGATGTGAGCCTCGACATCCCCGAGGGCGAGCTGTGTCTCGTGGTGGGGCGCACCGGTTCGGGGAAGTCCACTCTCCTCCGATCGGTCAACGGCCTCGTTCCCTGGTTCACCGGCGGTCTCCTGGAGGGATCGGTCTCGGTCGGCGACCGTTCCACCGCGAACAACCCGCCCCGCGAACTCGCCGACCTGGTCGGCATGGTGAGCCAGACGCCGGCGGCCGATTTCGTCACCGACGTGGTGGAGGACGAGCTGGCGTACACGATGGAGAACCTCGCCGTCCCCCCCGACGCCATGCGGCAGCGGGTCGAGGAAGTGATCGACCTGCTCGGTCTGCAGGACGTGCGTCACCGGGCGCTGACGGAACTCTCGTCGGGCCAGCAGCAGCGGGTGGCGATCGGTTCGGTGATGGCGGCGTCGCCGCGGGTCCTGCTGCTCGACGAGCCGACCTCGGCGCTCGACCCCGGCGCCGCCGAGGAGGTCCTGGCCGCCATCACCCGGTTGGTCCACGATCTCGGAATCACGGTCGTGCTGGCCGAGCATCGCCTCGAGCGGGTCGTCCAATACGCCGACCGGGTGGTCGTCCTCGAAGAGGGTCGGATGCGGCAGGGCGCGCCGCCCGAGATGATGGAGGACGCGCCGGTGGCGCCCCCGGTGGTCGAGCTGGGGCGCCTGGCCCGGTGGTCTCCGCTCCCGCTGTCGGTACGCGAAGCCCGCCGCTCGGCCGGCCCTCTCCGCGACCGCCTCGGCCCGGACCCCGAGAGTGTGAGCATTCAGCGGGGTCATGACCCCGCTGAATGCTCACACTCCCTGGGGACGGTCGATGGCCTGGTGGCGCGTTACGGAGCGGTGACCGCGGTGGCCGGCGTCGACTTCGACGTCGGGCGGTCCGAGGTGGTGGCGGTGATGGGCCGTAACGGCGCCGGGAAGTCGACGCTGCTCGCGCACCTCGCCGGGATCAAGGCGCCCGAGCGGGGAACGGTGAGGGTCGGGGGCGACGCCCCGCACGAGCTGGCGCCGCGCGAACTCGTACGCCGCGTCGCACTTGTGCCGCCCGACCCGGCCTTGCTCCTCTACGGCAGTTCGGTGCGGGAGGAGTGCGAACTCGCGGACGGCGAGGGTGGGCTCGAGGCGGGGGCGACCGCTCGGGCGGTGGCCGAGTTGCTCCCCGGGGTCGACGGCGAGCGGCACCCGCGCGACCTCTCCGAGGGCCAGCGCCTCGCCCTGGCTCTGGGGATCGTCCTCGCGCCCGGTCCCGAGCTGGTCCTCCTCGACGAGCCGACCCGCGGGCTCGACTACGAAGCGAAGCGTCACCTCATTGCCGCTCTGCGACGGCTGACCGTCGCAGGAGGTGGCGTCGTGCTCGCGACCCACGACGTGGAGTTGGTCGCCGAAGTGGCGACGCGTGCGGTGGTCATGGCCGAGGGCGAGATCGTCGCCGACGGGCCGGCCCGTGAGGTGGTGGGCGCATCACCGATGTTCGCCCCCCAGGTCGCCAAGATCCTCCAACCGGCCTCGTGGCTCACGGTGTCGGAGGTGCGCAACGCGCTGGAGGCGGCGGGATGAGGGACACGGTCGCGCTCCCGCTGGCTCGGCGGAGCCGGGTGCTGCTGGTCGTCGTCTCCCTGTTCGGCGCGGTGGCGTTCACCTGGCCGCTGTTCGCCGACGCCACCGCCGAGCCCGACCTCGCCCACGCGGGCGACGCCCCGTGGATCTTCGCCGCCGTGCTTCCCCTGTTGCTGGCAATCCTCGTCGCCCAGCTCTCCGACGGCACGCTCGACGCCAAGGCGGTGGCCGTCCTGGGCGTGCTCATCGCCGCCGGCGCCGTCCTCCGGCTGCCGTCGGGGGGCCTCACCGGCTTTACCTTCCTGTTCTTCCTCCTCATTCCGGCCGGCCGGGTCTTCGGAGCCGGGTTCGGGTTCGTCCTCGGGGCCCTCACCCTGTTCGCGTCGGCCCTGATCACCGGAGGCGTGGGCCCGTGGCTCCCGTTCCAGATGATCGCCGCCGGATGGGTGGGCCTCGGCGCCGGGCTCCTGCCCCGCGCCCGGGGCCGCCGGGAGGTGTGGCTCCTCGCGGCGTACGGAGCCGTCACCGGTCTCGTCTACGGACTGCTGTTGAACCTCTGGTTCTGGCCGTTCGGCGCCGGGGTGTCCGACCTCGCCTTCCTCCCCGGGGGCGGGCTCGCCGAGAACCTCCGCCGCTTCTGGGCCTTCCACCTCACCACCTCTCTGGGATTCGACATCCCCCGCGCGGTGGGGAACGCGGTCCTGATCGTGGTGACCGGTGGTCCCGTGCTGGCCGCGCTGCGCCGCACGGCCCGACGGGCGGCCTTCGGCGAGGTCCCTGAGTTCTCGGCGGTCGGGTTGCCCGTGGGTGAGGGGTCGCGCTCCGGCTCCGCCCCGGACCAACCGTCTCCGACTTCGGTGGTCGTCTGATCCCCGCCCGGACGTGCCGAAGCCGCCCCTCGTGAGGGGCGGCTTCCGGGCACCCGGTGGGTCGGAAGGGCTACCGGGGTTCGTTACCGGCGAGCGGGAACTCCGGCCGGGGGACCGTCGTCGGAGTCATGCGACTCGTTCTCGGTCTCCTCGATCTCGGCCTCTTCCTCGGAGTCCTCGTCGGAGTCCTCGGTTCCGAGGTCGTCGGAGTCGCCACCGCGGAGGTCGCGGTTGGCCTTGCCGTCCTCGCGGTTCTCCGTGCCCTCGTCAGACGCCTGGTCGGGCGTTTCGGTCAGGCCGGAGTCGTGCGGGTCGGGCCGGTCGTCGCAACCCTCTCGGGGATCGAAGGCACCGTCTTCGCGGGTCTCTTCGTCGCCCTGAGCCTCGGCGTTGCCCGAGACGCACGCGGTCCAGTCATGGATCGCCTGCGTGAACCCTTCGGCGGCGGCCTTCTTCTCTTCCGCCGTCGCCTGGCCGGCGACCGCTTCGTCGGGCAGCTCCTCGCCGTCGACCTTGGCCTCGTTCTCGCTCTCGGTCCCGGTCTCGGTCTCGGTCGTCTCGACCTGCTCGACGGCCACCGGGTCGTTGCTCGGCAGTACGGGCACGTCGACCACGTCGGCCGCGTGCATGCCGCCCACGCTCGCCGCAGCTACCGCGCCGGTCACCGCGACCTTTCCGGCCGTTGTGGCCAGCAATCCTGTCAGTGCGCTGAACATCTCTTCCTCCTCGGAAGCCTTACTCACTTCGGCAGCCCGGCTTCCTGCATCGGGCAGGCCCGTGGCGTTGCTCGCCGCCGTCGCCGGCGGGTCGCCGTTGTCGGTGTCGAAAGGACCTCGGGAGGTTCCCGACGCCGAATCCACCTCAGCGGATCGGTCTCTCGAACTCGAACTTCACCTGGGGAAACGTCGGCCGGTCCCGAAAGGTTGTGGTCTCGGGACGATTTCTTCGTCGATTCCCTGTACACATCGGACGAGTCGTGAGAGGGAGAGGTTCGATGGAGCGTTATGACCTGATTGTCGTCGGGACGGGGTCGGGGAACATGATCCCGCCCGAGCTCGACGACTGGAGGATCGCCGTCGTCGAACGCGACGCGTTCGGGGGCACCTGTGTCAATCGGGGGTGCATTCCCTCGAAGATGTTCGTCTACGCCGCCGACGTCGCCATGCACGTGCGCGAGTCGGAGCGCTACGGCGTCCGGGCGTCGCTCGACGGCGTCGACTGGCCCGCGGTGCGCGACCGGGTCTTCTCGCGCATCGATCCCATCGCCGTCGACGGCGAGCGCTACCGGGTCGACGACTGCCCCAACATCGACGTGCACAAGGGAACGGGCCGTTTCGTCGACCACAAGGTGCTCGACGTGGACGGCACCCCGATCACGGCCGACCGGTTCGTCCTCGGAGCCGGCGCCCGCCCCTTCGTCCCGCACGTGCCCGGCCTCGTCGACTCGGGCTTTCACACCTCGGACACGATCATGCGCATCGACGCCCTGCCCCGACGGCTGGTGATTATCGGCGGCGGCTACATCGCCGCCGAGCTGGGGCACGTGTTCGGCGCCTTCGGTTCGGAGGTGGCGATGGTGAACCGGGGGCCGCGCCTGTTGCGCTCGGAGGACGACGACATCTCGGCTCGCTTCACCGAGCGGGCGGCGGCCCGCTTCGACCTCACCCTCGGGGCCCGCCTCGAAGGGGTCGAACGATCCGGTGACGAGGTCCGGGTGACAGTCGACGTCGACGGCGAGTCCCGGGTGGTCACCGGCGACACGCTGCTGGTCGCCACCGGGCGGATCCCCAACAGCGACGTCCTCGACGTGGAGCGCACCGGTGTCGGCTGCGACCCGGCCGGACGGGTGATCGTGCATTCCGACCTCCAGACCGACGTCGCCGGGATCTACGCCTTCGGCGACCTGGTCAACCACCACCAGCTCAAGCACGTGGCCAACGCGGAGGCCCGCATCGTCTTCCACAACGTCCGCGAGCCGGAAGCGCCGCTCGAGATGGACGACTCGATCGTGCCCCACGCCGTGTTCGCCGACCCCCAGGTGGCGTCGGTGGGCCTCACCGAACGCCAGGCCGCCGCCGACAACCTGCCGTTCGACGTGGCCGTGACCGACTACGGATCCACCGCCTACGGATGGGCGATGGAGGACACCACCTCGTTCGTGAAGCTGGTGGCCCACGCCGAGACCCGACGCCTCCTCGGCGCCCACATCATCGGCCCTCAGGCGTCGACCCTCATCCAGCTGCTGATCCAGGGCATGCGCTTCGGGCGCACGGTCGACGAGATGGCGACCGAGCAGATGTGGATCCACCCCGCCCTCACCGAGGTGGTCGAGAACGCCCTCTTGGAGTTCTGAAGCGCGTCGGAGCGGTTCTGGAGTCGAAATCCGTCGGCTGACGACGAGTTCCGACTCGAGGAGCCGTTGCGATGCCCGGTTCGGGACCTGGGTCCCACGCGCGGCTGACTCCGGACCTTCCAGGCTGGTTCATCGGCCCGTGTTCCGCTCCCCCCGCCATGGCCGATTCTGGGTCCCACGGCCGGAACCGCCGCGCCCATGCGCAGCCAGGAGGAGTCGAGGATGACCAACGGGGAGTCGAAGACGGGAATGGGACACACGGCGGCGGTGTCGCTCGCTGCGGTCTCGATGGTGGTGGCGATCGCCGCCGTCGGCATCAGCGTCACCTCTGGCGACGACGGCGCCACGACCGGCGTAGCGACGACCGGCGGCGAGCAGGCGCGCGGGTTCGAGCCCGGCGAAGCTCAGGAACCCACGATCGACGAGGTGTCGCGCCACGCCACCGAACTCCCGCCGTCGGCCGACTACACGCGCTACGAGAACGGTGAGTACTCCGACTTCGTCGAGCGCGACGGGCCCATCACCCAGGAGGTCCACTTCCAGATCGATGAGGGTGTCGCCGAGGTGCTGCCGGGCACGACCGTCAATGCGTGGACCTTCGACGGTGCGGTGCCCGGGCCGATGCTCCGCACCCAGGTGGGTGACACCGTCGACTTCTTCCTCCACAACCCCGAAGACAGCCAGATGCCGCACAACGTCGACTTCCACGCGGTGACCGGCCCGGGCGGAGGTGCCGTGAAGCTCAACACGGCCCCCGGCGACACGAGCGAGTTGAAGGTCAAGATGCTCAACCCGGGGATCTACATCTACCACTGCGCCTTCCCCGACATCCCCACCCACATCTCCCACGGGATGTACGGACTGATCGTGGTCGAGCCCGAAGGCGGGCTGCCCGAGGTGGACCACGAGTACTACGTGATGCAGCACGAGTGGTACACGAACGCGGGCGGTGACATGGGCATCAGCCGGCTCGAGGACGTGGGACACCTGGAGTTCTCCGGCGCCCACGGCAACCTCGAGGAGCCCACCTTCGTGCCCTTCAACGGCCGGCCGGGTGCCCTCGCCGGCGATCGGGCCCTCGGGGTCTTCGGCGGCGACGCGGTGCAGCCGGGCCAGACGGTGCGGATGTTCGTCGGGAACATCGGACCCAACCTGATCTCGAGCTTCCACGTCATCGGCGAGATCTTCGACCGGGTCTACGTCGAAGGCTCGTTCGACCTCGTGAACCAGAACGTGCAGACCACCCTGGTGCCCTCCGGGGGTGCGGTCGGAGTGGAGTTCACCGTGGATGTGGGCGGCGACTACATCCTGGTCGACCACGCCATCTTCCGGGCCGTCCACAAGGGCGCCCTCGGAGTGCTCCACGTCGAGGGTGACCAGGATCCCGAGATCTACGATTCGATCACCTTCAGTGAGCAACTCGGTGGCGATGACGGCCACGGCGGTGACGGTGACGACGCTGATGCCGCCGATGCCGAACCGGCTGCCTCCGGCGACGGCACCGTGCGCCTGGGCGCACAGGACATCGCGTGGGCTCAGGACGAACTCACCGCTGCCGCCGGTGAGGTGACCTTCGAGATGGTCAACGAGGGTCAGACCATCCACAGTTTCGTGATCGAGGGTCGGGAGAGCGACCTGCGGCTCGAGGCCGCCTCCAACGGCGACACCGATTCCGGGTCCCTCGATCTCGAACCGGGCGAGTACGGCTTCTACTGCGACATCCCGGGCCACCAGGCCGCAGGGATGGAGGGAACGCTCACCGTGAGCTGAACACCTGGTCTGCCAGCCGCCACCATTCGAGCGCTTCGAGGTGGCGGCGCTGGGAGGCAGAGGGGCGGATGGCGTCGACGGCCTCGGCGAGCCCGGGCCGCGACGCCATCCGTTCCGCGGGGGTGAGGATGCCGTACCCGAACAGCCCGGGCACCGTCACCAGGTCGAGGTCGAGCGCCGACTCGTCGACGAAGTCCTCGACCGCGGTGAGCACCCCGTTGCGGGGTCCGCCCTCGTGGGTGGCGTTGTGCTTCCCCGCGTTGAAGCCCCCGCCCTCCACGAGCTCGGAGCGTCCCGGCTCCATCCCGCCGGTGGCGAACGGTTGCCGGAACTCGTCGGGGATCCGCTCGGGCGCGTAGTAGAGGTCGCGGCGCCCGTAGGGCCAGCCGACGTCGTGGAGCAGCACCAGGGGATCGGTGGATCCGGGTGCTCCGAGGGCCTTCAGCTCGTGGAAGACCGTGTACCAGTTGTGATCGCCGTCGATCAGCGCCACGTCGACGTCGTCGATCTCGGCGAGGACCTCGAGGCTCGGGTCTGTGTGGACGTGAACGCCGGTGAGTTCGCTCGGGTCGAAGGCCGGCTCCGGGTCGATCGAGTGGATCGTCGCGTCGCCGCCGGCCCACTCGGCGAGCAGCCGGGTGTGCGCGCCTTCGAAGGCGCCGATCTCCACGATGACCTCGGGTTCGACGGCGTCGAGCAGCGGCCGGGTGAACGACTCCCAGAAGCGGAACATTCCGGGAGCGTGCCACACCCACCCGCTGTCCACCGTGTCTCTGGCGCGTTGAGGGGAAGGAGTCCCCTCAACGCGCCACAGACGCTCGGATGGGCGCGGCGCCGGTTGGGCTCGTAGCCTCGGGGAGCATCATGACCGTCGAGGAGGTCTTCGCATGACGGCGTTCCCGGAAGCGGCCGACCAGGTGCTCCGCGCCGCGCTGGTCGCCGAACTCACCGTGGTCGGTGACCGCGGCCCCACGACCTACCCGCTGATCCCGCTCTGGGACGGCGAGCGGATCTTCATGACCTCGAGCGTGCTCTTCAGCCGGAAGCTCGAGCACCTGAAGGGCGACCCACGCGTGGCCGTGAGCGTCACCGACGCCACGGCGACGCCCGGTGTCGACGTCTTCCACCCGATCACGGTGCAGGGAGACGCCCGGGTGATCGAGGACGACCCCCACGAGGGCTGGATGTCGCTGCTCCCGCTCTGGCGGGAGAAGGAGCCGGTGATCGACAAGTTCGTGAAGCAACGCTTCGCCCTCCCGCTGTTCTTCGAGCGCTCGATCATCGAGATCACGCCGCGCAAGGTCCTGGTGTGGCCCCCCGACGGCGGGAGCCCCGAGGTCACGACCCTCGAGGAGGTGGCGGCATGAGCCCGGCGACCGTCCTCGATGCCGGGCGTCTCGAGCGCCTCGAGACCGACTTCGACCACGCGGTCGTGTCGTGGCTCGACGCCGACGGCTACCCGATCAACGCCCCCACGGCATTCCGCGTCGACGCCGGCGCCGACACCGTGCATCTCGATGCGCTCGACGTGCCCGAGCCTCCGAAGGCGGGCACCGAGGTGCTCGTGACCTTCAGCCACGTGCGGCCGCAACCGGGTGTCGGTTACGACGAGCGGCGGTACGTGAACGTTCGGGGTGTGCTCCGCGTGGCGGGCGACGGCTACGCCCTCGAGGCCACCCGGACCACCGGCTGGGACGAGGCCGAGGTGCCGTTCTTCGAGTACTGCGAGCGCAACGTGGCGCGCGGCCTCGACTACCTGCGCCGGATCTCCGAGGAGCAGGGGGCCGACTTCAAGCCCCGGCTCTCACGCTTCTGGACGTTCTTCACCGCCACCCGGATGCCGTTCCTCACCGCCACCCTGGTGCCGGTGATGCTCGGCGCGGTGGTGGCGCGGGCGCACGGCTTCACCGCCTGGTGGCTGGTGGTGTTGGCCCTCGTCGGAGCCTCGTGTATCCACCTCGGGCTCAACGTGCTCAACGACGTCTTCGACGCCGACAGCGGCGCGGACGACGCCAACGTCACCCCGACACCCTTCAGCGGCGGGTCGAGGGTCATCCAGCACGGGATCGTGTCGCACCGGGCGATGTGGGCAGCGGCGACGGCGTTCTTCGTCGCCGGCTCCGGCATCGGTGTCGGGCTCGCCATGACCCGCGGTATCGAGATCCTCTGGCTCGGTGTTGCCGGAGTGTTCCTCTCGATCTTCTACACGGCGCCGCCGCTCAAGCTGGTGTACCGGGGTCTCGGTGACGTCGCCGTGGCGGCCGGATTCGGCCCGATCATGCTGCTCGGCACCTACTTCGTCGTCGCCCAGCGGTTCACCGCCGAGGCGATCGTGGTGTCGATCCCGGTGGCGATCCTGATCATGCTGGTGCTGTACGTGAACCAGATTCCCGACCGCCACGGCGACGCGGCGGCGGGGAAGCGCACGGTGGCGGTACGGCTCTCGCAGGACGTCATCGTCACCGGCTACGCGCTCTTCGCCGGGGGCGCTTTCGCCGTGATCGTGGGCGGCGTGGCGGCCGGGGCGCTGACGGCGTGGACGCTGCTGGCGTTGGCTCCGGCGGCGTTGATCCCCAAGATCCACCGGGGACTGCGCGACCACTACGACGAGCCCTACGAGCTGATGGGCGCCATGGGCCTCAACATCGGCCTCCATGCCCTGACCGGCGTCGCCCTCATCCTCGCCTACGTCCTCGAGATCGCCGTCTGACCGTGTCTCAGTCGCGTTTGCGCGACGGAATCGCGCCACGCGACTGAGACGCTCGAATCACCGTCGACCAACCCACGTTGAGTGGGTCTGCCACGCAGCGTTGATGCGTGTCTCACAGGCCGTGTTTGTCGTCACAAATCAGGGTCAAAAATCGCGACGTCAGGCCGGTTGCGGCGTAGAACATATGTATGCGCGAGCAACTTCCAACCGATGGTGCGCAGGGCCTGACCCTGGCGCTGCGTGAGGCCGACGACCTGGTCGCCGACCTGCTCGATCTCGCGCTCGCAGCCACCGGCGCCGACCGGGTCGCCCTGCTCCTCCTCGACGACGACGGCACCCTCCGGTGTCGCTCCCAGACCGGCGAGGTCGTCGACGACGACCCGGCGGCAGTGGCTGTCGCCGGGCTCGTCCGCGACGCGCTCGAGGGCGACGACCCCGTGCTCGTCGCGACGACGAGGTTCCGGCGCTTCCCCCCGGAGTGGCGCGCATCGCTGGGGGCCCGCTCCGCCATCCTGGCGCCGCTGCCTACGCCTGACGGCCCTCTCGGCCTGCTCGCCTTCGGGTGGGACGAACGACGCGCCGGCAACGCCGCCATGGCGCCTGCTGCGCAGAGCGCCGCATCGGTCGCCCGGGTACTCGATGCCGCCATCGAGGCCGAAGTCGAGCGGAGCCGGTCGATCTGGCGGGAGATGGCCCTCGACGTCGGCCGCGAGCCCACCGGTCGAGCATTGGCCGCCATCTACCTGCGCGCCGGCCTCCTCCGGCTCGGTATGGAGGAAGGGGAGCTGGCCGACGACGCCGCCGAGATCGAGCGGCTGGCGCGCTCCGGGCTCGCGGCCCTGCGCCGGTCGGAGGAGTCACTCGGCGGCGGTGGCAGCCTGTCCGAAGAGCTGTTCCAGGCACTTCTCGAACTCACCGACGACTGAGCATCGGCCGAAGGCCGAAGGCCCGCGGCTACAGGGTCGGGTCCTCGAAGGTGATGTGACCGAGCGTCCACGTCGCCGATCCGGACGCGCAGCTCCCAGAACCCTGGCGGGTGAACGTGCCTGCTCCCGCAAAGCTCAGTCCCTTGATCAACGCCGTCGCCGTCGGGTTGAGCGTCTGAGGACCCGAAGCACCGTCGACGATCATGACCACGTCGGGGAAGCTGTCGGTGCTGTTGCCGTGGACGGCGACGGTCACGGCGCCGCTGAATCCGCGGACGGCGCTTCCGCTGCACTGGAGCTTGACGTTGGGAGCGGTGATCTGGATGGTGGCGGTCTGGGCGGCATTGGCGACGATGTTCGGTCCGACGTACTCGGTGACCGCGCAGAACCCGCCGCTCGGCGTGGTGAGTTGGCCGCCGTCCACCTTGATCGTGACGGCGTTACAGGACCCGGCGATCACACCGGCAGACGAAGCCTCACTCGGCGTCGTCACCCCGAAGGTGCCGGCAAGAAGGAGCCCGGCGATCACGGTCGAAAGCTGTTTCAGTCGCATGACGGGTCCCAGGTCGCGCCCCGGTCTTCGGAGCAGTAGATGTCGCCGCCGGCCTGAGCCAACGGGGCGGCCAGCAGCCGGCCGCCGGGGAGAACGGTGACGTTGGCGACGCCGTCAACGAGCGGGGTGCCCTCGCCCAGGACGGTCCCGCTCTGGCCGTCGTCGTCCGAGCGGAGCACTCCGGCCGCACCTCCCGACGGGCTGTGTGTCGCCGCGTAGACCACACCGGCACCGCTCGAGGTCACGCCGGAGACATGGAGGCCGCCGGGAAGCGGGGTCGCCGAGAACGTGAGCGCTCCGTCGATGGAGCGACGCATCTGGGAGCCTCCCCATGCCAACACGGTGTCGGAGCCGTTGACGACGGTCACCGCCGGCGGGCGTTCGAGCCCGGGGAGATTCGTCGACTCGATGCACGAGTCCTCTGAGAGTGCGTAGCGGCAACGGAACACGGCGGCTTCGAAGTCGTCGGACCCGGCCGTTGCGGATCCGACGATCAGACGGCCCGAGGACGGGTAGCCGGTTTCGAACGCGAAGTACGAGGATGGCGACGAGGGCGGCCCGACCAGGGGCGTCGCTGACCGGGTGGCGTCGTCCCAGACCAGCGCCGGGCCTGATCCGATGAAGACCCGCTCGTCGCCCGTGGCGAAGTCGGGGGAGAGGGCGAGCGGGGCCGGGCCCGTCGCGAGCGCCAATTCGAACGTCTCGCCCCCGTCACGCGAAACGCTCAGGCCCTCCTCGCCGACGGCGAAGATGCGAGGATCGCTCGGGTAGCCGGGCGCTGCCACCACCGTCGTGCCGGTGATCCCTTCGGCCGGAAGTCGTTCCCACGTGGAGCCGCCGTCCAACGAGCGGAAGAGGACGGTGCATCCGACGACGCAGCCCGGTCGACGGGTGCCGGCGGCGAGGACTGCATTTCCGTCGTTGCTCACCGCGAACGACGTGAACGTGGCATCGTCGGTGCTCTCCACGTCGTCGGGCGGTACGAGGACGTCGACGGCGGCCGAACCGGGCACGGGTTCGTCGAGCGGCGAAGACGGCCCGGTTTCGGGAGACGGGTTGCCGGGTCCCGCCGGCGCGCCGGCGTCGGCGTGCTCGGATGCTGCCGAGGTGGCCCCGCTCGGAGCGAGCGCCGCGGCGTCCGGGTCGGGTGTGTCGGTTCGGGGCTCGTCATCGACCGCGACGGGAGTGACACCGACCGCCACGCCGACGATCCCCGCCGTGATGATCTCACCCACGCGATCGAGCGGAGCGGACGAGAATGCCTGTTGCAACCGGACGTTGACCGACTGGGTCTTCCGGCGGAGCCACAGCATGGCGCCGGCGAGGGGAGCGGCGGCCGGTACCCCGACGTCCTGGGTGATGGCGGTCCGAAGCTTCGCCCGTGCCCGCACCAACACCGAGCGCACCGAATGGACGGTCGATCCGTCCTCGTCCGCGAGGTCGGAGAGCGACAGGCCATCGTGCACTTGGAGCTGGAGGAGCCGGCGCTCGCGGTCGTTGAGCACACGCAGGGCTTCGCCGACCTCGCCCATGGCCTCATCGAGTTCGGCCCGCGCCTCGGGGCTCTCGTTGTCGGGGATCTCGTCCTCGGGCATGAACTCGAGGGGCGAGACCCGTTTGCGGGCCCGGATCTCATCGAGGCTGCGGCGACGGGCCACCGTCGCCAGCCACGGCATCAGCGAGGGGCGGTCTTCGAGCTTGTCGACGTGCTTCAGCGCCCGAAGGTAGGTCTCTTGGACCATGTCATCGGCGGTGGCCGGATCGCCGACGATCTTGGCGCAGATCCGGTGCAGCTCGGCACGGTGCTCTTCCCAGAGCGCTTCGATGTCGACGTTACCGACGTCGAGGGACTCTTCAGCCGTGAGGTCGACGTCGACGTCGTCGCCGCTCGCGTCGAGCGCCGCCGCGCTCTCGCGGTCGGTGTTCCTCGACGCCCGGATCGCCATCCGTTCTCTCCTGTCGCACGGCGAAGGGCCGACCTCTTCTTGGGCCGGCTCTCCTGGTTTCCACACGCCAGGATCCGGGTGATCGCGGAGGAAATTCGGGCAAAAGCCCTTTCTCCCCGACCAGCACCGTCCACGGTCAGGCGTTCGTTGGGGTGACCAATTCGCCACGAGGCGTCGATCACCGCCCACACAGCGTAGTTCGGTCACCCGCTTCTGCCCAGTCCGCTTCTGCGCACTCCGCGGTTGCACGCGGTTACACGCGGTTACCAGGCCCGCGTGGTCGCGATCGTGATCGCTTCCGGGTGTGGAGGTGACGAATGGCCAAGTTGCGCGTCCTCATCATCACCGTGGTCCTCGTCGCGGTCGTCCACCAGCCGGTGGCTCGGGGGGCCGTGGCTCCCGAACCCTTCGAAGATCGGCAGTGGAACGTCGAGCGGCTCGAGGCGCGCCCGGCGTGGCAGCTCGGCGTCGACGGGTCGGGTGCGGTCGTCGCGGTGATCGACACCGGGGTCGACGTCGATCACCCGGAGTTCCCGGCGTCGAAGCTGGTCTGGCCGGCGAACTGCATCGATGCCGCCGAGCACGCCGAGTGTGTTCGGGGCTCGGACGCGGCCGACGACGATCACGGCCACGGCACCCACGTCGCCGGTATCGTCGCTGCCCCCCTCGACGGCATCGGCATTGCCGGCGTGGCGCCGGGAGCCCGGATCATGCCTGTCAAGGTCCTCGACGGTGAGGGGACGGGGACCTCTCGCGATGTCGCCAGCGGCGTTCGCTACGCCGCCGCCCACGGTGCCGACGTCATCAACCTCAGCCTGTCCCAACTCCCGGTCGTTGCTCAGCTCTCGGCAATGGGCGTGCTCGATCGCGACCTTGCTCGCGCGATCGATGACGCCGGCGATCAGGGCGTGCTGGTGGTCGTGGCCGCGGGGAACGACAGCTTCCCGATCTGCTCCCACAAGGTCTTCGTCACCGGCGAAGGAATCTGCGTGGGCGCGACCGACGCCAGGAATCTGAAGGCGCCGTACTCGAACTTCGGCAGCGGAACGGATGTCGTGGCTCCCGGAGGCTGGGGAACCGCAGGGTCGTGGTTCCCGCGACCGTGTCGTGAGCGGGTCCTGTCGACACACCCGACGGAAGGCGCAGGGTCGTGTAGTGACGGCAGGTCGGGATATGCCATGCGTGCCGGAACCTCGATGGCCGCACCGCACGTCGCCGGGGTGGGAGCGCTGCTCGCGTCGTCGACGCCGCCCATCACGGGCCCGGACGCGGCCCACCGGATCAGAGCAACCACCGTCGACCTCGGTGCCTTGGGATACGACCCCGTGTACGGCTACGGGCTCGTCAACGCTCGTCGGGCGGTGGAAGGCGACACCGGGTTCTCCTGGCGCCCGATCGGATCATGAGAGACGCCCCGGCCCAGGTGCCGCGACCCGATCACGCCGCCATTCTCGATTCACCGATCTTCATCCGCGGGATCCTGCCGCGCAGTGGAACCAATTTCCTCCATGACGCGCTGCTCCTGCATCCGGACTGCGCTCCGGCGCGGGCGCCCGTATGGGAGGACCACACGCTCATCGGCGTTCGTCAGTTGAAGCGGTACGTGAACGAGGTCGTCCGGAGTTGGCACGACGCGACCGGTCGCCGCGGGGAGCTGGTGGCAGAACTCAGCCGTTCACTCGGTGACGGCATCACCGGATTCCTCGCCGAGACCGGGAACCGGCGGCTGGTGAGCAAGACTCCGTACGTCGACCATATCGACGAGTTCTTCACCTTCTTCCCCCGCGCGTTGCTGATCATCCTCGTGCGCGACGGACGGTCCGTCGTCCAATCGTCCCTCGACACCTTCGGCGGCGACTTCGAAACGACGGCACGGCTGTGGGCGGCCGCGGCCGACGAGATCGCCCGCTTCGATCAACAGCACCGCGAAGCGCCGCTCGCGTACCGCATCGTGCGCTACGAGGACCTCTACGAAGCACCTGAGAACACGCTCAGCGACCTGTTGGAGTTCTGCGGGCTCGACCGGGATCGCTACGACTTCGGTGCGGCCGCCCGATTGCCACTGCGCGGCTCATCGGTCCATCGGGGCGAAGGGCGCGACGTCCACTGGCACCCCGTGCAGCGGCCCCCGCAGTTCGATCCGACCGCCAGGTTCCGCGATTGGAGCCCCGCACGCCTTCGGCGTTTCGACTGGATCGCCGGTCACCAGCTCGAGCATTTCGGCTACGAGCGTTCGAAGGTGACGATGGCGCGCCCGCACGCCATCGGGCAGGTGGCCCGTGACGTCCGATGGTCGATCGGGACTCCGTGGCGGGTGGCCCGCCACCGACTTGCCTATCGGCGGATTCGTCAAAGGCGAGAGCGAACGGCGGCGCTCGCGTAGGGAGCATCGGAAGCGTGGCGTGACAACACGTCTCGCTCGTGCAGCAGGTGCACCAGATCGCGACGGAACTGGTGCTCGGATGCTGCCTGGGCGTACGTGCGGAGGGCGGCGCCGTTCCAGGTGCGGCTCTCGAGCTTCTCCATCGCGTCGACCAACGCGTCCACCGATTGCTCGGGGAAGTGGATGCCGGTGACGCCGTCGACGACGGACTCGAGCGCTCCTCCCAGCCCGTAGGCGATGACCGGTCGACCAGCCGCGTTCGCCTCGAGGGGGACGAGCCCGAAGTCCTCGAGGCCCGGTTGGACGAGCGCTCGGCAGTTGGTGAGCAGGGCCGCCATCTCGGCGTCGCCGATGTCGTGGCGGAACTCGGTGTGCGAGTCCGCAGCCGCCCGCAGATCGGCCTCGGCCGGCCCGCTCCCGACGACGATCAGACGTACCCCCCGGGCCTCGGCGGCCCGGACGGCCAGGTCGATGCGCTTGTACGGCAGCAGCCTCGACACGACGAGGTAGTAGGGCTCGTCCGGCACTCCCGCCGCGGTGTGGGGAACCGTGAACCGTTCGCGCCGCACCGGCGGGTACACGATTTCGGCGTGGCGCCGGTAGGCCCGTGCGATCCGTGCAGCGACCACCCGCGAGTTGGCCACGTACAGGTCCGGCCTGGTCGCGGCTTGCTGGTCCCAGCGGCGGAGGATCGGGAACAGCGGGCGGAGCAGTGGACGCGCCCAGCGGGGGACCGGTCCGCCCCTCTCGAGGTATTCGTCGGTCTGATAGAGCCAGCGGGGAGGGTTGTGGCAATAGCAGAGGTGGTAGGCGTCGCCGGCGTCGACGCCGTGCGCGAAGCGGGACGAGCTGGACACCACCAGGTCGTACCCGCTCGCATCGATGCGACCGATCGCCCACGGATACAGCGGGAGAAGCCCGCGAGCGGCGTTCCCCCCGTGAGGGAGCCGTTGGAGCGGCGTCACCCGCACGTCGAGATCTTCGAAGTCGGGGTAGGTGCGGTCGGGGTCGTAGACGGTCGTGAGAATCGGAGCGTCGGGGAAGAGTCGGTGGAGCGCGAGGACGACCTGTTCAGCGCCGCCGCGTTGGGTGAGGTCGTCGTGGACGATGGCGACGCGCAGCACCGATCCGGGAATCGTCCACGCGTGGTCGTCGGCATCCTCGGAGGTGTCGAACGGGGTGCTCACACCCATCCCACACCGCGCCTGCCCGCATGTCGCGGGGGTGTCGGGTGCTCACGGTTGGTCGTCGCTTCGGTCGTCCTCTCCGGCGAGGGGTACGCCGGTGGACTCGGGGATGGCCGATGCGGTGCTGTAGGGAGCCCGGCCGGTTCGCCTGCGCACCCACCAGACGAGGCGGTACAGAACCATGATGGCCCGATGGCCGATCAACGCACCCACCGCGCACCGGAACCACAGGCTCCGGACGCGACGGCCGACCACCGGCGACGTCGCGATCGCCGGGCGGAGACGCACGGCGCCGGAGAAGTGCCGGAGCGCGGCGCGTGGACGCCGTTCCACCCACTCCATGACCCCGTGCCGGAACCGGATGCGCGCCTCCAGCGTCCGTTCGCCGCGTCGACGCCTCTCGGTCTCCGACCCTTCGAGGAACGTCCTCCGGTTGGCGTTTTCGATCTCGAAGGTGTCGGGCGGCCGTCGCTGCCCGGTGTGGCGCCGGTGCTCGACGACCACGTCGGGGACCAGCACCGTCGGACCGTGGCGGGAGAGCCGGAGCGCGAGGTCCTGGTCTTCCCCCTGGGTCAGGTCCGCTGCCCAGCCGTCCACCCGGCGCAGCGTCGCCACCCGGAACAGGGTCGCCGCCGGAAGCCCGACCCAGCCGAACATCACGTCGTCGAAGACGTCGCGGACGGTGCGCCGACGCGGATGCCGGAAGCGACGGCGGTGGCCTCGCTCGTCGAACGCCTCGACGGCTCCGACCGCCGCCACCGCCCCGGGGTTCCGTTCGAGCGACGATGCCAGCGTCCCGAGCGCTCCGGGGCGCAGGCGGTCGTCGTCGTCGAGGAACAACACGAAGGCCCCGCGAGCGAGATCCAGTCCGGCGTTCCGTGCGGCCGAACGCTCGGAACGACTGTCGAGTCGGATGCCGCTCACCCGGGGGTCGTCGACGGTGGAGAGCCACTCGGTGGTGCCGTCGTCGGAGGCGTCATCGACGACGATCAGCTCCCAAGCGGCGGCGTCCTGGCTGCGGACGCTCTCGACGGCTTCCCGGAGGTACGTGAGCCGATTGCGGGTCGGAACGACCACCGAGACCCTGACCGTTCCGTCGTTCACCGGCCCGAGCCTACCGGCCTCGATCCGCTCGCCATCGCAGTCGGGTGGCTCAGGCCAGCTCGAAGATGTCGACGCTCAGGTGACCGGTGTTGGGTCCACTGGTCACCGGGTCGACGAGCGAGAAATCGAGCTGACCTCCGTTGGCGCTCACGACGGTCCAGTAGACGTGGCCCAGTCCGTCGCAGCCTTCGGTGGCGGCGGTGGCAGGAGTGTGGCGCGGGAACGTCCGCACGCCGACCTGGGCCGGGACGGCGGGGGTCCAGTCGAGGTCCAGGCCGTTCACGAGAAGCTCGCCGCCCGCATCGGCGAACCGGTCCCGCTCGTAGGTGGGGTCGTCCTTGGTGCGCGTGCACTCGGCATCGGCGAGGTCGAAGAGCGTGTTGTAGGTCCACATGCCCCGGACGACGAGGACGTAGTCACGGCTGCGGGGCGGGAGCGCGGTCGAGCCGGAGCCCGCGTTCTGCGGCGATACGAGGACCGTCTCGACGTGAGGCCCGACCGGCGCTCCCGCCCCGCCGACCTCCTCGACCGTGACCGACAGGGACTCGGGCCCGTTGTCGTCGTAGAACACGTCGAAGATGCGGAAGTTCACCCTTCGGGTATCGGTCGGCGTGAAGAACACCTCGTAGCGGTGGGGGTCGGACGCCGGGTCTCCGTTGTGGCAGCCGAGCGGACTCGGCGGGTGTTCGACCGACACGTCGGCCGGTGATCGGTCGAGCGGCGGGAAGTGGGGGTGCGCCTCCGCCGAGACGTCCGGGACCGGCCACCACTCGACGTTGCGGTTGTCGATGTAGAGGTCCGGGGCGTCGTCGGTCGGATCGGGGTCGCGGTAGTCGGTGTTGGGGAGCGTGTACGGGTTGGGGTTTCCCGTGTTGGGATCGACCACCAGGGGCGACCCGTAGAACGCGAACCGGTATCGGGTCCAGATCGGGAACGGTTCGACGCCCGAGATGGGGTTGAAGCCGGAGCGGTCCATGGTGCACTCGGCGTCGCCGATCTGCTTGTTGGTCTGGACGCCGTAGTCAAAGGTCCCCTCGGCGACGGCGCGATACACCTTTCCGCGTTGGAGAATCTGCTCGGTCTCGACCCCGCTGATACTGGCGACCGGCACGCTCAGCGTCTCCGGTGTGAACCCCGCAGCCGTGGCCGGAGGCTCGATGGCCACGAGCGACGCCACGACCGCGGTCACCAGCGCGATCGCCGAGATCCTTCGCCGGGCTCGCCCGTACCCCATCTCGCTTCCCTTCCGTGGTCCTGTCAGGCCGGTCCCACTTGTTCTACGGGCGAAGGCGGCACGATGCGCGCCCGGTCTTCGATCACTCAGGAGTGTCCAGCTCGTAGATGTCGACCGACAGATGGCCGGTCACGACCCCGGCTGAGTCCGGCGGGACCGACATCTCGAAATGCAGCGGGGCGCCGGTGCCGGTGTGCCCGACCGTGTAGTAGTGGCTCATGCCGTCGCAACCCTGCACCGCGACGGTGGCGGGTTTGCCGAACGGCACGGTGCGCGCCCAGACCTGGGCCGGGACGACCGGCTGCCACTCGACGGGGGCGCCGTCGATCCACATCTCGCCCGTGTCGGAGGCGCCGGCGCCGAACCGGTGGGGGTGGTACGCGGGGTCTCCCGGCGTGCGGGTGCACTCGGCGTCGGCGAGGTGGTAGGGCCCCTGGTACGTCCACATGCCGTGGGCGACGAGTACGAAGTCATCACCGCTGGGGAGCGGCGTCGACGTGGCGCCCTCGGTTTCGGGGGAGACGAGGACCGTCTCGATGTGGCGGCCCAGCGACAGCCCGGTGTCCGCCACCTCTTCGACCGTGATCTCGATCGTGTTTTCACCGTCGGGCCCGGGGGGATCGTTGTCTTCGTAGAACACGTCGTACACGCGGAGGTTCACCGGTCTCGTCTGAGGAGCGAGGAAGAACACTTCGTAGCGGTGGGCATCGACCGCGGGATGGCCGTCGTGGCACCCCAGCGGACCGGTGGTGTGGCGAACCGACTCCCCGATCGGCGCCCATTCGACGTTGCGCTGGTCCACGTAGACGTCGCCGGGGTCATCCGTCGGGTCCGGGTCCCGCAGGTCGGTGTTGAGGACGTTGTAGGGATCGAGGGGATCGGGGGCGGCGAAGAAGGTCCAGCGGTGCCGGAGCCAGTTCGACGTGCGGCTCGGGGCGTCACGCACCGGGTCGACCTGGGTCGCGTCGTGGGTGCATTCGGCGTCGGCGAGCTGTGCCTGACGGAGTCCGTAGTCGTAGGTCCCCGAGGCGGTGAGCCGGTACAGGGTCCCCGATCGGAGCGGCTGCTGGGTCCACTCGCCGATCGGGTCGTTCCCGGCGAGGGTGATCGATTCGGTCGCGAAGCCCGAATCAGCGTGAGCCGTCGAACCGACCGCGGGGGACGAGACGACGCTCAACACGAGACCGAGCACCATGCCGATGGTTCGGCGGCGCGCGCGCATCGCGCAGGTGGGCGTCGTTCGCCGTAATGCATGTGAAGACCGCACACCCCACTCACGACCCAACTGGCAGTCGTGCGCGAAATGGGGTCGCCGGGAACCGAGCGAAGCCGAGGACGGCGTGAACCGAGGGCAACGACATCTCGCACCGACGATCGCCGTGACGCTCGCGGCGCTGTTCGCCGCGCTCCTCGTCCCCGCCCCGGCGCAGGCTCAATCCTCAGGAACCCTCCAACTCACGTATGACTTCGAGGGTGACGACCTCGGTCAGCCTCCGGCCGGGGTCTCGGCCGTGGCCGGCAAGGCCGAGGTGGCCCTCGATCTCGGCGCCAGCAAGGGGATGCGGCCGACCGAGGCCGGTCGGGTCGACACCAAGCCCCATGGCATCAAGCTCGCCGCGTTCGCGTTCGATGCCGTCGTCGGCTCCGACATGACGGTTACATGGAAGGAATCGGCGCTCCTCGGCGGGGACCGCCACTCGATGACGTTGCGTCACTACGGGGAGATCAGCGGATACATCTTCACCGTCAGCAACGTCGTCCTCGAACAGAAGCGGGGCACTCACCACAACGAGGTGGCGATCTACCGGGCGACCGACGACAACCACATCGAGCTGCTCGCATCCACCCCATTGCTCGGTGCGCCGGTGCGTTCGTTCGAGGCCGCGGCGGTTGATCGTCAGATGTCCGACGGCACCGTCGTGACCGATCTGCGCCTCTCGGCTTCGGACGACGGCGAGACGTTCACGCCGGTGCTCGAGCTCGTCGACGACGACCCCCTGCCGGCCGGGGGCCTCGAATACGTCGGTGGTTGGGAGGGAACCGACCCGACCCGCACCGTCATCGACGACGTCCGGGCCGATTTCATGCCCACGCCGTCGGTGGTCGTGACCTCGCCGGTCGACCACCAGGTGCTCCAGCGTGACGTCGTCGACACCGCGGACATCGCAGTGACCGGTACCTACCGGCTGCCCCCGGGATATGCGGCTCCGGCCGCGATCGAGGCTCGGTGGGATGGCGGCACCTGGTCGACCCTTGACGTGGCGCCCACCGACGGATCGTTCCAGGGAGTGCTCTCGGGTCTGTCGCAGGGCCAGGGGCGGCTCGAGGTGCGCTTCGCCAACGACACTGCCGTCGTCGCCGAACGCGATCCGGTCGGCATCGGCGATGTGTTCGTCATCGCCGGGCAGAGCAACGCGGCCGGGTTCGGCAAGCACGGTCAGGTCTACACGCCCGACGACGACCGGGCGTCGATGTTCTCGGTCGGGCTCCGCTGGCAGGAGCTCGAGGACCCGGTGGGCGGCGTCGAAGGCTCGGTGTGGCCGCTGGTCGCCTCGCACTACACGGTCGACCAGGGGGGTGTTCCCGTGGCGTTCGTACCCACCGCGGTGGGAGGTACCTCGATCACGCAGTGGCAACCCGGCGACAAGTACTACGAGCGAATGCTCGGTCACGTAGCGGGCGCCGGCGGGGGCGTGAGAGCCGTGTTGTTCTGGCAGGGTGAGACCGACGCCGTCGACGGGATGAGCGAGAGCGCCTACGGCGCGTTGCTCGACGGCTTCGCCGCGGGTGTCGAAAGCGACCTGGGTGTTCCCGTCGTGGTCGCGCAGATCGGAGAGGTGGCGACCGACGGCGCCAACCTCGATCCGATCCGCGCAGCGCAGCGCGCCGCCTGGGACGCGGGTGGCAACGTGCTCGCCGGGCCCACGCTCTACGACGTCGATCTCGGTGACGATTCGTTCGACGACGGCACGCACTTTCGGTCGAACGACGATCTCCAGGTCGCGGCCCGACGGTGGTGGGCCGCGCTCGATGCCCACTTCTTCGATGGAAGCGACGGCCGCGGTCCCCAGCTCGCGTCGGCGACTCGCGACGCGTCCGGTACGCAGGTGACGGTGACGTTCTCGGACGCCACCCTTCCTCTCGAGCCCACAACCGGCCTCGACGGGTTCGTCGTCGAGGAGGGCGGGAGCGCTGTCTCGGTGACCTCCTCGAACCGGACGGCGGACGACACCATCGTGCTGGACCTCGGCACCGCCCTGTCCGGCCCGGCGACGTTGTCGCTGGGCAAGGGTCACACGGCGGCCGGCAGGACGGTGCCCACCGACTCGACGGGCGCGCGACTCCCCGCCGAATCGTTCGTCGACGTGGCGATCGGGTCCTGACGCGCCGCGACCTGCGCCCGGGCCACGGGTGGGACGGTTGATGACCGAACTCCGGGAACCGGCCGCAGCTCCAGGTGCACCGACGCGAGTCCCGTCGACCGCCGACCGGAAGGTGCTGGTCCGGGCGGATTCGCAGGCGCGATCGCTCGGTGAGGGGGTCGTCGACCGCCGCGACCCGCGGCTGTGGTCCTCGGAGCTCCAGCGGCGCCTGCGCACGTCGGGCGATGACGTGTACGTCGAGAACGCCGGCGTCGCCGGCCTCCGGATCGGCGACGCATGGCGGGGCTACGAGCGGGACCACCTCGTCAGGGCGCATTTCGACGACTTCGACACCGTCATCCTGGCCCTCGGGGTCAACGACTGGTGGCCGCTCGCCCGTCCTCGATCCGTGGCCCGAGCGATGGAACGGGTCCGCCCCGTTCGCCTGCGGGTGGCGCTGAACCGGGCGTATCAGCGCGCCCGCCCCGCGCTCGTCCGTTGTTCGAACGGGCGCTTCCGCCCGACTGATCCGTCGGAGGCGCGCCGAGACCTCGAATGCCTCGTCGCCGCCCTCCGTGACCGGCACGACGTGTCCCTGGTCACGCCCCTCCCGGTGCGCTCTCCCCGGAACCCCGGCTTCGACGGCAACACGGTGGAGGCCGCGGCCGCGGTGACTGCGATCGCTCGGGATGCCGGCGTGCCGGTGGTCGACACCCATCGACTGTTCGAACCGCTCGCGTGGGACGAGGTCTCAGCCGACCACGTGCACGTCAACTGGGCGGGCCACGAGGTGATCGCCGAGGCCGTGGCCGCGGCCATCGACCGCGTCGGCACGCGACCGCGCCAGCAGCGGGTGGCGCACCATCCCGGCCCGGTCGGCGGTCCCCGGGTGGCGGATGTCGTGGTGCGCTGCGATCTCGCCGGCCTCGGTATCACGACCTCGGCAGAGGGTCAGTTCGTTCGCGAGTTGGAGCGGGCGCTGGAGGCTCGAGGGCAGCGGGCGGTCGCGGTTCGCGATGGCTGCTTCCGGGACCTCGACACCGGCTATCTCCATCGGAGTGTTCTCTACGATCCCCTGGTCCGGGAGCCGGTCAGTCGCGCGGATCTGACCGTGCTTGGTGTCGCCCCGCCGCGACGCGTCACCGCCCATTCCCGAGAGGCCGTTCGCTGGTTGGTGGACGTCACGCGGGAGGTCACGTCCCCGCTGTTGGTGATTCCACCCCTCGAGCCCTCGATGGCACGGTCACACCGCCGCTTCGCCGCGCTGGTGGCCGCCATCGGACGGGACGTCGAAGTCCCCGTGGTCGACCTGTCGCCCCTGTCGCCCGCGTCCGATGAGTCGTCGCTGGAAGCGCTCGTCATCCGGCTCGCGGAGGCGATCGCTTTCCAGATGGCACCCGAGTCGAGGTGACCGCGCCGATGGCCGGCCACCACAGCCAGGAACAACACGCGTTGCACGTGGTTCCCGTCCGCGACCGCTTCCGGCAGGTCCTCGCCGACGCGGCCGAGAAGATCCCCGCGCATGCCGATGTCCTGGATGTCGGCGCGGGGGAGGCGCCGTCGTATCGAGACGTGCTTCCCTCGTCGGCGCGGCTCGTCGACTACGACATCGGCGCCGGCGACGTGCGGGGGTCGGCCGACCGCCTTCCGTTTCGGGACAACAGCTTCGATGTCGTGGTGTCGTTCGCGGTGTTCGAGCACCTGCGCGACCCTGACCGCTCCCTTGCGGAGATCCGGCGCGTGCTGCGTCCCGGCGGGGTCCTGCTGCTCGGGACGCACGGGGTGTACCCCTACCACCCGACGCCGGGCGACTACACGCGCTGGACGCGCGAAGGGTTGGTCGAACTGGTCGGCCGCAACTTCGAAGTGGAGTCGGTCGCTCCGGCGGGCGGCGTCGCCCTCACGCTGACCACCCTCGTCGGCTTCTACCTCGAAGCGCTGTCGAACCGTCGCCGTGTTCTCCGCCCCCTCCGGTGGTTGGTGCGGCTCCTCAACCGCATCGGCAGCGCGCTGGACCGAGTGGTTCCGACCGCCCGCGATGGCGAGGAGGCCTTCGGGGCCATGTCGGTCGCCTACCTCGTGGTCGCACACCAACGCTGATGGGACCACAGCGCAAGGACGTGTCGTTGGGCTCGACCGCGCGGCGAACGAGGAGCGCGATGCCCGGCCCGCTCGGGTGTGTACGGAGTGATGAAGTGGGAACGTCAGTACCCGGGGGGTCACCGGCAGAGCCTGAAGGGGCGCGTCGACCGGGTCGCCGTCAACGAGGCGCCTCGTGCTTGACGTCGTCATCCTGTGCGGCGGTCGGGGGACGCGCGCGTATCCCGACACGCTCGAGCTCCCGAAGCCGCTCCTTCCCGTGGCCGGCATCCCGATCGTCGAGCACGTCATGGGGATCTATGCGCGTCACGGTCATCGGCGGTTCATCCTGGCCAGCGGCTACCTGGGCGAACGTCTGGCCGAGCACTTCGCCACATCCCGCGGGGATTACGAGGTCGAGGTGGTCGACACCGGCCTCGACACCGACACGGGTGAGCGTCTCCGGCGCGTCTGCGACCACGTGCGGGGAGAGCGGTTCTTCGCCACCTACGCCGACGGCCTTGCCGACATCGACCTCGACGCGCTCGTTCAGCGTCACATGGAGCACGACGGTGCCGCCACCGTCACCACGGTCCCGCTCCCGTCGCAGTACGGGGTGCTCGAGTCCGGGGAAGACGGTCGAGTAGCGCGATTCCGAGAGAAGCCCCGTCTCGAGGAGCATTGGATCAACGGCGGCTTCTTCGTGTTCGAGCGCCGCGCGTTCGATACGTGGGAAGGCGAGAACCTCGAACGAGAGGTCCTTCCCGCGTTGAGCGAGCGCCACGACCTCTTCACGTTCCGCCATCGCGGGTTCTGGAAGTCGATGGACACCTTCAAGGATCGCGAAGAGTTGAACCGGCTCGCGGAAATCGGCAGCCCGCCGTGGGAGGCCGCGAGGCACTTGGAGCGGGAAACGCAGCCCGCGGCCGCGTCGGTGGAGTCGGCTGCACGGGTCGGGGTGCCATCTGTCGCCTCCGTCGGCAACGGCTCCGACCGCGACGGCAATGGATCGCACCGGCTCGGAGACGGGAACGGCTCCGGCCATCGACATGGCGAAGCCGCGCCCGCCAGCGGCCCGGTCGCGCTGCTGACCGACGAAACCGACCACCAGGGCGGGAACGGGTCGCCCTCCGACGATTCCCGGACTCATCGTGAGGGGACCGGCAAGCTTCCCGGTCACGACGCCCTCGATCTCCCGCGAGCACCGACGCGTGCGGAGACGAACCGCCGGATGCGGATGGTCACGCTCGCCACGGTGGTCGTCGACCTGCTCGCCGTGTACCTGGCGTACCACTTCGCAGGCTCGATCAAGACGGGATTCCTCGGCGAACGTTTGGTGGGTTCGGACCGGGCCGAACTGCTCGTGACCTGGCCGATCTGGTTGGGAGCCTTCGCCGCGTACGGTCTCTACAACCGCAGCCGCCTCGTCGCAGCCGGCGAAGAAGTGCGCAGGGTGCTCCAGGCCATCGGGCTCGGGGCGATCCTCGTGGTCGTCGTGACGTTCCTCCTCAGACAGGATGTCGGACGGTCCTTCGTCGCCGTCGTGGCCCTCTTCTCTCTCGGGTTCGTCATGTTCGGGCGTTTCGTGGTTCGCGGCATCGTGCAGTGGCTCGCCACGCGGGGGATCGTGGGTGTCCGGGTCCTGGTGGTCGGGTCGAACGGCGAGGCCCGGGCTCTCATCCGGCGTCTCGAGCGTCAGCCCTGGCTCGGATACGTTCCCGTCGGCCTGGTCACACCCGAGTGTCGCCACGCCGAGCCGCACGCGACCGAACCGCTGATCATCGGTTGCCTGGCCGACATCACCACCGTGGTCGAGGACGTCGAAGCGTCGGCGGTGATCATCGAGTCGACCGATCTGCCGCCCGACCAGTTGGCGGACGTGTGCGCGGATCTCAATGCTCTGGGTCTCGACGTCCGGGTGACGCCGGGCCTGCCACTGGTGTCGGCCTCACGCATTTCGGTTGCCCCCCTCGACGGGCTGGCCGTCCTCTCGATCAGGCGGAATCATCAACTGGCTCGACGTCAGGCCTTCATGAAGCGCGCGTTCGACCTCGTGGTCGGAGGTCTGTTGGTCCTGCTGACGCTTCCCCTGCTGATCACCCTCCTCCTCGTGGTTCGGCTCACTTCGAAGGGACCGGCCCTCTTCCGGCAGTTGCGGGTCGGTGAGGGAGGCAAGCGCTTCGTGCTCTACAAGCTCCGCACGATGTGCGTGGACGCGGAGAGTCAGGTCGTCGACCTCCGTGACCAGAACTCCGCCGACGGCGTCCTGTTCAAGCTCGAGGAGGATCCCCGCGTGACCCGGGTGGGCCGCGTCCTCCGTCGATGGGGCCTCGATGAACTTCCCCAGCTCTGGAATGTGCTCCGAGGCGAGATGAGCCTCGTCGGACCCCGTCCCCCGCTTCCCGGCGAGACCGTTCGCTACGACGAGTGGGTGCGCGGTCGCCTGAACGTGAAGCCGGGAATCACCGGCCTCTGGCAGGTCAAGGGCGGCCATGTCCTGAGCTTCGACGACTACGTCCGGTACGACCTCTTCTACGTCGAGAACTGGTCGCTCGGACTCGATCTGTACGTGATGGCGAGCACGCTTCCGGCGCTGCTCTTCCGGAGAGGAATGGCATGACGAACATCGTTGGCCGCATGCGAATCGGCGCACGCACACGGGGAGGTGCGATGAAGACGACCGAGCGTTCGAAGTTGGTCAGGTTCGTCGCGGGACCGCTGGTCGCCGCGATGCTCGTTCCGCTGGCGGCGACCACCGTCGTGCAGGTGACGACGAGTGCCGAGCTGCTTGCCGCGACCCCGTTCGAGGTCGTGGTCGTCGATGCGGCCAATCCGAGCGGGAGTTCGACGACCCGGGCGCTCCAGGCCGATACGACGTATGCGCTCGAGGCTTCGGGAACGTTCCAGCACGGGACCGGGGAGGCTGACGCGGAGTGCGCCCGGCTGCCCGGTGATCCCCGCTGGCACCGCCAGCCCTTCCCGAGCGAGGGGGACCACTTCATCGATCTCCTCGTTGCCGAGAACGGCGTCGCGTGGGTCGCGACCAGCGCGGATTCGATGGGCTGCAACACCTCGAACCATCGCTACACGTACACGTTCGTTCCCGCGTCCACCGGCCCCGTCAACTTCCGGATCAACGACGCTGCCTTCAACGACAACCTCGGCACCCTCAGCGTCACCATCACCGAGGTGACCGAGAACGATCCCGCCCAGGACGTGCAGGACGAAGCCGAGCGGACGAAGGCCGAGGCCGAGGAGAAGCCGGGCGAGGTCGAAGAGGCCGTGGAACGGGAGCGCCAGAAGGCCGAGGAGGACGCCAAGGACGCCGAGGACGAGGCGGCGGCGGCCAAGCAGCAGGCCGAGGACGAGGCGATGGCGGCCAAGCAGCAGGCCGAGGACGACCTCATGGCCGAGAAGGAGAAGATCGAGGAGACCGCCACCGAGGAACTCGGCGACGCCGGCGACGACGTCTTCGCGGCGAAGGAGCAGGCCGAGGAGGATGCCAAGCGGGCTGAAGATGACGCGATGGCGGCCAAGCAGCAAGCGGAGGACGATGCCGCGGCCGCCGAGGACGAAGCGCGGCGCAGGGCCGCCGAGATCGCCGGCGATCCCGAACCCGGCCCCATTGCCGAAGCCGTGGTCGCTGCCGTCAACAGCCTGAAGTCGGACGCCGAAAAGACGGCGGAAGACCTCGGCCGCAACGAGGTGCCCGTTCCATCCGACGACGATGACTCGGGTTCCGACGACGGTGACTCGGGTTCCGACGACGGTGACTCGGGTTCCGACGACGGTGACTCGGGTTCC
>CAZTOV010000002.1:60150-102171 GCA_964615175.1 uncultured Burkholderiales bacterium
GACGGTGGTGACTCGGGTTCCGATGACGGCAGTACGAATTCGAGCGAGGACTCCGAGCCTGATCCCCAGCTCTCGAAGTCCGACGACGGGAGTACCGATGAGGTGATCGTGGCCGGCGCCGATGGTGGCGGCACGCCCAGCGCTTCGCCGACTGCGGGCTCGACCGACACCCACCAGGGTGAGGAGCAGTTCGAGGTTGCCTCCGGAGGCGCGGCGGATCGCGACGGATCGCGGGATGCTTCGGCGGACTCGCTCCCCGACAGCCTCTTCGAGGTCGATCTCCCCGATGGCCGGGCGGACGCCGAGGCCGACGACGGCGGCGATGCGGCCCTTCAGACCTACGACCAGAGCCCCGCGTCCTCGACGAAGAAGATCCCGCTTCTCATCGGCTTCGTGATCATCGGGATGATCACCCTCTTGATCGGACGTCGCGGGCTTCGCGCCTACCGCTCCGAGCGGGGCTACGGCGCGTACTGATGCCGTCGACCCATCGGGACCCGACCGGATTCCACGTGCTGAGGCGTCGTGGAATCCGGTCGTGGACGCCCCGTCCTGACTGGAGGCCTCGCCGGTGAGGTTGACCGACTACCTGGCGCTCGTACGCCGGCGGTTCGCACTCTTTGCGGGCGTGATGGGCGTCGTCGCCCTGATCTCGCTCGGGCTCAACCTCATGCAGGATCCCGTGTACGAATCGGTCGTGAAGCTCCGCGCCCGACCTCCGGCACCGGGCTCCCTCAGCCAGTCCTTCTCGACCGTCCTCGAGGACAACCAGGTGATGACGGACATCTTCACCGAGGCCGAGCTGGTGAAGAGTCACGAGGTCGCGAAGGGGGTTGCCGAGGAGCTCGGCCTGTCAGGTTCGCCGAGTTCTTTGAGCAACAGCATCTCGGTCGCGCCGGTGCGGTTCACCATGGTCTTGGAGATCACCGCTCGCGCACCCGGTCCGATCATCTCGGCCCAGTTGGCCAACACGTTCGCCGACACCTACCTGGAAAGTCGACGGAATGACGTGGCCGAGGTGATCGACCGAGCGGCCGAGCGGCTCTCAGGGCGCCTTCAGGACGTCAGCGAACGCCTCACCGCGATCGACGAACGGATCGCCGCCGCGGAGCCCGACTCGTTCGTCGAAGCGCAGGCGAAGTCGGAGCGCGACGTCGCTTTGGCCGACCTGGTCGTGATTCGCACCCAGCTTCGGGATCTCTCGGATCGCAGCGCTCTGGACTCCGGGTTCGGAGAGGTCATCAGTCCGGCGACCGGAGCGCGGGCCGTGCGCGATACCTCGCCGACGCGCAGCCTCGTGTTCGGCGTTCTGCTCGGTGGTCCCGTCGCGCTGGCGATCATCCTCCTCCTCGACAGTCTGAGCGAGACGATCCGGTCGAAGGACGACGCGGAAGAGCTGACGACCGCGGAGGTGTTGGCGCTGGTGCCGGCGGTTCCCGGTTTGGGTGCAGGGACGAACGGATCGGGGCGGCACACGGCACGGAACGGCGGTCTCTTCGGCCGGCTCGGCAGTCGCCGCAACGGGTCGAACGGTGCGCACGCGGCGAGCAACAACGGCGCGTCGGCTCTTCCGGTGGATGTCGAGCCGTTTTCGCCCGCCGCGGAGGCCTACCGAACCGGGAGCCTCAACCTCGCCGCCATCGCGGAGGAGACGGGCGCTCGCACGATCCTGGTGGCCAGCCCGGTCAGTGGGGAGGGAACGACGACCACCGCGGCGAGCCTCGCCATCTCACATGCCGAGCGCGGCCAGAAGGTGGTGTTGGTCTCGGGCGATCTCCGCCGACCCGACGTGCACGACCTGATCGGCGCCGAGCAGGAACCGGGTCTCAGCGAACTGCTGCAGGGGAAAGCGCAACGGAGTGTCGTGCAGAAACTGCGGACGCACCTCGAGTTCGTCGGCAGTGGGTCGACGGTGGATCGGCCCGATCAGGTCCTGGCCGGCGCCAACCTCCGCAACGCGCTGAACAAACTCGCATCCGGCACCAAATCGTCGAACGGGTCCTCGGGCAAGGTCGTCCTGGTGGACTCGGCTCCGGTGCTCGGAGCTGCGGAGAGCTTGGCCCTCGCCCGGGCGGTCGACGGAGTGGTGCTGGTGGTCCGAGCCGGCGTCACCCGGCGTCAGGCCGCTGCCCGAGCCGTGGAGCAGATCCGCAGGGCCGGCGGTCAGCTCCTCGGCGTGGTGCTCGTAGGTGCCACCGAGTTCCATGATCTGGGCCGCAACGGGCGGCGGAGGACCAACGGGCAGCTGTCGGTGGTGGCCAACGGGTCGAAGCGCGAATTCGACGATCCGTCGGGCAACGGGGCCGCGGAAGGTGCGAAGGCGCGTTCCGGGAACGGCACCGGGGAGCAAGCGGGCACCGCAGGTTAGGAGGCTGGTGTCAAATGCATGTCACACGTCTCGCCGGCCAGAACCGCCGCTGGCTTCGCCTTCGGCTGCGTCCTCGCCCTCGACGCAGCTTGTGGCTGCGCCTTCGGGCTGCGTCCTTGCCAGCGACGCTTCTGCCTCGACGATCCGCACAACGACATTCGACACCACCCTCCTAGGCCCATGCGAATGAGCCCCCGATCCGCGTTTCGAGCAACTGCTTCCGGTCCATCGGGATCTGAGGTGTCACCGTGACGACGGCGATCGACAGGATGGCCGGTTCGGTTCGGGCCGCCACGCCGCTTCTCGCTGATCGCCGTCGAGACCTCGTGCTGCTCGCGCTCGCTGCGGCGGTCGCGGTGGCCGGAGCCGGCGGTGCGACCGTGGGCCGCGCCTTTGTCGGCCTGGCGGGATTCGTGGTCTTCGTCGTGATCGCGCTCTCCGGACGGACGACCGCGCTCACGATCACCATCGTGTGGCTGGTCCTCCTGGGCTTTGTCCGCCGGCTCCTGATCCCGTTCGCCGGGTGGTCCCCGAATGATCCCTTGCTGCTGGTCGGTCCGGCGGCCGCCGGCATCATGTGGTACTTCAGCCGCCGGGAGCGCCCCGCGCCGCGCTCCTTCCTGGCGACGACCGTGGGCCTGCTCCTGCTGTGGGTCGGTGCCCAGGTCGCCAATCCGAACGAGCCCGGCTTCCTGGTGGCGGCGCAGGGAGCGCTCTTCTACGTGGGGCCGCTGCTCTGGTTCTTCGCCGGCTACCACCTGACGACCGGTCAGCACGAGCGCGTGCTCAAGACGCTGTTCTGGATGAACATCGTGGTGGTCGGCCACGGCTTCTACCAGACGTTCGTGAACCTGCTCCCGTTCGAATACACGTGGCTGAACGCGAGCGGAATGGGTCCGGCGATCTACGTCGGCGGGTTCAACATCCGGCCGTTCTCGACATTGGTGAGTCCTCAGGAGTACGGACTGTTCCTCGCCATGGCCCTCATGCTCATCTGGGCCCGGATGCTGAAGGGCGAGGGCCCGCGCGGGATCCTGTTCCTCTACTGGGCCGCCACGGTGGTCGCTCTCTTCTACCAGGCGTCCCGGGGCATCTTCCTGCTCTTCGTCTTGGGGTTGGTGGTCGTCACGGTGGCCCACCTCCGCTCCGTCCTCGGCTTCATGCTGCTGGTGTTCCTGGGAGCCGGCTTCGCCCTCTACGTCGGGGCGCAGGACGGTTCGTTGCCTCCCCAAGAGCAGGTACAGACCGCCGGGTCGGACGCGTTGGCCCAGCACCAGATCAGCGGGATCACGAACCCCACCGATACCACGGCCGGGCTCCACGTCGAGCTGGTGATGGGTGCCCTCGACGCGGCTGGCGACCATCCGCTGGGTTTGGGGGTCTCGTCGGGTACCCGCGCCGCGCAGAAGACCCAAACGCAGCGGATCGCCAGCGCCGAGAACGACTTCGGCAACGTGCCCTCGGCGTTGGGCTTCCCGGCGGCGATCGCGTACCTGGCGATCATGATCGCCGCGTTCGTCGGCGCGGCGAAACTGGTCGGCCGGTCACCGACGGCACGTCATCTGGCGTGGCTCGGCTTCCTGGTGGTGACGCTGGGGGTGTGGCTGAACGGTGGTCTGTACACGGTCACCTCGGTGCTCTGGCTGACCATCGGCGGAATCGGGCGTTCGCTCGTCGGCGGTCCCCCCGATGACGACGATGACGACGACGCCGATCGCGACGCCTCACCCGGAGGCGAGCCGGTCCCGGCGCGGCGAGCAGGTGCACGGACATGAACTCCACCTCGGCCTCACCGCGACTGCGGATCGCTTATGTGTCGGACGGCATGACGGACATCCGGATGCTGGAGCTGTTCGCCCGGTCCCACGACGTGACGTTCGTGCACCCGCGCCGCCTCGGCGAGCGAGCGGCCAATTTCTGGCCGCCCGAGGAGGGACTGTCGGTCGACCGGGTGGCACTCGGCGGGGGCCGCCTCGGGTTCGTCGTCAACGTGGCGCTCTGGCTCTGGCGACACCGGCGGGACGTGGACCTGGTGGTGTGCATCGACGCCCTGACGGCGGCCCTGGGTGCGAATGCGTCCCGCCGGATCGGAGGGCCGCCCGTCGTCCTGCAACTGGGTCGCCCCACCGTGGAGTACGTGCGCTGCCAGCGGGGCCGCCGCCCGGCATGGAGGTACTACCCCCGGCTGGTGTTGGCGAAGTGGTTGACCGCGTGGAACGAACGCCTCGCCGATGGGATCGGCGGCGTGTCGGACTACGTGGCCGACCAGGCCCGCCGCCGAAACGCCCGGGTGCGTTCGATCGCCTGTTACGGCGTCGACACCACCGTCTTCCGGGCCCACGTCGACCGCACGGAAGCTCGTCGTCGGATCGGTCTGCCCACCGACGTTCCGGTGGTGATGTGGCGGTCGAGGCTCGCACCGGAGAAGGACCTCCTCACGTTCCTCCGCGCCATCGAGCGGCTCCGTTCCCAGGGGCGCGAGATCTGTGCCGTCTCCATGGGCGGCGAATACGAAGACGTCGCCGAGATCGCCGCCGGCCACGGCGTCGAGATCGTCGCCCGGGCCCCGAGCGATCGGGACGAGATCCCGCTCTGGTACGTCGCGGCCGACGTCGACGTCCAGACGTCGTTCGCCGAGGGTCTCGGGATCTCACCGTTGGAGGCACTCGCCTGCGGTACGCCCGTGGTGGTCACCGATGTGGGTGGTCTCCCCGAGGTCGCGGGTGGAGGCACCCACGGGGCGACGGTGCCCGTGGGGGACGCCGAGGGCGTCGCGGCCGCCATCGCCGGTTACCTCGACGACCCGGAACGAGCGGCGAGGCACGCTGAGGTCGGTCGGCGCTGGGTGGAATCGCGGTACGAGACGCGCGTGGTCACCGAGGCCTGGTCCGAGCTCGCGATCGACGTCGCGGAGACGTGCGGTCGGACCTCTTCCCCAACGCCTCGCCTGCTGTGGATCGATCACCAGACCGACCTTTCCGGCGGTGGAGAGCGCGACGTCATCGACCTCATGCGGGGCCTGGCCGGGTTCCCCATCGACGTGCACGTGGCGCTGCCGGGGGAGGGACCGCTCGCGGACGCGCTGCGCGAACACGGTGCGACCGTCCACGTCGTGGCCATGGACGGATCGCTGCGACAGGTCTCGCGGTGGGAGCTGGCTCGGCGACCGTGGGCGGCCGTTCACCACCTCCGCTCGGCCGCGGCGACGACCGGGCGACTGGCTCGACTCGCCCGGCGCCTCCGGGTCGACATCGTCCACACCCACACCATGAAGTCGCACCTCCTCGCCGTTCCGGCCGCCCGGTGGGTCGATGCCCGCCACGTCTGGCACGTGAAGGACATCCTCGATCCGGGTTGGCTCCGGCGGGTGTTCCACGGCCTCGCGGGCCTCGCCGCCGACCGGGTCGTGTGCCCGTCGCGCGCCGCCGCGAGCCAGTTCGACGGCACCCGGGCCGCGGCGAAGGTCGAGGTCGTGCACTGCGGTATGCGTCCACCGATTCCCACCCCCGAGGACGTCGCCGCCTACCGGGAGAAGTTCGGAGCCGACCCCGACGACCTCCTCGTCGGTCTCGTGGGTCACACCGCCCGGTGGAAGGGTCACGACGTGTTCGTCGAGGCGGCGTCGAAGGTCGCCGAACAGCGTGACGACGTGCGCTTCGGTGTCGTGGCGAGCTGCACGTTCCCCGAGAACGAAGAGGATTTCCACCAGCGCACCCGAGCGCGGGTCGAAGAACTCGGACTCGGTGGTCGACTCGTCTGGCTCGAGGACGTCAACGACCCCTCGGCGGCGATGGCCGCGTTCGATCTGTTCGTCCACGCGTCCCGTCGGCCCGAGCCGTTCGGTCGCGTCGTGGCCGAAGCCATGATGCAGGGAACGCCGGTGGTCGCCGGCACCCTCGGTGGCGGACCCGAGATCGTGGCGCCGGGAACCGGGCGACTGGTGGACCCCGGCGATCCCGGCCGACTGGCCGACGCCATCCTCGAGTTGCTCCACGATCGGAAGGCGCTGGCCGGAATGGGGGAGCGGGCTCGAGTGGCCTCCGAGCGCTTCGACATCGCCGTGGCGGCGGAGCGGATGATCGACGTGTATCGCGGCCTGTCGACGCGGCGGCCTCTGGAGTGGCCGGCATGACCGCACGCGTCGCGGCTCCGCCGCTCATGGAGGGATCGCTGTGGCGTCGGCTCTTCGCGTCAGGGGTCAAGCGGGGCTCGGGGCCGTGGCCCCTGCGGATGCTGCGCGGCGCCGCCTGGGCGGGCTTCGTGTCACTCCTCGTCGTGCAGCACCCCGCGACCAGACGGCGGCGTCTTCGCGCCCTGATCACGTTCTGGCGCTGCCAGTGGTGGCGTATCCGCTCCCGTTCTTATGAGGTCGACCTCGGTCCAGAGGGTCGGTTGATCTGCCCGCCGTGGAGCGCGCTCGGCCCGGTCACGGCTGCTGCAGGTGATCACGAGTGGTGGGAGCAACGCCTCGCCAGGGCGGTCGCCGCGCCCGGGGAGCTGGTGATCGACGCGGGCGCCAACCTCGGCTTCTACGCCATCCCTCTCGCTCGCCGCGGAGCCACCGTGGCCGCCTTCGAGCCCGCTCCGGGCACCCACGCGGCACTCGAAGAGAACGTGGCCCACAACGGTCTCGGGAACGTCGTGCACACCTTTCGCATGGCGCTCAGTGACTTCGACGGAGACGCGTCGTTCACGACCGACCTCGACGCCCGCAACCATCTCGTCGACGGTGTCTCGGACGACGATGCGACCGTCACGGTCCCCGTGCGGACCCTCGACCGCGTCGCCGCCGAGCATCCGGAAGTCTTCGGGTGCCGGCGACTCGGCTTCCTCAAGATCGATGTCGAGGGCCAGGACGAGGCCCTGCTCCACGGGGCGAAGCAGCTCGTCGCCGAGCACCGTCCCGTCATCCTGTTGGAGACCCGCGCCGGCGCTCCCGACGGGCGGACGTGGCTCGAGAACCAGGGCTACCGACTGTTCTGGTGCGACTGGTCCGAGCGGGAACTGGTCTCGGTACCGGCTGGTTGGACCGGCCACGAAGGCATGCAGACCAACGTGGTGGCGGTGCCCGTGGAGCGGGTCGAGAGGGTGGAGGCGTGCATCGTTCATTCTGTTGACGCGGCGCCGGTGCCGCGCGTCGGGCCCTTGGCCGCGATGGACTCGAGAACCGGACCTGCTGGATGAGGCGCCGGCGGATTCTCTATCTGGACCCGGTGGGGGAGAAGGGCGGCGCCGAGGTGGTGGTGGGCGACCTGGCCCGACACCTGGACCGCGACCGCTTCGAGCCCGTGGTGGCGTGCCTGGCACCCGGGCCCTTCGTGGACGAGCTGCGAGAAGCCGGTATCCGCACCGTCGCCTTCCGCCCGCACCGGGTGCGGCAGGTCCATCGGGTCGGGGCGGTCGTGGCGCGTCTCGGACGCCTGATCCGGAGCGAGAGCATCGACATCGTGCACGCCAACAGCGGGCACCTGCTCTTCTACGCCGGGCTGGCTGCTTGCAGGAACCGGAGCGCGGTGGTCTGGCACCCCCACGATCCGCTCGACGGCCGCGGAGCATTCGAGCGGCTGTTCAGGGTCCTGCAACGACCCATGGGCCCCGACTGGACCGTGTTTGCCAACCCGGTGGTCGCCGAGAGCTACCTCGCCGCGTACCCGAGAATCGAGAGCCACGACGTCATCGTGCCCGGAGTCGACGTCGAAGCACTCGCGGGGGGAGACGCCCACCGGGCGCGTGCGGAGTTGGGGATCCCCGAGGACGCGCGGGTCGTGGCGATGTTCGCCCGCCTCCAGACGCACAAGCGCCATCTGGACGTGGTCGAAGCGGCCGCCCGGCTCGCTCCATCGTTGCCCGACGTTCGCTACGTCCTCTGCGGCGGGAGCCTCTTCGGCCGCCAACCCGAATACGCGGCAACGCTGCAGCGTCGGATCGAAGCGTTGGGGCTCGAGGACCGTGTGATCCTCGCGGGGTACGTCTCCGATCAGTTGAAGCGTGACCTGTTGGCGGCGTCGGCGATGGTCGTACACTCCGCAGAGCACGAGCCCTTCGGGATCTCGGTGCTGGAGGGCATGGCGGTCGGCAAACCGGTCGTGGCGGCCGACGCGGCCGGGCCGTCCTGGACGGTCGACGACGGCGAAACCGGATTCGTGGTGCCCGCCCGTTCCGTCGAGGCCCTCACCACCGCGATCGAGAAGGTCTTGCGAGATCCGGAGCTTGCCGAGCGGATGGGGCGGGCCGGTCAGCGATCCGTCGAGACCCGTTTCTCGGTTCGGGCCATGGTCCGCGCGGTGGAGCGCGTCTACGACCGGGTGCTGGAGAGTCGGCGATGAACCCGATGACGGTGGGGCCGCGAGCCCGGACGTATTTCGCGCGTCCCGACGTCGCGGAGCGACCCCTGCGCTTCGGCTGGCGGCGCGCCCGGTACGAGCTGGAGCGGCGGCTCGCGCCGAAACGTCTCGAACGGGACCGGCTCGTGCGCTTCGGCGAGGGCCTCCGGATCTGGGTGCGGTTGGGGGACGTGGTCGATCAGAGCGTCTACCTCTACGGCGCCCACGAGTACGTGGTCGCCCGCGTCCTCACGACTCTGGCCCCCCCGGCGGGTGTCGTGACGGACGTGGGCGGTCACCACGGTGCCTTCACACTCCGGGCCGCCGAGAAGGTCGGTCCGCTCGGGCGAGTCCTGGCGTTCGAGCCCAACCCGGCGTCTCGACGCCGCCTCGCCCGGAACGTGGCGGTGAACGACCTCCGCCACGTGACGGTGTACGCCGAGGCGCTCTCGGACCGGGTGGGGCGGGCCCGACTGTTCCTCTCCGGCGACAGCTCCCGCAGTGGAAACGCCTCACTGGTGCTGCGTGACGGCGTCGACGGCTCGGCCGGAACGGTCGAGGTCGAGGCGGCCCGTCTCGACGACGTCCTCGAGGAGGCGGCCATCGATCGTCTCGACGTGATGAAGCTCGATGTCGAGGGATCCGAGCAGCGGGTCATCGAGGGTGGCCGTGGCGCTCTCGATGCGTTTCGCCCTGCGGTGATCTTCGAGGTCAACGACCTCAGCCACACGGACGCGGGGTCCACGGCGCCCGCGATCGAGTCGCTCCGCCGGCTCGGCTACCGGCTGTACGGCATGGAGCTGGACGGAGCCGAGGTCCGGCTGACCGAGCTGGCACCCGGCGAGGATCCGAGTCGGTACCGCGAATCGTGGAGCGCGCTGAACCTGCTGGCGCTGCATCCCGCCTCGGCGGCGTTCGACCGGGCGCGAGGTCTGGCCGTCCTCACGCCGTCAGGTTGACGATCCTGATCTGGTCGAGCGTGAAGTTCACGACCGGGTCGACGGCACCGATCGTCACGTCGTACACGCCGGGCGGAAGTCCGTCGGCCTCGAACTCCCATGCGACGTCGGCGCACGCCGTGGTCGAGCAGGTGAGCGTGGCGTCGCCCGACAGGATCACTTGGTTTCCGTCGCCGGCGACGACGAACTCCAGGGCCACCCGGCTGACCTCGAGGTTGTCGGATGCCGTTCCCTCGATCACGACGTCGGTTCCCGGTCCGAAGGTCGTCTCGTCGGGCGTGATCACCGAGAGGCCCGGCTTGTCGGCGTCGACGTCGACGGTGACCGACGAGGAGAGGGAGCTGGTGTTCCCCGCCTGATCGGTGGCGTCGGCGTCGAGGGTCCAGCTTCCGGTGCTCAAGTTCACCCCGGTGGCCCAGGTTCCGTCGGTCTTGGTCGTCGCCTGGCCGGCGAGAACGCCGTTGGCGAAGACCCGAACGGTCGAGTCGGGCTCGGCCGTGCCGGCGACGCCGAACCGGCCGCGGAGCAGATCACCTTCGAGCGGACCGTTGATGATGGGGGCGTTCGGAGCCGTCGTGTCGTCGGTGCCGGTGTCGACCTCGAACGAGATCGGGCTCGTCGACGTGCTGCGGTTACCTGCCGGGTCGTGAACGTACGCGCTGATGCGGTGGGAGCCGTCGTCGAAGCTCAGCCCGCCGGCGGTCCACGCGCCGGTGCTGTCGGCGGTGACGGTGGCGATGGCGGTGAACTGCCCGTTCGGCTGCTCTTCGGTGACGGTGATCTCGGAGCCGCCCTCGGTCGCGCTACCGCTGACGTCGATCGTCGTCGTGCTGAACTGCTCGCCCTCACTCGGGGACGTGATCGTGGGGGTGTCGACCTGGGTGTCCTTCACCGAGGTGGCCGAGGCGTCAGAGTGGTCGCCGTCGCTGGCCTCCCAGCGGACCGTGAACCGGACCGTTCCCTCGGGGAGCTTCTCACCGCAACTGCGGCTGAGAGTCAGCGTTCCGCTCTCGCTCACCGGGAAGGGCCCGCACTTCGACGGGATGTTGCCCAGGTCGTCGGACCACCAGGCGAGCGTCCGGGACACCTGGTCGGCGGATGCCGTCCAGCTTCCTTCGACCGACTGGAGGACCACCTCCTCGGCGTTGATCCACCCGTCACCGTCGTCGATGGAGGCCGTGCCGGGTGACGGCGGGTCCGACACAAAGTTCTTGGTGGCTTGGGCGGTCGTGGAGTCACGGGAGAGCCCGCCGGCGTCACTTGCGGTCGCGATCACCTCGAGGCGCCCGTCGGCGAGGGGATCGAGGTCGGTCGGCGAGAGGCTGATGGCGTATTCGCCGAACACGGTCGCCGTTCCCGACGCCGTCACGGTGGCGCCGGTCTCGTCGGTCACCGCCACCGAGACCGGCCGGGCACCCCACGCACGCCCGGAGGTTTGGAGCGCGTCGGAAGCGGTGACGGTCGACGGTGACACGGAGAGTGTGGGCGTGCAGGCTCCGTTGTCGGGCGCCACGTCCTGTACGTCGGTGCTGTCGCCGCCCGGGAACGCGTTCCCCGCGCTCGATGCGCCGCCGGAGAACGAGACCTCCGCGGGGTCGTCGTCGCCGCCGTCGAGGACGTTGTCGCACAGCACGCTCGTGTCGACCTCGGTGGTGAGGACCTCGACGCCGCGGCGTACCTCGGCGCCCACGTAGAGCCCGGCAGCGCGCGTGCGGACGTCGTTGTCCCACACGGTGACCTCTTCGACGCCGCCGGTCAGGACGATGCCCCGTTGTGTCTCGATGTTGGCTCCGGACAGCGCGCCGATGACGTTGTCCGTCACCTCGACGCCCGTCGTCGCTTGATCGGATGCGGGGTCGCCGAGGAGTCGTGGGAGGCCTTCGAGGATGCCGATGGCGCCGAGGTCCGACGATTCGGGGACGACGTCGGCCAGTACGACCACCGTACGGTTGTCGCCGTCGATCGAGCCGAACGACGAGTCGCTCACGAGGATCCCGCCTCCCGGAGTGTCGACGCCCCCGGTGGCGCTGAGACGCGCCCGCACGTTGTTCCCTGTGACCTCGAACGTCCCCACCCGCATGAGCACGATTCCGGCTCGGCCCGCAGCGTGGGTGTCAGATGGGTCGACGCCGCCCGGCACGTCTCCCGAGTCGAGGTCTTCGAAGCGACCGAGGTTGTTGCCGTCGATCGTCACGTCGGTGATCCGGTAGTCGCCCGTCGCCGGGGGGTCGGAAGCCGGCACGGCCTCGAGTCCCTGTACCCGGATCCCGTTGTGCCGGAAAGTGGCGAACTCGCTGCCGAACATGGCGATGCTGTTGCCGGTGATCGTGACGGCGGAGACGGTGCCGCCGGCCTCCTGGCGCACGTCGACTCCGACGATGTCGGTATCGCCGCTCGGCGCTGCGCTGGGCGGCGTGTAGGTGATGTCGTTGCCGTGGACGGTGAACCCGGTCAAGGTCGCCGGGGTCACGCTCGCCGCCGGTGGTGATGCCGACTCTGGATCAGGCCCGTACGCCACCGTCGCGGGATCGCCCGACGCGACGGCGAGGATCGCGCTGTCGGCGTTCTGGTCGCCGCCGATCCGGTTGTCCTCGACGGTGGTGCCGCTGGTGCCGAGGGCGACGACGGGTCGCGCGAGCGCTTCGAAGCGAAGGCCCCGGATGGTGACGTGGTCGTTCCCGGGCAGGATGGCGAAGGCGGCTTCGTCGCCTCCGCCTCGCACGGTCGCGGAGCGGGGATCGCCGGCCGAGGTGATGGTGAGGCCGGTGACGGCCCCCGCCGACGCCGGGCGGATCACGACGGCGGCGGCGGCGATGCCGGTCGTGTCGCCGCCGTGGGCCGGCGCGGCGTCGAATTCGCAGGTGCCGAGGAGCCCGATCACGTCGTCGTCGGCGGCGGTGTCGATCGCGCTCTGGATGGCCCCGATGTCGTCGGTCTCGGCGGCGCAGTCGACGGTCACGGTCGGGGTGAGCGCCGCCGCGGGCGGCGGCCCGATGGTGGGCCCGAGGCCCAGCGCGACGATCGCCGCGAGCGCGGCGGTGAGGCGGCGTCGGACGACCGTCGTGGTCTGCGCTCCGGCCGTCGCGCCCATGTCGGTGACCCCTGCCTCGCGAGCGTCGTCCAGGTCAGCGGAGTCGCGCGTTCGCGAACCCCCTACCTGTACTACGGAGCAAGCGGCCGGACAGCGCGGTCCGTGCCGGGGATACTTCGGGTCGTCACTGTGCGGCCACGTTCCGTGACCCAGGCGGGTGTTCTCCCGCACCCCACTAGGGCCGGCACCGGGCTCACGAGAGGTCGAGGATCGAGACTTCGAGGCTGCCGAAGTTGTCGTTGTGGGAGATGTCGCGCACCCGGATGTTCACGGGCCCGTTCGCGGGCGGCAGGATCTCGAGGTAGTAGGTGAAGTCCTCGTTGTTGCATCCGGTGACGCCGACCGGAGACACCCAGTCGACTTCCGAGCCGTTGACCAGCGCGTCCATGCCCTGCCCTTCTTCGTCAGCGCGGTCCAACCGGTTGCCGATTCCGTCGACGAGGTAGAGGCACTCGGCGTCATGGGTGGCGCCCTCGACGCCGAAGCCGAAGCGGTTCTCGATCACGATCCGATATGGCGTGTCGGCGGTCAGCGAGACGTTGCTGTTCACGCCACCTCGAGCAGTGGAGGGCACCGTGAACTCGTCGATGGTCGTGCCATCGCGAGGCAGGCTCTCGTCACGGAAGATCCGGACCGTGATCACGCCTTCGTTGTCCCGACGGTTCGAGTCGGCGATGTCGAACACCCCGTTGCCGGTGGTGGCGGGCGTGAAGAAGAACTCGTAGGTGTGATCGACGTCGTTGCAGCCGTCGGGGTTGGGCTGGGTCGGATTCCACTCGATCCCCACGTTGTTGAACGTCACATCGAGTACGTGGGGGCCGACGGTGTCGGCGAAGCGGTCGCGCTGGAAGGTCGGGTCGACATCCCCGAGGTTGGCGCATTCGGCGTCGGCGGTTCCGCCGCCGTACTGGTACGTCCCCGAGGCGACGAAGCGGTAGTCGACACCGGCGATCAGGGGAAGCACGGTGGTCGCGGGAAGTTGGCTCCGGGAGTCGACCCTCACTTCTTCGACGAAGTTCGCCGGGGGCGGTGAGGGGACGAGTGAGGCCGCCGGGTTGCTCGACGTGGTGGAGCGCGCCGAGTCGATCTCGAAGATCTCGACGTTGATGCTGCCGAAGTTGTCGTTGTAGGAGATGTCGCGGACCCGCAGGTTCACCGGCCCGGCGACGTCGGGAACGATCTCCTGGAAGTACTTGAAATCGCGGTCGTTGCATCCGGTGATCCCGGTGGGGCTGATCCAGTCGATCTCGGCGTTGTTCAGCAGCAGGTCCTGTGTCAGACCCTGGTCGTCGCTCCCGTCCTGGCGCTGTCCGGGACCGTCGCCGATCTGGAGGCATTCGGCGTCATGGGTGGCGCCCTCGATGCCGAAGCCGAAGCGACCGGCCACCACGATGCGATAGGCCTGGCCGGCTTGAAGACTCAGGTTGCTGGTGCGCCCCGCGCGTGACGCGGCGGCCACGGTGAATTGATCGACCTTCGTTCCGTCGGGGGGCACATCGTCGAGGCGGAAGATCCGCACCCGGAGCACGCCGTCGTTGTCGCGGTGAGCGATGTCGGACACCGCGAAGTTGACCTGGCCCGTGGTGCTGGGGGTGAACAGGTGCCGGTATTCGTGTCCGACCACGTTGCAGCCGTCGGGATTCGCCTGGGTCGGTTGCCAGGTCACGCCGACCTTGTTGACGAGCACGTCGAGCATGTGCGGTCCGAAGCTCGACGAGAAGCGGTCGGGTTTGTACGTCGGATCGGTGGATCCCAGGTTGGCGCATTCGGCGTCGGCGTCACCGCTCCCGTAGTTGTAGGTGCCGCGTACCAGGAACTCGTAGTGGACGCCGGCCTCGAGCCGGCGCAGTGACGTCGCGCCGTCGGGATTGCGGGAGTCGACCAGGATCTCTTCGACGAACGAGGGGTCGAGCGGGAGATCGCCGGCCACCTGTGCTTGCGCGGGGACGTCTACCGGGACGAAGCCGAACAGCACGGTGGCGAGCGCGAGGAACAGGGTCCCCGCTCGCCGACGGGAACCCGTGTGCGGGCGGCGGCCGTGCACCATCCGGACGTCGCCCTGCTTCTTTCCGACCGCGAATCGGTGCATCACCCTCTCCACACCCCGGAGGGGAGGATGTCGCGCCCGATTTCGTGGACGTCAGCGGTGGCGGGTGGCCTCCGCCGCGACCTTCTCGATGACGGTGACGGCCTGCGACATGCACGCTTCCCACGTCAACCCTTCGACGATGCGCCGGCCCGTGCGGGAGCGGCGAGCGGCGCCCATCGGATCTCGCCTGATCGCGTCGATCGCCTGCCGTAGCTGCTGGGGCCGGGTGGGATCTTCGACGACGACGGCACCTTCGCCGATCACCCCCGCGACTCCGGCGCGGCTCGAGAGCACCAGGGGCACTCGGGAAGCGGCAGCCTCCATCGCCACGAGCGACCAGGGCTCGTACAGGCTCGGGACGGCGACGGCGTCGGCGGCGGCGATGACGTCGGCGGGCGGCGCGAAGCCGGCGACGAGCAGCCGGTCGGTGATCCCGAGCGCGGACGCACGTTCCCGGAGGCGAGCGTCGTCGCCGTGCGAGGCGACGACCAGTGTTTCGTCCTCCGGGCCTGACGCCACCGCCCGGAGGAGCGGCTCCAACCCCTTCCGGGGCGTGTGATAGTCGCCGAGGAACGCGATCGTGAACCGGTTCTCGGTGATCCCGAGATCCGCGCGTGCGCGGGCGCGGGCCTCGGGCGTCACCGGCCCGAACTCGTCCGAGTCGATGCCGTTGGGAACGACGGTGAAGGTCGCCGACATGCGTTCCACGGTGTCGCGTCCCACGGTCTCGGTGGACGAGATCACGTGGTCGGCTCGACGTACCACGAGCCGGGACAGCGCCTCGACGACCCGGGCGTGGAACCGGTGGTAGGCACCGGGGCGACCCTCGCGCCAGGTCCGCCGCCACCCGCGGTGCGCGAACTGCGAGTTGTAGACGAAGGGATTCGGGGGCAGGCCACACGGTCCCATGACCATGGTCACGTCGTGGTCGGCCCGACGGACCCTCCGCGACACGCGGAGAGGAAGGAGGAGATCGTCCAGGAGCTGCGGTCCCGGCGGGCGCCCGACAGCGTGGAACCGAACGTCGGCGGCCAACTCGTCGTCGAGTCGATGGGCGTACACGCTGACCCGGTGGCCGGCGCGAACGAGGGCGCGGGACAACTCCACCATCACGCGGCCCTGGCCGTCGCGGCGGACGACGTTGGGGGCGACGAGCCCGACGTCGAGGCTCATGTCCGGGCAACCCGTGGGGCTCGGTCGACGAGCGAAGACCAGTGGTCCTCGAAGTCGGATGCCATGCGGTCCGCCGAGTACAGCTCCCCGGCCTCCGCGGCAGCGGCTCTACCGAGCCGCCGCCGTTCCCGGGGGTCCCCGGCGAGGCGGCCGATCGCCTCGGCGAGATCCCGGTCGTCGCCGGGTTCCACGAGAAGCCCGTTGGTTCCGTGGCGCAGCGACTCCTCTGGCCCGCGGGTCCGCGTGGCGATTACGGGACGACCGAGTGCCATTCCCTCGAGGATGACGGTGGGGAACGGATCCGCCCGGAGCGAGCAGTGAGCGACGATGTCGCACGCTGCCATCAACTCCATGGCGTCGGTCCGGAACCCGGTGAAGTGGACGCGGTCGCCCAGGCCCAGCTCCCGGGCGAGGACGGGGAGCCCGGCGGCGTAGTCCTCCTCGCGGCCGAAGAGGGCTCCTCCGACCACGAGGAAGCGGAGCGCCGGGTGCTGGTCGGCCACCCGTGCGCAAGCCCGGAGGAACACCTCGGTGCCCTTCCAACGCTGGAGACGGGCGAAGTGGCCGACGACGACCGCGTCGGGATCCCAGCCGGTGTTCTCCAGGACCGCGGCCCGGTTCTCCGGGGCTTCGGGGAGTTCGTCCAACGGGAGACCGTTCTGGATGGCGACGGCTCCCAACCGGAGCTTGCGGCTGAACGCCTCGGCCATCCAGCGGGAGCAGGCGACGACCGACGCTCGCGGTGTCGCCGTCATGGCGAGCTGGCCGAACCAGGTGGGTGTACCGGGCGCGTTGTGGAGCCAGAAGACGCACGGCCGATTCGCGAGCCGAGCCGCCCACCCGGAGTACACCGACATCTTGTCGCCGGTGGCCTGGACCACGTCGGCCCCGGTGCCTTCGATCGTCCGAGCCAGCGCCCGGACGACACCAGGCACACGGTGGAGATGGCGGAGGCGACCCGAGCGGCCGATCACCACCACCTCGATTCCCGCTTCCCGCACTTCGTCCACGAACGGTCCTTCGTCGAGGAACGCCACCACCGGGCGAATCCGCGCCGGGTCCACATGGCGGGCCAACGTCAGCAGCACGCGTTCGGCGCCGGCTCGCTCGGCGGCCCCGACGACGAGCAGAACGGTGAGCGGCCGTTGAGGCCGGAGCGCATCGGGCTTCCCGGACTTCGTCAGGTCGGTCGTCGATCTCATGCGGTCCTCCTGGTGCCGTCGGCTCGAGCGAGACCTCGGATCCGTCCGGCACAGAACCGGAGCCAGAGGTCGGCGGGGAGCGTCCCCCTGCCGAGGGTCACGTTGCGGGCGAGGATGGGGGCGGCTCGTCCGGCCCGGAGCACTTCGCGGGCGACCGTCGTCACCCGGGGGGCCTCGTCGCGCGCTTCCATGATCCCGTCGCCCAGCCCCTGGGCGTAGGCGCGCCGCCGGAACCAGTCCCGGCTCAGGCGGTCGGGGTGGACCCGGTGGAGGACCCACGCCGCGGGCCACCACGCGATGCGGCTTCCCGAGGCCCGGAGGCGGAGGAAGAACTCCTTGTCCCCGCTGGAGATCAGGGAGTCGCCCCGCCGGTCGAGGTCGGGAACGAATCCGCCCAGTCGTTCCCACTCGCTCCTGAGGACGATGGCGTTCGCACCGGGAGGGAATTGCTCGCCGGGGAGCCACCGGGGTTCCGGCCCCGCATCGAACGCGCTCAGGTAGGAGTGGAAGCGCTCGGTCAGCCACGGCGGAGGCGGTGACTCGAAGCGCAGTCGGATCCGTCCCGCAGCGGCCTGGGCGCCCGGGAACGCATCGAAAGCGGCGGCCACCTCGCGGGCCCATCCGGGGTGCAACAGGACATCGTCGTCGAGGAAGGCGAGGATTCGCCCGCGCGCAGCGTCGGCTCCGGTGTTCCGGGCGACGTTCAGCCCCGAGTTCTGCTGGTGTACCGAGCGGAGTGGGAGTCGGTCCGCGAAGGTCTTCAGGACGTCGGGTGTGGTGTCCCCGCTGCCATCGTCGACGACCACCACCTCGAAGAGGCCTTCCTGGGCATTCTGGGTCTCGAGGGTCTCGAGGACGCCGCGGAGCATCTCCGCCCGGTTGTAGGTGGGGATGATCGCGGACACCGCGGTCATGGCACTGGCACCTCCCGCCGAAGGAGCGCTCGCACCTCATCGAGGGTCACGGTCCGGGTGGCGCTGATGAGCGCGAGGTAGATCGTGGCGCCGACGATCACGGCGGCCGTGAGGCCGGCGACGCCGCCCGCGACATGGAGGACCGCCGCGGCCGCGAGGCCGGCGAACGAAGCCATGGCGACGATCCCCGCCACGGGCCGCACCGGGTACCTCAGGTCGAGCCAGCGCCACGCATAGACGAGACCGATCATGACGCCCACGATCTGAGCGGTGACGTTCGCCACCGCGGCACCCACGGCCCCGAACGGCGGAATCAGCAGGACGTCGAGCAGGAGCGTGACCGCGACGAGGGCGACGCCGGCTTCGGCGGCCAAGCGCGGTCGGGGCCCGGTCAGTACGGCCGCGGTCGCGGCCACGGCCAGGGCGTTGACCATCGCTCCTCCGAGGAGGACCACGGCGGCGATCGTGCCGGCGTCGAAAGCGTGGCCGTACACCACGGTCATCAAGCCGCCGGCGACGAACGCTCCTCCGAAGGCCAGGGGCGCGGTGATCGCCGCCAGCAGCGTGCACACTTTTGGATATGTCCGCTGCAACACGTCCTCGCGGCCGCTCCCCCGAAGCCACGAGAACTCGGGCATCAGCGCGCGGCCGGCCATCAACGGCACGGTCACGGCCAGCATCGAGAGCCGCAGCGCGGCGGCGTAGACCCCGAGTTCGGCATCGGAGCTGTAGCGATCGAGAAAGAACAGTTCGGGGCGTCCGAACGCGACCGCGTTGGCGGCGACCGCGACGCTGGTGACGCCGGCGAAGCGCACGAACTTCGTCCGCTCGCTCGGTTCCAGGGTCGGGGCGGGAAACTTCCGGAGCAGTTTGCGGCTGAGCCCGACGAGCACGGCCAACCCGATGGCGGCTGCCGCCACGAACAGGAGCACGAACCCTTCCCATCCGAGCCCGAGCGAGACTCCCGCCATGGCGGTGACGAGCTGAACGCCCGCCGCAGCGATCGCGGCGATGGCGAGCAACCGGAACCGGCGGAGGGCGGTGAGGAGCGCCTGGTAGTCGAGAATGAACACCCCCACCGCGATCCCGACCAGGACCGCGACGACCAGGACGGGGTCCGGGTCACCGAGCCAGACGAGGAGGCCGGCCACCGCTGCCGGGATGGGGAGCAACGCCAGGTGCAGGCGCCGGACGAACCGGAACACGCCGAAGGCTTCGCCAGGCTGGTCGCCACCGAGCTTCTCCGGTACGACGCGCGTCAGGGCGATCGGCACGCCGAGCGTCATCAGGATCGGCACGAGTCCGATGATCCAGAGCTGGTAGCTGTAGCGGCCGAGCGATGCCGCTCCCAACGCCCGGGCGACGAGGATCGCCACGAGGAAGGCGACCCCGGCCTTCGAGGCGTGGGCCACGAGGGACCACGCACCGAAGCGGGTCAGCCTCCCCACACTGCTGTTGGCTTCGTTCTCGGCGTCGTCGAGGTCGGGGGCCGCGGCGGCGCCGATGACGTCTGCTTGGCGAGGGTCACCGGTCATGGCCATGACGGTGCTCCGGGCGTCGCGGCCTCGGGTGTCGAGGTTGTGGCGGCGGGTGTGCTCGACTCGAGCAACGCCGCCGCGTAGGCCTCGAGCGTCAAGGTGGCGACCCGATCGGGATGACAATGGGTTGCGATGTGTTCGGCCCCGCGCCGTCCCATCGCTGGCGCGAGATCGGGATCGAGGAGGACCTCGGCGAGTGCCTCGGCCCAGGCATCCGGGTCCTCGGGCGGGAGGAGGCGGCCGGTGTGGCCGTCGACGACGGCGTCCTGGAGGCCGGCGATGTCAGATGCCAGCACCGGTCGTCCCAACGCCGCGGCCTCTCCGGCGACGAGGCCGAAGCTCTCCCAACGCGAAGGCGCGACGCAGACTGCCGAGCCGGCCATCGCCTCCGCCACCTCGCCATGGGGAACCCAGCGATCGCGGATGTCGACCGCGTCGGCGACGCCGAGGTCGCCGGCGAGTTTCCGCAGGTGGTCGGCGAACGACGGATGGTCGGCATCGGACATGTCGCGGCCGATCATGATCAGATGCGCTCCGCTGACGTGACGGCGCACCCGGGCGAGCGCTCGGACCACGGTGTCGGGTCCCTTGCGTCGCTCGAAGCGTCCGACGAAGCAGATGCGCTCGGGATCGACAGCCACGGTGGGGCGATCCCGGGGCACCACCGGGTACGGGATGGCCCGGAGTCGTTCGGGTGGGATCCGGGCGCGAGCTCCCTCGGCCGCGATCTGCCCGGCGGGGCCCGTGACGACGCCGGCGCGTCGCATGGTGTCGTCCTCGAACCACGCCGCTGCTCGGGTGTCGAGGGATGTCGGGCCGACGAAGGGCAAGATCTGAGCGGCGGAGGAATGCGACCGCACCACGAGCGGTGCGACCCGCCGGCGGGCGAGCACGAACCCCTCGGCGTTCCATTCCGGGCACTCGATCACGTCGGGGACGAAGTCCAGGCGACGGACGGCTCGGGCAACCGAGGTGGCGAGGTGCAGGCGTCGCCACGTGTGGGGCATCCGTGCGACACGCCCCGGACCCCGGAGGCGGATGGTGGAGGTCCGGTGGACCGTGACTCCGTCGGGCTGTTCGGTGACCGAAGGCGCTTGGTCCGGAACGACCGAGAGGACGTGCACCTCCGCTCCGGCTCGTGCGAGGGCGGGTGCCACGATCCCGATGTAGGTGCCGATGCCGCCCCACGCGGTCTCGGGCGGTACCTCCTGGGAGACGAGCAGGACCTTCATGGGCGCGGCCTCGCGAGGACGAGGAGGTTGCTGCCGAGTCCCGTGGCCTGTTCGAGCCGGGCGAGCGCGTCGAAGCCGGAACCGTAGACGGCCCGGCGAAGACCGCGGGTGTGTTCGATCGGCGTCGGCGCAGGCGGAGACCATTCGCCGTCCGGGGTCTGCGCTTCCCGCCGCCGCAGGACTCGGTGGCGGAGTCCGACGACGCGGGCCAGGAGCGGCTGGATCCCGAGAAAGTGGGCGTAGGCGGTCGGCCCGAGTCCCGACCACCCGGGAACCATGGTCTGTCGGGCGATCACCTCGTACCCGGCGCGCTCGAGCGTGTGGCCGAGCGTCGACGCCGTGAACAACGAGACGTGTTCGCCGGCCCGCCACCCCATCCAACGGTCGCCCATGAGCCGACGGGCGAGGGACCGGTAGTTGGGAACTTCGATGAACACCCCACCGCCGTCGCGGAGTCGGGGGCGGAGTCGACGGAGCCGCTCGAGTGGATCGGGGAAGTGCTCGAGGACGTGGACCAGGCTGATCAGATCGAACGGTTCGTCGGCGGCCACCACGTCGTCGATCCCGCCGCAAACCGCATCGATGCCGAAGGTGTGGCGCGCGAACTCCACCGTGCTTTCGACCGGTTCGACCAAGGTCGCCTTCCAGCCCCGTTCCGTCGCCACGGCGGCGAAGTGGCCCGCGCCGCCTCCGATGTCGACCAGCCGTCCCGGGCTTCGGTGCGACTCGATCCACTCCAGGCGCCGCTCCGCGAGCGCCAGCTCGTAGTTCTGCGACGACGAGTCGGTGTAGCTCCAGCCGAAGTCGTTGGCACCGTCGTGATAGCCGGCCTGATAAACGATCTCTGGCGGCGCGAATGCCTCGAACCGCACCAGCCCGCAGGTTCGGCAACGCCGGAGGTCGAGCCCTTGCGCACGACCCGCGGGCTTCGACCGCCCGGACCCGCAGGTTCCGCACTGCGGAAGGGCAACCCAACCGTCACGCTGGCGCGCTGCACCGAGAGACTCCATCGCAGAGTTCACACTGGAGACGGCTCGAGGTCGCGCTCACGTGCTCCGGCGCGTGACGCTGCGTGATCAGCCGCAGGTTGAGTCCCAGGGCGGCGTCTCGCCCACGATCGCCGCCACCGCGTCCCGCTCGCCGCCGAGCCGTTGACGCGCCGCTGCGAGGCCGGGAGCGCCGTCGGGTGCGGCTTCCGGTGACTCCGCCCCTCGACCCTCGAGGTTGCGTTCCAGGACGCGGGCCCGCAGCCCACGCAGCCGGAACATGCGCCCGAGCTGATCGACCACCCGGTCCGGCAGGTACGCGCGGGGCTGGTCGAGCAGGCGGTGGAGCGTCCTCGAACGGGGAACCCCCGAGACGTTGACGCGGGGGACCCGCGCGAGGACGCCGTGGCGGCTGACGCCGAGGAAGTCGGCGATCCGTTCCTGTACGCCGACGGGATCCCTCTCGAAACGTTCGTAGAACTCGACGTGGACGCGGTCGCGCTCGACCAGCTCGAAGAGACGGTCGAGCTGTTCCGCGTACCGACTGACCGCGACGTAGTGCCACCCGTACTCCCATCCGGCGGCGATGCGTCCGGGCTCGAGTTCGAGAGCCCGTGAGAACGACTCGGGTTCGCGTCCGTCCCGGACCAGGTGGCGGTGGGCCGAGCGGGCCCGAGCCACCGGCTCGCGGAGCATGACGATGTAGCGGGCTCCGGGCCGTTCCCGCTCGATCCGCTCGATGGCTTCGGGGCGGTAGAGGTAGAAGACCGAGGCTTCGACGACGATCGGTTCTCCGTCGAAGTGGTCGAACAGCGACGCGAACGTGGCGGCGTCGGGGACCGCCCAGCGGGCCAGGCCCCCATCGTCGTCGCGGCCGGTGAAGTCCGGGGGCGATTCGAACAGATAGTGATGCGGCTCCTTGCGGCTCGCCATGCAGATCTCGGGGTGGGCCCGCAACGCTTCGGCGAGGGCGGTGGTTCCGCTCTTGGCCGCGCCGATCAGGAACGTGTTGGGGAGGGGGATGCCGGCGCCGGAGGAGGACGGCTCGCGCGACGACGCCTTGATGTTCACAGCAGGAAGTTGCTCCCCCGTTCGACCTCGCTCTCGTACCAGGCGATCGTTTCCTTCAAGCCCTCGGTGAGCGAGACCGACGGCTCCCATCCGAGGAGCTCCCGAGCCTTGGTGTTGTCGCAGTACATCTGCCAGATCTCGGTGGGGCGGTAGGGAATGGCGCCGAACCGCGGCGTGATCGGATCGCCCATCAGCTCGAGGATCGTGGTGGCGAGGTCGCGCATCGACACGTCCTCGCCGCACCCCAGGTTGACGACTGCTCCCTCGGCTTCCGACGCGCTCAGCGCGCGGATGAAGCCGTCGGCGAGGTCGCCGACGAAGTTGAACTCGCGGGTCTGATGGCCCTCCGTCATCTTCAGCTCGTTCCGGCGGAGGGCGGTGAGGATGATCTCGGGGATCACACGATCGGGAGTCTGGCCCGGGCCGTAGGCGTTGAAGGGGCGGAGGCAGACGATGGGCCAGTCGTAGGCCTGGTGGAACATCCGGCAGTAGCGCTCACCGGCGTACTTCGACACGGAGTACGGGGACACCGGGTTCACCGGACCGTCCTCGCGGAAAGGCGCGCTGACGTCGCCGTAGATCTCGCTGGTCCCGGTGTAGACGAAACGCTCGTAGTCGCCGTGGAGCGCCTGCAGAAGGTTCACGGTTCCGTGGACGTTCGACTGGATGTTCTCGTCGACCCGCTGGAACGACTTGCCCACGTGGGTGAAGGCGGCGAGGTGGATGACGAACTCCGGGCGCACCGATGCGGCGACGTGGTCCATGGCGGCGCGGTCGGTGATGTTCGCCTCGACGAGCCGGACCTCGGAGGCGACGGCGGCGAGCCGCTCCGGGAACACCGACGACACCGATGGTGACATGGCGTAGACGTCGGCGCCGTGGTCGAGCAGCTGATGCACGACGTGGGATCCGATGAATCCACATGCCCCGGTGACCAGCACTCGACGACCTGAGAGTTCGCTCACCCGTTGGTCTCCTTCTCGGGCTCGGCCGATGACGCCGGAATCGATCCGGTTCTACGTGTTCCTCACCCCGATCCATCTGAGGTCGCGCTCGGGGGAGGGTTGAGTGGTTTGACCGTTTCGTGCAGTGGCGTGGGTCAAGGGTGCCCTCGGGCGGGTCGATTCCCGCGTCATGCGCGTCGTTCGAGCAGTTCGCGGAAGACTCCGGCTGGAGAGCCGAGCGGGTGCGGTGATCGCGGCCATCGCCAGTCTCGCCATGGCGGTGACCTACTTCGCGTTCGCCGTCCACGTCGTGTTTTCGATGAAGCTCGGGCCGACGGCGGTGACCCTGGCCCCCGGACGGGGCGTGCACACCGGCGACGCCCTCGCGTTCCCCAGCGTCCTGCTCGGAACGCTGTGTCTCGCGCTCGCCATCGTGTGGGCGCGGGCGGCGTGGGCCCCCGTTGCCGCGCCGGTCGTGATTCCGTACGGGTGGGAGCAGCGGTCGAGGACCGCCCGGAGGGTTATTCGGGCTGCGTGAGGGCCTCGATGGCTCGCTCGCGTTCGGCCTCCGACCCACCCCTCATCCCGAGGACCGCGACGCGCTCGTCGTCGGGCGTGGCCGCGACGAGCAGCCACAGCTCCGAGCCCGCCGTACCGCAATCCCGGTAGGTGGCCAGGACACCCCTGAAGGAGCGCTCGGCGAACGGCTGCCGGGGTCCCGGCGCGCATTCGCGGGCGGCGTCGAGACGCTCGATCGTGGCTTCGAGGAGTGATTCCACGTCGGCGTGCCCCAGCCCGTCGACGAGGACCGCTTCGAGGCCGGGGCCGTCGGCGGTGTTCTGGTAGGCATCGAGGTCGGGAGCGGCCTGCACGTAGGGATACGCGGCGTCGGAGGTTCGGAGCGGCGCCCGTTCGATGTCATCCCAGCCGTCGGGGACGGCGAGCGAGAAGTCGTCGGTGAGGACGACCTCCTGTCCCGACGGATCGTCGTCCGCAACCACCAGGACGAAGGTGAGCGCCCCGACCGCGAGCGCGAGGACAACCGCCGACACTGTGACCCGCGTTCGCTTCGAGGTTCGCCGGAGCATGAAGCATCATGCCACGTCAGTGCGTGGCGCTCGGAGTGTGGATCCCGTCGCAGTTCGATGACGTGGCGGCCACACAGAAGCGGTGCTCCTCCGGTGGCCGCCACGTCGGGAACTCACTTGCTGTCGGGCTCCGTCGGGATCGACGGATGACCCGAACCCCAGCCAGCGAGTACCACCCTCTCCACACGCGGGTGGACCACGCGTCGCGTCGGAAGTTCGAAGACCCTGGGAGCGAGCGCGGGCTCGGGTTAGGGCTCGACGATGCTGATCGAGAGCCCCTGGCTCGAAGCGAGCGCCGTGGCGCGGGCGATGGTGGTTCCACAGGAGGTCGACGGGGGGCTGAGGCAGGGTCCGTGGGTGTGGATGCCCACCGCGGCGGTGCTGGTGCAGTCGATGACGGGAGCACCGGAGTCGCCGATGGCGGTGGGGCCGTACCCGTGCCAGGCGTTGCTGGTCGACGACAGACCCACGATGGGCCGGCCCTTGGTGGCGATGGTCTCGCCGACACCGAGCCCGCCGCCGTAGATGCAGAGCGCGTCGCCGATGCCTACGGTGTCGGTTCCGTCCGGCCCGCCGAAGATCGGCACCTCGGGCCGGAGGTCCAACCCCGAGCGCAGGGGAATGAGCGCGAAATCGCTGCCGACGCCTCCGCTTACTCGAACCGGGAACGAGCACGACGACGTGTTGGGGCCGCACAGCTCGACCAGACCCGCGCTGGATGTGAATTCGTGGAGGGTGTTGGTAAAGGCGCCGAGGACGCAGTTGGTGGCGCACACCCGGACGCGGGTGGCGGCGGTGCCGTTCCCTTGGGTCACGCAGTGGCCGGCGGTGCCCAGATACTTCGTCGACCCCGACTGCCAGATGAAGTTGGCGGTGCACCCGAAGGTGCCACCTGTGTCTTGGGGGCGATCGATCAGGAGCGGGGAGCCCGGACCGATCCCGTGCAGCCCGGTATCCGTGGCGGCCGCCGGAGAAACGGTCGACGTCAGCGCGAGTGGGGCCATCACGGCCACGGCGAGAGCAAGTGCCAAGAGGCGGCGGATACGTCGGGGTTGCCGTGGGTGGTGCATGGGTCCTCGTGAACGGGTGGTGCTGTAGGTGGGTTCGCCGCGGCGCTGAGAGTTCCTGCTACTCGACAGGGGAATCGGGGGGTTCGTCCGATTCCAGCTCGGAGGTGGTGGCGTCGATGGCCGCCTCGCCTTCGTCGATCGCCTGCTCCGTGTCGTCCGTCGTCTGCTTGACCGTCTCCGACGCCTCCTCGGCATCCGGCGTGGGGAGGCCGTTGGGGGAGGTGTCGTCATCACCGTCGCCGGTCAGGTCGTCGGTGCCCGGGTCGAGGTCGTCACCGGTGTCCGGTGTCTCGAGGTCGTCGTCGGTGTCGGGCGCCGGCGGCAACGTGGTCCCGCCGAGAGGATCGGTGTCGCCGACGGGGTCGGTGTCGCCGGTTTCCGGAGCGCCGGGCAGCGAGTCGGTCGGGTCGGCGGTGCCGGAATCAGCGGACGACTCGCTCTCCGTCGCGCCGGCGTCGCCGATGGCGCCGAGACCGTCGGAGAGGGAGGAACCGGCGACGACGGCGCCGGCGGCGAAGCCGCCGCCGAACTCGAAGACCATCGCCGGCTGTTGGGGCAGCGTCGAGGCCCCGGCGACGTCAGGACCCGCATGCGCCGGTTCCGGTGCTGGGCCGGGGAGGGTGGTGGACAGCAGCAGGGCGACCCCTGCCGCTCCGGCGACGATCATCTCGGTGAGCTTCTCGTGTCCGGCGGGCAGCACCGGAGCGGTCTGGTTCAACCGGTGGTGCACGTTGCCTGCATGGTTGCGGACCCAGTCGGTGACGGCGGCGACCGGCGCCAACACGCGAGCAGCCGAGTCCTTCACCGCGGCCTTGATCTTCGAGCGGGCCCGGGAGAGCACCGACCGGACCGAAGCCGGGGTGGAGTCCTCCTCGTCGGCCAGCTCGGCGAGGGTGGCGCCCTCGTAGACCTGGCGGGTGAGCAGCTCCCGTTCACGGTCGGTCAGGGTGTCCAGGATGGACGTGACCCGGTCGAGTTCGTCGCCGATGGCGACGGTGGCGGCAGGGTCGTCGGTCGGGTCGACGCGACGTTCGGGGACTTCGTCGACCGGCGTCGAGTACTTGTGTCGGCGCAGTTCGTTGAGGCTGCGCCGCTTCGCCACCGTGACCAGCCACGGCATGAGGCCGTCGCGCTGCTCGAGCTTGTGACGGTTGCGGAAGGCCTGGAGGTAGGTCTCCTGGACGACGTCCTCGGCGATGGCGGGGTCGCCGACGATGCGGCGGCAGATCTCGGTCAGCTCGGCCCGGTGTTCCCAGGCCTCCTCGAGATCGAGGTCGATCTCGACGGTGGTGGACGGAGACCGGGCTCGCAACCCGTTTCCGTCTGCACGATCACCGTTGAAGTGGCGGATCTCCGCTTCGGTCTTCACGTCCCCCCTCGGTGCAGCGTCGGGCTGTGCCCACCCCGTCCACACCTCTCGCGGGCGGAGGTCGCGCGAAAAATCCACCGATTCGGAAAAAAGATCGGTGGGAACTCGAAGGGTTCTTTCCACCCCCGACCCGGCGGCGTGTCGCGCCCGGAGTTCGGCCGACACCGAGGTCATCGACGCCGTCGGCGGAATCGCCGGATCGTCGAGCAGCCAGAGGTCACCCTCGAACCCGCTGGCGTCCCGCCCGTCTGCCACTCGCCCGTGCTCCCCCCGAACGCCTGCCCGTGCCCTGACGGTGGTGGCTTCGACGTGACGTGCGCCACATCCTGCCTGCCGCGGACGCACGTCGATGGAGGAATGATCCGACCGTCGTCATCAGATCTATCACAAACCTGACGTTTCTGGCAAGAACGTGAGCAATGTCCGAATGCGGAATGTTGAGGAGCGGACGCGACCCGTCGCCGCGTCGGGTGTGGGGAGAACGATGAGCACGGTTGGCGTCATCGGTGCCGGGTACGTCGGCCTCACCACGGCGGCCTGTTTGGCCCATCTGGGGCACGACGTGACCTGCGCCGACATCGATGAGGAGCGGGTGCGCTGCCTCCACAAGGGCGAGCTGCCCATCCTCGAGGAGCGCCTTCCGGTCCTCGTCTCCGAGGGTGTCGAGACGAAGCGGCTCCGCTTCGTGGTGGGTGCGGCGCTCGCCGCCGCCGGTGCCGACGTGGTGTTCCTGGCGGTGCCCACACCCCAAGGCGACGATGGGGCCGCCGACCTCTCGTGCCTCGACGCGGCGGTGCGCGAGATCGCTCCCGAATTGAGTCCCGGCGCTGTCGTGGTCACGAAGTCGACGGTGCCCGTGGGGACGGCCCGGCGTATTCAGCGCCTCCTCGACGAAGCGGGCGCCACCGAGGCGCGGGTGGCGTCGAATCCGGAGTTCCTCCGTGAGGGCTCGGCTGTGCGCGACTTCCTCAAGCCCGACCGGATCGTGATCGGGTGCGACGACCCGTCGACCGCAGTGACGATCACCGACCTCTACCGCGACGTCCACTCGCCGACCCTCGTGACCGACCTGGCGTCGGCCGAGCTGATCAAGTACGCCGCCAACGGGTACCTCGCCACGCGGATCTCGTTCGTCAACGCCATCTCGGCGCTGTGTGAAGCGGCCGGCGCCGACGTCCACGACGTCGCCTTGGGTATGGGTTACGACCAGCGCATCGGCTCCCACTACTTGAAGCCGGGGCCGGGCTACGGAGGGTCGTGCCTCCCCAAGGACGTCTCCGCCCTGACCTTCACGGCCCGAGAGATGGGGGTCGAGCTTCCACCCCTGCTGGCGGCCCAGGAGGTCAACCGCACCCAGCGGGCGCGCGTGACCGCCAAGATCGTCAACGCTCTCGAGGGGAACCTCGCTGGTGCGACCGTCGCCGTGTGGGGCCTCACGTTCAAGGCCAACACCGACGACCTCCGCGATTCACCGGCGATGGAGATCGTCGGCGCACTCGCCGCTCGGGGCGCCAGGGTGCGTGCCTACGACCCGGTCGCCGGCGAAGAAGCCTCACAGCGCCTGCGCGACGTCAGCGTCGTGGCCGACGCCTACGAGGCATGCGAGGGGGCCGACGTGCTCGCCGTGCTGACCGAATGGGACGAGTTCCGGTGGGCCGACTTCACGCGCGTCGCCGAGGCGATGCGGGGAGACCAGATCGTCGACGGAAGAAACCTGCTGGACGCGTCGCGGATGCGCCAGATCGGGTTCGGATACCGGGGGGTCGGACGCTGATGCCGAGAGCGATTGTCACCGGGGGAGCGGGCTTCCTCGGATCACACCTGTGCCGGGCGCTGCTGCACCGTGACTGGGAGGTGGTCGCCATCGACAACCTCCTCACGGGGCGTGCCGACAACCTCGAGGACCTGTACGCCCATCCGGCGTTCACGTTCATGAACTACGACGTGACCAACTACCTGCACGTCGACGGCCGGGTCGACGCCGTGTTGCACTTTGCCAGCCCCGCCAGCCCCCGCGACTACATGGAACACCCGCTGCGGACACTGAAGGTCGGGTCGTTCGGCACCCACATCACGCTCGGTCTCGCCCGGTCGAAGGGCGCCCGCTTCCTGCTCGCGTCGACCAGCGAGGTCTACGGCGATCCGCTGGTGAGTCCCCAGCCCGAGACCTATTGGGGCAACGTGAACCCCGTGGGGCCCCGAGGCGTCTACGACGAGGCCAAGCGCTACGCCGAGGCGGTGGCGATGGCCTACCACCAGAGTCACGGCCTCGACGTGAAGATCGCCCGCATCTTCAACACGTACGGGCCCGGCATGCGTCCGGGCGACGGCCGGGCGATCCCCAACTTCTTCGAGCAGGCTCTCGACGACCAGCCGATCACGGTGCACGGCAACGGCGCCCAGACCCGCTCCTTCTGCTACGTGGAGGACGAGGTGGAGGGTCTGCTCGCACTCCTCGAGTCGAGTCACGTGGGACCGATGAACATCGGCAATCCCGAAGAGCACACCGTCCTCCACCTGGCCCGAACCATCGTCGACGTGACCGGCTCCGGTTCGGAGATCGTGTTCGAGGATGCTCCTGTCGACGATCCCAAGCAGCGCTGTCCTGACATCACCCTGGCTCAGCGCGAGCTGGGGTGGAACCCGCGGCTGGGGTTGCGCGAGGGGCTGGAGCGCACCCACCTCTGGTTCATGGCCCGGCAACCCGAGTTCGCGCCGTAGCTCCGCACCACGTTCGCATCCCCCGATGCACGACGACGGGGCGCTCTTCGGAGCGCCCCGTCGTCGTTGGTCTCGTTGTTCTGTGCGAACGCGAGAACAGGGGCGCCCCGGGGGGAGGCGCCCCTGTTCCAGTTCGCTCGGCGGCCGCTCTGTGGCGATTGCAGCCGCCGGCTCGGTGGGCTGGGTGTTACGGAGTTTCCTGGCAGGTGGGCGAGTTGCCGCCCTCGTCAGGACCACCGTTGTCGTCGGCGCAGAGGCCGTCGTCGCTGTCGAGCGACACGTAGCCGCCGGCCGGCCCGGGGTTGCTCTCGTTGCCGTCGGCCCAGATGTGGCCGGTCTGCGTCCCGGGGTCGCCCTCGGCGCAGAGGCCGCCGGCGTCGGTCTGCAGGGAGATCGACTGGTCGGACGGGTCGGTGTCCTGGGGCGGGCAGTCGTTGGCCGCCGCCGGGTTGAGGACTGCAGCGGTGCCGAGCGACAGGGCGCCGGCGAACAGCAGTGCGATGAGCTTCTTCATGGTCGGATGACCTCCAGTTGGTCGGGTCGACGTGGGCAACGTCGTGCTCGGTGACGGCGGGTGGTTTGCGACCGCCTCACCCCCCATTACGGGGGATTCGCCAGGGGTGCGCGAAGAAACCGATTGCTGACGCGCAAGGGGGCCGCCGGAGCGGCCCCCTTGCCTGGTTCGGTGCCTGGATGATCCAGGCAGTCAGTCGACGATCAGGCGCACTCGTCGACGTTGTTGAGCGCCGCGCCTTCCTCGTTGACGGTGGTCGGATCATCGTCGTCGCTATTGGCGACGTTCGTGCCGGCGACCCAGACCTCACCGCAGAGGGTCTCGACGTTCCCACCCACGTACACGTCCGAGCTGCCGTCGCCGTCGACGTCACCGGAGCAGATCTCACCGTGGGCGCTGGTGTCCTCACCCGGCGCTTCGGGCTGGGTCGTTTCACATCCCTCAGGGCCACCGGAACCTTCGGTGTGGTCGGCCTGAGCGATGCCGGCGCCGAAGCCGAACGTGATGGCGCCGGCGAACAGCAGTGCGATGAACTTCTTCATGTGGTTGACCTCCCGGGGTCACGCGTCTGGTTGGTGGAGAGCCTCATGTGCTCTTCACCCCCATTACTCACGACCATCGGAGGGTGCGCGAACGTTTTCGCACGTGCGTCGTGTCGCGTGGCGTGCCGGTGAGGGCACGGTGCGAGGTCGGGATCCGCTCAGGCAGCGACGGGCTGACGGCGTTGCGCGGCCGTGGCGTGCACGTGGTCGCGGATCGCAGGGACCAGCTCGAGCAGCCGGTCGAACTCGATCCGGTGCATGACGTAGAGCCGCATCGGCGTGCAGGCGACCACCGTGGCCGTGCGCGGGCCATCGTCGAGCAGCGCCATTTCGCCGAAGTACGCGCCCGGTCCGAGACGGGCCACCCGCACTCCGTCGCGTACCACGTCGGCCCGGCCGTCGACCACGATGGCGAAATCGAGGCCCCGCTCGCTCTGGCGGACCAGCTCGCGGCCCTCGGGCACGCGCACCTCGGTGACCAGGCGGTCGATCGCTTGGAGCTGGGCGGGGGAGCATGCATCGAAGAGCGGTACGGTTTGGAGGGTTTTGAGGGCGTTTCGACGTTCCCACCAGCGTCGCAACATGTCGAGGTCACTCCTTCTCGGGTCTGTCGGTCTCCAACAAACGTTTGATTGAGTCGATCATACCCGTGGGAGGGCGGCGAATCCCGCATCCGCGGCGGTGAAGTCGGGCACACCGCGTGTGACGCGCCGGTCCCGTCGTGGTTGGATGGCCCCGATGACCGAGCGACGCCTCATCCCCGTGACCCCCGAGGAGCCCATCGCATGCAGCCTCACGCCCGGTGAGGCGGTGCACCGGCTCGGCGAGTGGCGCTCGCTGATCGGTGAGGCCGCCGGTCCACCGCAGCGGACCGACCGGGGGGCGCGCGTCCACTTCCCGCACACGCCCGACCTCGAGCGCCGGGTTCGTGCCCTGGCCGAAGCCGAGAAAGCCTGCTGCTCGTTCTTCGAGTTCGACGTCCGCGCCGACGGCGGCGATCTCACGCTCGACATCGAGGCGCCCGACGACGCCCAGCCGCTCGTCGAGGAGTTGGTGGGCGGGCTCTCGTAGGCTCGGGTGATGAACGGGTCGACGTGTGGTGCTCGGACGGCCAGGCGTGGGGCAGGGGCCCCACCCCAACCCCCATCGGAACCGGAGGTTCCGATGGGGACCCCCGATGTCGCCGGAGCCGACGAGATGTCGGCGGGCTTTCGTAGGCGCGCGTGATGAGCGATCCGACGTGTGGTGCTCGGACGGCCACGGATGGGGCAGGGGCCCCCATCCTGTGGAGGAGCCGACGAGATGTCGGCGGGGCAGAAACAGGAGCCGACGAGATGTCGGCGGGCTAGGAACATGCCCGGCTTCTTCGTCCACGGGGTTCCCGACACGCACCGGGTGTGGAGTCGCGTGCTCGAACTCGTGGAGCGTGACGACGTCGCCACTCCCGACCTACCCGGCTTCGGGTGTGCGGTCCCCGACGACTTCGCTGCCACCAAGGAGGCGTACCTCGACTGGGTCGTCGGCGAGGTCGAGGCCGTGGGCGAGCCGGTCGACCTGGTGGCCCACGACTGGGGCGCCATCCTCGCCCTTCGCCTCGTCGATACCCGGCCCGACCTGGTGCGCACGTGGGCGCTCGGTTCGGCGCCGCTCACCGCCGACGAGCCCTGGCACCAGGTCGCCTCGCTCTGGCAGACGCCTGGCGTCGGCGAGGAGGTGATGGAGGCGTTCACCCCCGAGACGTTCCGGGCCGGCGCTTCCGGGCTCGGGCTCGACGACGAGGCCGCGGCCGTGATCAGCGAGCACCTCGATGACCGGATGAAGGCGTGCATCCTCGCCCTCTACCGGTCGGCCGTGGACGTCGGGGTCGAGTGGTTCTCCGATCCACCGCGGACCTCGGTTCCGGGCCTGGCGATCTGGGGCGCCGACGACCTCTATGCGGGCGCCGCTCAGGCCGGCGCGCTCGCCGAGACCCGGGGGGCCGGGTCACGGGTCTTCGAGGGCTGCGGCCACTGGTGGCCGATCGAGCGTCCGGGTGAGACCGCCCGTGCCCTCGAGGCGCTCTGGGCTTCAGCTCACTGACCTTCCCGCCGTTCAATGACTAGCCCGATCGGGCTGGTCGGAATGACACGTCCAGCCTCTGTTGGGATGCGGTTGTCGCGCCGATGCGTGAAATATGGAAGGGATCAGGGCCCAAGCCGTGGATGTGTCCGTCCAGGTCGACAGCAGCGCTCACGCGCCGGCTCGGACGACTGACGAGATGCTCCCGGTCACCGGTCTCGATTCCCCTCTGATGATCATCGGATCGGCGCTCATGATCCTGGCTGCGATCGCGCAGCGGGTTCGGCGTCGTTGGGAAGTGGGAGTCGAATGAATCGCATCTCGCGTACAGCCATCGCCGCCGTGACGGCCACCGTGACGCTCGGCGCCGCCGCCATCGCGCCGGCGGGCGCCCAGGTCGACGTCGACGTGGCCGTCGACAACGTCGGCGGGAGCCGGGCGCTCCACGTCGAAGACCTCGCCGGCCAGTCGCTCTCCGAACTCGACTTCGGCAACGCCCGGTCGCTGCCCTTCCGCGTGCGGGTGGTCGACACCACGATGGACCGCACCGGGTTCTCGGTGTCGGCGAGCATGACCAACCTCTACTTCGACGACGGGGGGTCGCTCGACTTCGACGATGCGATCACCTCGGACAACGTGTCGGTGGACGACGCGGCGGACCCGCTCAACGTGCAGGATCCCCAGGTACTGGTGGAGCCCGTGTACGACACCGTTTCGACGATCACCGACAGCACGATCTGCTCGACCCTGAGCCTGGTGATGGTGGGCGGTGCCTGCACGATCAACGCCGGCGACATCACCGGAGAGCTGCAGACCGTCGACCTGCCCGTTGACCTCAACGATCTGAGTGGCCTGCCGCTGCTTCCGCAGGACCCGCAGAACGGGGCGTTCACCAACCCCTCGTTTGATGGTGTGGGCGCGTCGGACCCTGCGGCATCAGGGGCTCCGGCGGCGACCAGCTACCAGCTCATCTCGGGTTCGGCGGTGAGCGACGCCACCGTGCTCACCAACGTGGAGAGCCGGCTGAACACGCTGTTGTCGGGGCTCACCGTCACCCAGAAGATCGACAGCGGCGTGCTGACCAGCGCCTTGCGCAGTGTGGTGGGCGTCACCTGGGATCTGCTGACCTCTGCCCAGGTCACGACAGTGGTCAACAGCACGACGGCCACGCTCCAGTCGCTCACCGGCGCGGACCTGCTCGCCCAGGCCGGCACCTACCTGTCGTTCCCGGAACTCGATCTCACGGTGCCCGACGGCGCTTCCGGTGGTACGTACCGGGGTACGTTGGTCGTCACCGGCCTGGAGTGAGGCCGGTCGTGCGGAAGGCAGCGTTCGTGACGATCGCGGCGGCCGTGGCGGGGATGCTCCTCACCACGGCCACGCCGGCAGGAGCGATCGAGACCACCAGCTTCGGGATCGAACCCGTGGACCGGGATCCGTCGAAGGGGGCGGGTGTTCCCGTCGACCTGAGGGCCGGCGAGACCACGGAGGTCGCACTCCGGGTCTGGAACAAGACCGACGCCGACCTCACACTGCAGTTGCGGGCGGCCGCCGCGACGGTCGAGGAGTCGGGTACGCCCCGACTCGGCGGCGATCCGGCACCGGCCGAGTGGATTCGACTCCGCGACACCACGATCGTGTTGCGACCCGGTGAGCGTCGAGTCGTGACGGTCGACGTCGCCGCGCCCAACCGTCTGGCGCCCACCGAGCGGACCGCCGCGGTGGTGGCTCGTCCGCAGGTCAACGGTGACACCCCGCCCGCGGTGCTTCAGGAAGTCGGGCTCGTCTTCCGCATGGAACCGGCCGACGGCGCGCCGTTGGTGGCACCGGACAGCGGTGCGGGTGCCCCCACCTGGCTCCTCGGGGTCGCCGGGGCTCTCGTCGCGGCAGGTGCCGGAGTTCTCGTGCACGAAGCCTGGCGCCGCCGTCGGGTGGCGTACGCGGTCGCGGCCTGACCTGGTCGGGACCTGGTCGGGCGTCAGCCCTACTGGGCCGCCTCCACGCACGGGGTGAGCCCGTCGAGCGCCGGTTCGACGTCGTCGGGCTGTATCGCTACGAGCATGCCGATCACCCGATCGACACCGACCTCGGCGTACTCCTTCACCATGTCGGCGGTGAGCCCGTGGAAGTAGGAGCAGATGGTGATCTGCACGTCGTCGCGTGAGCGCCCCTCCTCGGCGAGGAGCTTCTCGAACGTTTCGACGCGCTCGGGCACGTCCCCCGGCACCCGGTTGAAGCCGAACCACCCCTGGCCGTGCCGGGCGGCCCGGCGCAGGGCGGCGTCGCTCTCGCCGCCGACGTGCACGGGGACCGGGTCCTGCACCGGCTTCGGGTACATCCGGCACTCCGGGAGCGGGTAGATCTCGCCGTCGAACGACGATACGTCGTCGGTCCACAGGGTGCGGAGGATCTCGAGGTACTCGTTCGCCCGCGTGCCCCGGTTGGAGAACGGCACCTGGAGGACGTCGAACTCCTCCTCGAGCCATCCGACGCCGACGCCCAGCTCGACCCGGCCGCCCGAGAGCCAGTCGAGGTCGGCGACCTGCTTGGCCGTGTAGACGGGGTTGCGCTGGGGGAGGAGGCAGATGCCGGTGCCGAGACGCAGGGTGTCGGTGACGGCAGCGAGGTAGGTGAGGGCGGTGAAGGGTTCAGCCATCCCCGCCTCGGGCGGTGCCGGGATCCGGCCGTCGTCGGCGTAGGGGTACTCCGACTCGTAGTCGTCGAACAGCACGACGTGCTCAGGCAGCCACACCGACTCGAAGCCGCGTTCCTCGATCGCCGGGCCGAGGCGCTTCAGGTAGTCGCCGGCCGGCTGCCAACTCGTGATGGGGGCAAACACTCCGATCTCCATGCCTCGGGACTGTAGTGCCCCCCTGACCCCGCTTCTTTGGGGGCGTCACCCCTCTATCGGTGGTCGGGAAAGCAAAGAATGCGGGAATTCCGCCGCCGGGCGGGAGTCGGTGGGCGACAATGTTGGCCATGGCGGTGAATCGGCGACGGGTGGCGATCGCGGGGTTCGTCGTGGCCTTCGTACTCGGCGGGCTCCTCGCCATGCGCCTGGCCGGGCAGGATCGTGACGGGCCGCCCCACGTGGGCATCACCATCGGCGACGGCATCCCGGCGACGCTCTACGTCCCCGGCGAGGTCGACCGCGACTTCCAGCAGCTCCCCGACCCGCGCCCCGAGGGGGAACGACCGCCGGTGGTCGTGCTCGCCCACGGCTTCGCCGTCGACCGGGCGATCATGTCTCCGCTCGCTCGCAGCCTGGTGGCCCACGGGTACGCGGTGGTGAGCTTCGACTGGCGGGGCCACGGCTCGAATCGGCAGCCGTTCCACAACGGCAACGAGGAGCTACGCGACGACCTCACCGCGGTGGTCGACTGGGTGGAGGATTCGCCGCGGGTCGACTCCCGGCGTCTGGTGGTCATGGGCCACTCGATGGGTGCTGCCGGCGTCCTTGACTTCGCGAACCGCGACCCCCGTCCGGCCGCGGTGGTCCCCATCTCGGGCGCGGCGCCGATCACCGGCCCGGTCGAGCCGGCCAATGTCGGTTTCGTGGTCGCCGAAGACGATCCCCAGCCGATCCACGACGAGATCGAGCATGCCTACGAAGCGTTGGCCGGCGAACCGCCCGGTGCCGCCCCGGCGGAGACCGGCTCGCACGGCGAGGGCACCGCGGTCGGGCTCTTCGAGATCGACGGCACCGACCACGGAACGGTGCTGCTGAGCGGCGAGACCGTCGACACCGTCGTCGAGTGGACGGACGCATCCCTCGCCATCGACCGGCAGGTAACGCACGGCCGGGTCGACGCGAGGCTCGGCACCGCGGCCCTCTACCTGCTGGTGCTGCTGGTGATGCTCGCCGGTGTCGGGTTGTTGGCCGCCCGGTTCGTCCAGCCCCTCGAAGAGGTGCCACGGCCCGGAGCCTGGGGCGGGCTCCTGGTGATCACGGTGGCGATGATCGCAGCCGCCCCGTTCGTCTCAGGACCTCCGCCGGGAGGGTTCGTCGAACTGCGAGCCGGCGACTCGCTCCAGTCGTTCTTCGTCGTCGCCGGGGCGCTGATGCTCCTGCTCCGGGTGGCGGTCGCCCGGCAGTGGGTGCCGGCGATCCCCGAGCGGTGGGTCGGGCGGGGCCTCGACGTGGGCAAGACCGTGCGACCGGCGATCCTGCCGGCGCTGCTCACCGTCGCTGCGGTCTACGTGCTCATGCTGCCGCTCAGCCCGGTGTTCCACCGCCTGGTGCCCACCCCCGAACGGCTGTTGACGGTGCCGGTGATGGCGGCGCTGACGCTGCCGTTCACGGTGGCGTTCCACACATTGATCCGTCGGGGGAGCGTCCTGGCGTCGACGCTGATGTCGATCCTCGGTCGCTTGGTGATCCTGCTCCTCCTGTTCGTGCTCGCCGGCGCCGGCGTCCTTCCCTTCGTGGTGGTGGTGATCATCCCGTTCCTCGCCGCCATCTTCGTGCTCGTCGAGGTGGTGTCGGCGTCCATCTACGCCGGCAGCCGCAACGTGGCCGTCATCGCGCTCGTCGAGGCGGCGTGGCTCGGCTGGATCGCCGCCGTCACGATGCCCATCGGCTTCGGCCCCCTCGCATGAGTCCCGTTCTTTGTCGTCCCGACCCCCGATAGGGGGGTGAAGCCCCCAAAGTTCGCAGGGGGGTGGGGTGCCGGATCTGACGGGGCGTCAGATACGCTCCCGGCCGTGATGGCTCCCGACTCCCTGCGCTCGCTGCGAGCGGTCGACCTCGATCGGTTTTTCCGGCCGGCCGCGGTGGCGGTGATCGGCGCGTCCGACACGCCGGGGCGCCCCAACACCCTCGTGTTCTCGATGCTCCTCGAGTGGGCCGATCGCTCGGGCGCCGCCATGTACCCGGTCAATCCCAAGCGGGACCGGATCGGCGAGCGCGACTGCTATCCGTCGATCGCGGAGGTTCCGGCCGACGTCGACGTGGCGGTCATCCTCGTCGGCGACGCCGTCGGGGCGCTCGAGGAGGTGGTCGACGCCGGGGTGGCCTTCGCCGTGGTCTTCGCCGCCGGGTTCGCCGAAGTGGGGGACGAGGGCGAGGCGCTCCAGCACCGGGTGGAGGAGCTGATCGCCGCCAGCCGCACCCGGCTCCTCGGTCCCAACACCAACCTCAACGCGTTCGAGCTGTTCCGCGACGACCTCGACGGGCCGGCGATCACCCTCATCACCCAGAGCGGCCACCAGGGGCGGCCGGTCTTCCAGGGCCAGGACCTCGGCGTGCGCCTCTCGCACTGGGCGCCCACCGGCAACGAGGCCGACCTCGAGTTCGCCGACTTCGCCCGCTACTTCGCCGACCTCCCCGACACCGGTGCCATCGCCTGCTACATCGAGGGGTTCAAGGACGGCCGGACGATGCGGCTCGCCGCCGACCACGCGATCCGCCGCGGCGTGCCGATCGTCTGCGTGAAGGTCGGGCGCACCGAGGCGGGACGGGCGATGTCGAAGTCGCACACCGGCCACCTCACCGGCACCGACGACGTGATCTCGGCCGTGTTCCGTCAACACGGCGTGGTGCGGGTCGACGGTCTCGACGAGCTGCTCGACACGACCGCGTTGTTCGCCCGGGCAGGTGAGCCCACCGCCGACGGCGTGTGCGTGTACTCGATCTCGGGCGGCACCGGCGCCCACATGGCCGACCTGTGCGCGGCCGCCGGTCTCGAGCTACCGACACTCTCCGACCACACCCAGCGGCACCTCCACGAGTGGATTCCCGAGTACCTGACCGTCTCGAATCCCGTCGACAACGGCGGCCATCCCGCCGGCGACGAGCGGGGGCGCAAGATCCTCGACACGATCCTCGCCGACCCCGCCGTCGGGGTACTGATCTGCCCGATCACCGGCGCCGTCCCCCCGATCGACGAGCGTCTCGCCACCGACCTCGTCGAGGTGGCCGAGACCTCCGACAAGCCGGTATGTGTGATCTGGGGATCGCCCGTCGGCGACGAGTCGCCCTACCGCGACATCCTGTTGAAGTCGTCGAGGGTGGCGGTGTTCCGCAGCTTCGCCAACTGCGTCGCCGCCGTGCGCGACTACCTCACCTGGCACGAGTTCCGCCGGGGCTACGAGTCGCCGTTCGACGCTCCTGTACCGACACCCGGCGACGTCGGCGCCGCCCGGGCGCTCCTCGGGACCTCCGCCGGCGCGCTCTCCGAGCCCGAAGCCAAGGCGGTGCTCCGCTCCTATGGGGTGCCGGTGACGCGCGATGAGGCGGTCGGCGACGCCGACGAGGCGGTCAAGGCCGCCGACGCCATCGGGTACCCGGTGGTGGTGAAGGCCCACGGCCGCGAGCTGCTCCACAAGAGCGACCTGGGGTTGATCGCGGTGGGGCTCGACTCGGCCGACGAGGTCGGCGCGGCAGCCGAGCGGATGCTGGAGTCGGGCCGTCCCGTCGACGGGCTGCTGGTCTCGGAGCAGGTGGAGGGCGGCGTCGAGACCGTGGTCGGCGTGTCGCACGACGACCTGTTCGGTCCCGTCGTGATGTTCGGCCTCGGCGGCGTCTTCGTCGAGGTCCTCGAAGACGTCACGTTCCGGGTGCCCCCGTTCACCGAGAACGACGCCCACCGGATGCTCCGCGAGGTGAAGGGGTTCCCGCTCCTCACCGGCGTCCGGGGCTCGCAGCCCGCCGACCTCGACGCGCTCGTCGACGTGATCATGAGGGTGCAGGCTCTCGCGCTCGACTTCGGCGACGGCCTCGTCGAGCTCGACATCAATCCGCTCGTGGCGCTTCCCGAGGGCGCCGTCGCCCTCGACGCCCTGATCATCGGCCGATAGCACTCGGCCTCCGCCACGTGAACCTCACGAGCGGGAGGAGCCCCTGTTCCGACGTCTCAAGTCGCGGGGCCTGGAAGCCGATTCCAGGGATCGTGGGCAGGCGGTTCGCGGCATTCATACTCCTCTTCGCGCTCGTGGCCGGAGCGTGCACGGACAACGCCGGTGTCGACTCCGACGCCGACGTCACGATCTCGGGCCGGGTGGCGGACGCGTCTGCAGCTGTCGACGACGCCCGGGTCAAGGTCCGCAAGACGCTGATGCCCGACGAGTACGGGGGTGCCCGGCTCGACGTGCTCCACGATCTCGGCTTCGCCTGTGTCGACGAGCGGGCGCCCGACGCCTGCTGGAAGGTCGACCGCGAGACGCGTCCCGACGACGGGCGTTTCGCGCTCGAGATGAAGGGTCACGACACCAACGAGCCGTCCACCAACTGCGATCGGGCGTTCATCGGCGGAGGTCCGTGCGCCCAGGCGATGCACGCCGCCGCCATCGCCGACGCGGCCAAGGGCGAGCTGACCGGGCCGACGACCGCCGCCCGCTTCGTGGTGCAGGAGACCCACGTGGAACTGCCCACCCTCGAACTGTGGCGGCCCACGCTCGAGGTGAGCGCCGACGAGACCTCCAATGTCCTCCGGTGGGGCGACCCGCCGAGGTCGACCAGTCCGGTGGGGCACCTGGTGCTGGCCGAGGGCCCCGACGGGTCCCTGGTGTGGGGCATGCTCGCCCCGCCGGTGGGCCACGTCCGGATCGACGGCCGTCTCCTCGAAGGGTTCGTCGCCGGGCTGTCCGTGGTCGCACTCGACGCCTCCGGTCGCCTCGCCTACCGATCGGCCCGCATTCCGGTACGAGGGGGCGCGGGCGAACCCGTTTCGCGCGGCGCCGCCTGTGACGGCTCTGCCTGTCCGCTGACCGATGGAGCACTCGACGCGGTCGAGACGATCGCGCCCCTGGGTCGCAGCCCGGTGATCGACCTCGGTCACGCCGTCACACCGTCACTCGTCGCCGTCCGCGGGTGTGGCCAGTGCACGGTCGAGGTCTCGACCGACGGCCGCTCGTGGTCCTCACACCCCACCGGCCCGGTGATGTTCACCGACTCCGAGACGGTCGAGGAGCTCGAGCAGCGCGGCGAGGAGTACCCGGAAGAGCTGCCGCTCACCTCGGCCTGGCTCGAACTGCTGGAGCCCACGGGCGAACCCGCGGCTGACGCCACGAAGGCGTTCGCCGGCGCGCTCGTCACGCCGGCCCTGCCCGGCCTCGTCCTCGCCGACGGGATGATCGCCTTCACCGAGGCCCTCGGAGACCTGTTCTCAGGCGGCTCCGAGACCCCGTATGACTGGTCGGGCGCGACGCCCGCGGCGAGCGGTTGGGTGGCTCCGGAGGGCTCCCCGGCGCTGCGATACGTGAGGGTCGAGGCTCCCGAGAGCGGTGCCGAGCTGACCGAGGTGTCGGTGTGGACGATCGACGGTCCCGCGGCGGCGGTCCCCATCGAGACCGTGGATGCGAGCGTGGTCGGCTGGCCGGCCCCCGCCGAGGCCCCGGTCGACTGGGTGTCGGTGCTGGGCCGCATCGGCCTCGCGCTCCTTGCTGTGGTCGCCGTCGGGCTCGTCGTGATCGGTGTGCGCCGGCGTCGGGAGCGGCGCCGGCGGATGCCACCCCCACCTCCACCGACGTTCGCCCACCCACCTCCCCCGCCGCCGGCCGTGGACCGGGAACCGGTCGGCGTACCGCGGTAGCGCCGAGACGCAGGTCTGGACGTTCCCCGGTTCTCTCTCCAGCCGGCCCGCTCAGCAAACTTGGCCTCTCTACTGCGTGATGGCAGCAGTCAAGGTCCCGAATTCGGGAACGGTACGGGAGGAAGCATGGGAACGGGCCTGCTCGACGGAGTGCGGGTGATCGAGAGTTCGCTGTTGGGTCCGGGCGCCATCACCCTGCACCTCGCCGACATGGGGGCCGAGGTGATCAAGGTCGAGC
>CAZTOV010000003.1:0-71972 GCA_964615175.1 uncultured Burkholderiales bacterium
CTGCGTACGCGCTCGAGGGGGTCGCGGAGGCATTGCGGGCCGAGGTCGATGCTCGAGCGGAGACCCACGCCCAGGGTGCTCAGGGGCGAGCGTCGGCCGCCGTGCTGGCGTCGCTGGCGCCGGCGTCGCTCGTGCTCGGCGCCGTGCTCGCCCCCGAGAGTGCCCGCGTGCTCCTGGTCGACCCGATCGGGAATGTCGCGCTGGTGGGTGGTGTGGGATGTGAAGTGCTGGGCGTGTGGTGGATGCGCCGCATCCTGTCCGTGCCGTGATCGTGGCTCTGCTCGTGGTGGGGCTCGGGGTGTCGGCGGCATGGCTGTTGCGTGGCCGCCGGAGATCTTCGATGCTCCGCCGACTCGATCCGGCGCCGAGGCGACCCGCTCCCTGGCCGTTCCTTGCCGACCTGGCCGGCGTTCGAGCGCGCCTCGGTCGTCACCGGCGAGCCCGTCGGATCGCGTTCGAACGACGCGGCGCCGTCCCGCTGCTGGCCGAGCTGGTCCGCATGGGGGTGACCGCCGGGCTCCCTCCCGCCGGGGCATTGCGCCACGCCTCCCCGTGGATTCAGGGCGAGGCCGGAATGGAGGTGCGCCGGGTAGTCGCCGACCTCGACGCCGGACTCTCGCTTCGCGAGGCACTCGACGACGCCCGGCGTCGGGTGCCCGAATTCCGTGGCGTGGCCCGCATCCTTCAATCCTCGGCCGAACTCGGCACCGAGGTCGGCCCTGCGCTCGGACGTCTGGCCCGCGATGAGCGCGAAGCCCTGCGCCGCGCCGCCGAGGCACGCGCCCGGACGGTGCCGGTTCGGCTTCTCTTCCCCCTCGTCTTCCTCGTGCTCCCCGCCTTCGTGCTGCTCGGTGTGGTCCCGGCCCTGCTGGCCGGATCGCCCGGGTGACCGAGGCGCGGACGCCGTTCCACGACCTATTGATCGTTCGTTTCGCGAAACGTTGACAGGAGGAATCTGATGATCGTCCGGCTCGCAAGGATCGTCGCCGCACTGCGCCGTCTGCTCGTGACCATCCACGCCCGCCTGGTCTCCCCGCAGCGGGGCCAGGCGACGGTGGAATACGCCCTCGTCATGATCGGCGTCGCCGCCGTCGCCGGTCTCCTCATCGGGTGGGTTCGGGGCACCGACCTGATCGAGAAGCTCTTCGACCGGGTCGTCAAGCAGATCACACCGTGAACGCGCGCGGCGACGGCGGCCAGGCCACGGTGGAGTTCGCCCTCCTCCTCCCGCTGGTGCTGCTCCTGCTCATGGCGGTGGTGCAGGCGGGCCTGCTGGTGCGTGACCAGGTCGCCGTCGTCCACGCCGCGCGCGAGGCGGCGCGCGCCGCCGCCGTCGATCCGGACCCCCGGCGGGCGTTGTTCGCCGGCCGACGGGTGATCGAGGGTGCCGACGTCGAGGTCGTCGAGCGGGGACCGGTCGGCGACCCCGTGGAGGTGAGGGTCACCTACCGCGCTCCCACGGATGTCCCACTGGTGGGTGCCCTCGTGCCCGAGCCGATGCTCACCGCCTCTGCGGTGATGCGGGTCGAGCGGTGAGCGACGACGCGAACCCGTCCGGTGGCCCGCCCCGGATCGGAGCACAACGGGGGTCGGTCCTGTTGCTGCTCGTGGTCATCGGTGCGGTGGCCATGGCGCTGGTGGTCCAGGTGGGGCGCCTGGGCGCTCATGCGGTCGCGCAGGCACGGGCGGACGCGGCTGCCGACGCGGCCGCGCTCGCAGCGGCCGACGCCCTGGCCCTCGGACGGGGCGCCGATGCCGCCGTTGCCGCGGCCGTCGAGACCGCGGCCGCCAACGGCGCCCGTCTCGACCCGGACCGATGTGACTGCACGGGACGGCTGGTCACGGTCGAGGTCACCGTTGATGGCGAACCGACAGGCTCGTCAGGGTCTGTCCGAATCGCCGGATTCGTCGGTACCGCCACGGCTCGGGCGCGGGCCGAGATCCGTCCCAATTTCGACGTGTTCGCGCGCTAAGTAGCCCTAGCCAGGCGAAGAGTGGTTATTCACACTGTAACTCGAAGGGACTAGCCCGATCGGGCCCCGTCCACCGGAGAGGGAGATCCAGACCGCATGAAGGTTCGCATCCTGGGCGCTGCCGCAGCCGCCCTGCTCGCACTCACCATCAGCGTTCCCGCCGCCTCCGCCGACTCGAGCGTCGAGTCGGAGCACTACGGCGGTTCTGCTCGTGCCCGCACGCTCGACGTGACCGTGCAGGGTCAGGGCGTCACCCTGGGCGCCGGTGTCGCCGGCGCCGAGGTCGACCCGGTGCACGACGACATCAGCGTCTCGGCCGCCGGCATCGGCGCCACCCTCGAGGAGGCGACCATGGTCGCGGCCGGCATGGGCGAGTCGAACGAGGGCTGCGCCGTCCCGCAGCTCGGCGACGTGTTCGGCATCCTCAACGTGGACGCGGCCGTCGCCTGTGGCGCGGCCGACGTCGACGGCGTCGACGAGATCTTCACCGCCACCGGACTCGGGTCGCTCGCCGACCTCCGCATCGCCAGCGCCGACGTCATCGCCGCTCTCTTCGACGTGCCGAAGCTGGCGCCCGTGATGGACGAGACCTTCGGCACCGTGCGCGAGATCACCGACGAAGTCGAGGGCGCCGTCGACGATCAGGTCGACCCCGTCGTGGCCGAAGCCGCGGGAACCCTCAACGCCACGCTCGACGACGTGCTCGGCACGGGTGACGTCGTCCCCAGCCTCGACGTGAGCGACACGCTCGCCGATCTGCTCGATCGTCTCACCGACGGTCAGCTCGTCGACGTGCGGCTCGGCACCGCCACCGGTGCCACGGTCGGCGACGCCTCCACCTTCACCTCACGGGCCGTCGACGAGGGTGCCCACATCAGCCTGCTGCCCGGTTTCATGCCCGACGGCACCGCCCTCGCCACCATCGAGGTCGAGGCCTCGTCGGCCGAGGTCGTGTACCACCGGGGTGACGCCTCCACCGAGGGCGCTTCGCACAGCCCGACGGTGCGGGTCTCGACCCCGCTGTTCGCCCACACCCAGGAGCTCGACGCCGGCGACGGCCTCAGCCTCTTCTGCGGCGACGACCCGGTGTCCGACGTGCTCGCCGATGCCGGCGACGTCCTCGGACCGCTCTGCACCGAGATCTCCGTCGGTCACCCGACCGAGCGCGAGGTGAACGGGCGCCTCCAGGTCGAGTCGGCGGTGGTCACGATCCACGCCCTCCAGGGCCTCGGCGACCTCGTCGACCTCGGCTCGCTGGCCGGTCCCGGTCTCCTCGGCGACGTGGTCGGAGAACAGGCCGGCGGCGTGCTCGACACCGTGAACGGGGTCCTCGCCGACCTCGGCCTGGTCGACGAGGGCATCGCCGGGGCCGCCGGCAACGAGGCCGACGGCGTCCGCCTCGTGCTGGCGGGCTCCACCGCCCAAGCGGGGGGAGCCAAGGTCCTCGGTGAGACCGAGACCAACCAGCCGTTCGAAGGCTCGCTACCCCGCACGGGCGGTGCGGGTGCCCTCCCGCTCGCCGCCACCGGCCTCCTCGGTGTCGGTGCGGCTCTACGGGCCCTGATCTCCCGGCGCTGACCGCCGGGAAAACGCACCCCCCCGGGGCCTCTCCGGCCCCGGGGGGCGGTACGATCAACCACCGAACAACCACGAACCGGCCGGAGTCGGTTCGGTGGGAACCAACGAGACAGACCTCCCGGGGTCAGGCAGGAATTCGGCCCCCGTGCGGAGGAATTCAACCCAGGAACCGACAAGCTCTGCGGCGGACAGGGACCGACACAGAGGAACGAGGACCAACGCCGACATGAACTGGTTGACACAGAACGCTTGGGCCCGCAAAGCCCTCTCCGGGCTCTCGGTGCTCCTGGCCGTCGTCGGAGTGGGGATGCTCGCCTACCCCTTCGCCACCAACCTGTGGCAGAGCCGCCTCCAGGACCGTCTCGAGGGCGAGCTGGGCAGCGAAGAACTGCGCGACAAGTACGCCGCCGGGGCTCTGGGCGAGGGTGATGCCCTCACCCGCCTGAAGATCCCCGACCTCGACGTCGACGTGGTCGTCGTCGAGGGGACCTCGGCTTCGGCCCTGCGGGCGGGCGCCGGACACTACCCGGCCACTCCGCTTCCGGGCGAGGAGGGCAACGTCGCCATCGCCGGCCACCGCACCACCTACGGCCGCCCCTTCCACGACCTGGACCGGTTGTCGACGGGCGACACCGTCGAGCTGACGACGCCGATCGGCACGCACGTCTATGAAGTGGCGGTCGAGCCCTTCGTGGTCGACTCGCACGACTGGACCCCCATCGCCAACACCCCCGACAAGCAGACCCTCACCCTGACCACCTGCCACCCCAAGGGGTCGGCCAAGCAACGCCTGATCGTGAAGGCGACCCTGGTCGACTCCGCCTAGCCCGTACCGCTGAACCCAACCGACATCGGAGAGACAGACACCATGCGCCGCACCATCGCACTCACCATCACAGCCGCACTGGCGCTGGCCCTCGCCCCCTTCGGGGTGGCGCAGGCCTCGCACACCGAAGACCACCCGAAGCAGCCGGTGATCAACATCGTCAAGCCCTCGGGCGACCTCTCGGCGACCGTCGACGCCGAGGTGCAGATCACCGAGGACATCCTCGGCCAGGGGATCTACGAGTACTGGGTCGAGCTGCACGACGCCGACGGCCGGCTCGGTACCTTCTGCCACGAGGCCTACGTCGACGAGGAAGGGAACCCCGACCCCGTCAATGACGCGCTCACCCTCAAGTTCAAGTGGGACACCAACCGCTACCAGACCGGCAACGGTGTCACGAACTGCGACAGCGCCAACCCCACGCTGCCGACCTCGGCGGGCAACCTGCCGAACGGCAACTACACCATCGTCGTGAAGGTCGATCTCTGGGACCGCTTCGGGGCTACTGAGAAGACTCCCAACGACGCCACCAAGGCCATCGGCGTCGCCAACGCTCCCGCCACGCCCACCGGCGTGAAGCTCAAGTACAAGGAGTCGGCCGACCAGATCACCGTCTCGTGGAACGCCAACCCCGAGAGCGGCTACGACTCGATCGCCTACCAGGTCGACGAGTGCACGGTGAGCCGGTCGTCGAAGCCCTGCAGCTCGTGGGACACCGTCGACAGCGTGTTCAAGACCAGCCTGACGGTGAAGCGCACCAAGCCCGACATCTACCGCTACCGGGTGATCGCGCTCCGGTCCGACGCCGACGGCACGGGCGTCATCGCCTCCGCCGGAGCGGCCACACCCCAGAGTGAGCCCACCGAGATCGAGGTCGAGGAGGACCCCGAGCCGACCACCAGCACCACCGAGCCCGAGGAGACGACCCCGTCCGAGCCTGAGACCCGCACGGTGGTGAAGCCCACCCGGCGGGTGCAGCGGGCCGCCCCCCAGGTGCTCCAGCGCATCGTCGAGGAGGATCCGGGCTACGAGGGTGAGCTGCCCTACGACGACGATGACGAGGAGGCCATCAGCGGCCTTCCCATCGACGGCAACAACGAGGACGGCGACGGGCAGCTGTCGACGCTGGTGCCGCTCGCCGGCGGTCTGACTCTCCTGATCTTCGCCCTCCAGCTCTGGTACCTCAACAACCGGGCCGGCCGCACGCTCGAGCCGATTCCGGTCGAGGCCTACGGCCCCGACGAGGGCTGGGCCGAGTAACTCCTCCGACAGGTCAGCGGCGCAACGTTGGGCGGGGCCTTCCGGGTCCCGCCCAACGTGCTGTTCGGGCCGCGGTCGACGAAGGCTTCGTCCGCTTTGGGGGTTCATGGGCCTGCGCGAATCGGACACAGGGGACAACGTTCACTCAACGTGAGCATGCAGCGTGCCGATACCGGTCCTGGAGGGGCGGACCGCACACGGTCAGTGGTGGCGGCGGCCCCCCGTGAACCGAACCGACGACGGGAGTCCCTGTGGGGGGAACGGCCATCAGGCCGATCGCGATGCCGTGGCACCGGGCCAGCTGTTGGCCCTCCCGCGCTTCGACTGACCTCGCCTGGCATCGGGCGGTGGGATCGTGAACGCGCTTCGGCTGCTCCGCGGCCCCCTGGTCGCCGCCGCGTCGGTGGCGCTCGTCGTCGCGCTGGGCATCCCGGCTTCCGCCGGCCACGTCACCCTCGAGGTCGACTGGACCGCTCCCGGCGACGATCCGGAGCCCGGGGTCATCGTCGACGGCACCGTCGCTGTGGAAGCCGACGTGAGCTTTGACAGTGGCCTGGTGAACTCGAATGTCAAGGAGTGGCAGGTGCACCTGCGGTCCGAGAGCGGAAGCCCGAACGCGGTGCTGTGTTCGCGCGGTTACTCGGGACTCGGCACCTCGACGGCGACGGTCGACTTCACCTTCGACAGCCGCTACGTCCCATCAGGCACCGTCAACACCGAATGTCAGGAGGGTGACTCGGCCAATGCCGATCCCAGCCAGCGCTTGATGAACGGACGCTACGCGCTCCGTCTCAGGGCGCATGACCAGGTCCTCACCAACGAGTGGCACGAACAGGACTTCGCCATTCGCGTCAACAACCCACCCAGCATTCCTCAGGACGTCGCCGCCGCGTTCGACGAGGCGGAGCAGCAGGTGCGGGTGACCTGGGCCGAGAACCCCGAGATCGATCTGTACGGCTACCTCGTCCAACAGTGCCGCACCGAGACCACCGCGAAGACGTGTGGGTCTTCGGACTGGACGACGGTGGCAGAGAACGGTTCCGACGATGTCGATGTCGATGTCGATGTGACCGAGACCGGCGCGTATCGCTACCGGGTGATTGCGGAGCGTCCCGACTGGTCACAGAACGCCACCCTCTCGTCGGAGGCGGCCAACGCCGGCGACCCGATCGTGCTCGAGGACCAGAGCGCGGACCCGGAGAAGCCTGACGCCGACGACCCCTCATCCGATCCGGAGCCGCGCGATGACGAGGCGCCCAGCACGCTGCCGGAGCAGACCACCAACCCCGACAATGACGAGGGTGTTTCGGGTGGCAATGAGCGTCGCCGGAGTCTCGAGCCTCGCCTCGTCCAGCGGGAAGCGTTCGACGCCGGAGGTTTCGAAGAGGCTCTGCCGTACGGAGCGCAGACGGTCGACGACACGCCGGCGCGCGCCGACGGCCTGCTCATCGGCCGCGAGGGGGCCGGCAACGCGTTCGTGCCGATCGCCGGCGGGCTCGTCGTGTTCGTCTTCTCGATGCAGCTTCGGTACCTGGGCCGGCGGGCGTCGCTCGCCGCGGTTGGTGCCGGAGGAGCGATCGCGATCGGTGACCAGTGGGGTTCCGACGACACCGACGGCGAAGACGTCGTCGACCACGACCACGCGACCGACACCGACGAGGACGACGAGGGACCGGCCTTCCGCCCGCTCCTCGGCGGATCTGCCGACGGTCCCGGCAGCTTCATCTCCAACTGGAAACGCTGGGTGCCCAAGTCCTGAGTTCTTGACTGTGAATTGCCCGCTCAGCGGGCAATTCACAGTCAAGAACCGGAGCTGTGCAGCACGAGTTGCAGCAGGCCGATGGCGGCCTCCTTGTCGAGGTATTCGTTCCAGTTGCCGCACTTGGGTGACTGCACGCACGACGGGCATCCGGCGTCACATGGGCACGATCGCACCAGCTCCAAGGTGTCGGCGACGTGGCGGTCGGCGTCGGCGTAGGCCAGCTCGGCGATCCCGGCTCCGCCCGGGTAGCCGTCGTAGATGAAGATCGAGGGCAGACCGGTGTCGGGATGCACGGCGATCGAAAGGCCCCCCACGTCCCAGCGGTCGCAGATGGCGAAGAGCGGGAGCATGCCGATGAGGGCGTGCTCGGCAGCGTGGAGGGCACCGAGCAGCCGGGGCGTGGCGAAGCCCAGTTCGTCGACCAGTTCGTGGGGCACCGTGTACCAGCACGCCCGGGTCGGGAGATTGCGAGGCGGGAGGTCGAGGTCCTCCACCGCGATGACGTCGCCGGTGCCGACCTGCTTGCGCTGGTAGCCGGTGACCGTGGTGGTCACCGACACGGCGCCCAGGTGGACGGTCGAGCGGCCCAGCGGACGCTGCTCGTCGGTGTCGTCGACCGCGAGGTCGGTGTCTTCCCGGGGCTGTGTGTACTCGTCGCCGTCGAACTCCTCGAGGAGCGCCGTCCGGTCACGGAGGCGCAGCGCGGTCACCCGGTACTGGCGTCCCTGGTGGAGGTACACGGCCCCTTCATGGGCCGTGTTGAACACGCGGCTGCCGTCGACGGTGCCCACGACCTCGTGGCTCGTCTCGAGGACGAGCCGGAACTCCTCGGCGCTGCCGGTGCGCAGCCCGACCCGGGGAGCCGGAGGCCGCCGGTCGGCCCACACAAGTCGCTCGCCCCGCACGCGGAGTCGGTCCTCTCTGACCAGGGAGGTGACCGCCTCGTCGATGCCGTCGCCGAAGTACTCGGCATCGGCGTCGACCAGCGGCAGTTCGTAGGCCGCGCACGCCAGGTGGGGCTCGAGGACGAAGGGGTTCGCGGGGTTGATCACCGCCGGCTCCGGTGGACGGGTGAACAGCTCTGCTGGGTGCGAGAGCCACCACTGGTCGAGCTGGTCGTCGCCGGCGACCAGCACGGCTGCCGATCGGCGCTGCTCCCGCCCCGCGCGCCCGGCCTGCTGCCACATGGAGGCGAGCGTGCCCGGAAAGCCGTTGAGGACGATGGCGTCGAGGCCGCCGACGTCGATGCCCAGTTCCAGGGCGTTGGTCGCGGCCACGCCCCGCAGCTCGCCACCGGAGAGCCGCTCCTCCAACTCCCGTCGCTCGTCGGGCAGGTATCCGCCCCGGTAGGCAGCCACGTGCTCGGCGAGCTCGGGAGCGTCGGGGCGGAGGATGTCGCGAGCATGGCCGGCGACGAGCTCGGCGCCGGTCCGTGACCGGGTGAAGGTCAGGACCTGAAGGCCATCGGCCAGGAGGCGGGCCATGAGGCGGGCGGTCTCGTAGTTGGCCGATGCCCGGCTCCCCGTCGTCGGCTCGACCAGCGGCCGCTCCCAGAGCCCGAAGCAGCGTTCGCCTCTCGGTGACCCGTCGTCGTCGACGGTCTCGACCGGGAGTCCGCAGAGGTGTTGGGCGAGTTCGCCGGGGTTGCCGATGGTCGCCGAGGAGAAGCAGAAGGTGGGGGTCGAGCCGTAGTGGGCGCACACCCGCCGTAGCCGTCGGAGAAGTTGCGCGACGTGGCTCCCGAAGATGCCGCGCAGGGTGTGGAGTTCGTCGACCACGATCAATCGGAGCCGTGAGAAGAAAGTCGACCAGCGTTCGTGGCGCGGGAGGATCCCGATGTGGAGCATGTCGGGGTTGGTGAGCAGGACCTGCGCTTCCCGGCGGATCCGAGTGCGGGCTTCGCGGGGCGTGTCGCCGTCGTAGGCGGCCGCCTGGAGATCGGGCACCATCCACTGGTGCAGGGCCCGCAGTTGGTCGTGGGCCAGGGCCTTGGTGGGGAAGAGCATGAGCGCCGTGTCGACACCCTCCTCGAGGGCGGCCTCGAGGATCGGCACCTGGTAGCAGAGCGACTTGCCCGACGCGGTGCCGGTGGCGATCACCACGTGGCGACCGTCGCGCAGGGCGTCGATGGCGAGGGCCTGGTGGGTGTAGAGAGCGTCGATGCCCCGTTCGGCCATCCGCTCTCGCAGGTCGGGGTGGATGGCTTCGGTCGTCTCGCCGTATCCGGCCGACTGTTCGGGGACGCGTTCGACGTGGACGATCCGCTCACCCAGCTCGGGATCACGCCGAAGCGCCTCGATCACGTCACACGCGTCGCGGTCCGTCTCCTTTCCGTTGCCCACACCGGCAGGCTACGAGGTGGTTGCGCCCTGGTTCTTGACTGCGTTTTGCCCGCTCAGCGGGCAAAACGCAGTCAAGAACGTCACGGGAACTCGTTTCCGGCGCCGTCGACCGCGGGTGGGTTCTGCACGATGGCGTCGTCGGCGAAGTCGTCGAAGAGCGGCTGGGCGGCGTCGGTGGGGAAGACGACCGATGCTCCACCCGCTGAGCCGGTGGTTCCGGGCATGGTGATGTTGAGCACCTGATCGGGGTCGATGTCCAGGGCCAGGCGCCCGAGCTTGTAGAGGTCGGTGGCGGTCACACCGTCGGTGGTCTTGAGGTGACTCAGCAAGAGGGCCACGAGCTTCATGGTGTCGGCGGGAGTCGGCTCCATCTCCTGAAAGTCGCGGAGTCCCGACAGGAGCAACAGGCCCTGGTGGTGCGTGCGCGTGAAGTCGCCCAGGGGCACACCCTTGCGGCTGCGGGCCAGGGCCAGCGCCTGGGTGCCGGTCATGTGGCGTTCCCCGGCCTCGAAGTTGGCTCCGGAGAAGTTGTCGAAGACGCGGATGGGCAGATCGATGTCGACACCGCCTGCATCGCCGACGAGCCCCACGAACCCCTTGAAGTTGGTGGTGATGACGTACTGCACGGGGGCTCCGGTCAGCTGGGTGAGGGTCTGCCCCACCAGCTCGGCCCCACCGAAGGGGTGCGAGTTGTTGATCTTGCTGGTTCCCCGTCCGGGAAGCTCGGTCCAGGTGTCGCGGGGGATGTTGAGGACGGTGGCCTGGCGCTCCTCGGGGTTCACGCCGACCACGTGGATGGCGTCGGCTCGCGCGCCCGAGACCCCGGGTCGGTCGTCGGTGCCGACGATGGCGATGAACACCGGTCCGTCGGGGAAGCCGTCGAAGCGGGCGGAGGCCATCTTGTGGATCTCGACGGTCTCCTCGCCTGCGCCGACACCGCTGGTGCTGAACAGGAGCAGGCCGGTGGAGAGAACGGCGGCGATCGCCGCGAACGCCCAGCCCGGAAGGCGTTGGAGTCGGCTCATCAGAAGCTCGCCTCCTCCTGTTGCTGGGTCGTGGTGGTCTGGCTGGCGAAGGTTCGCTCGACGGTCACCTCGTAGCCACCGATCCTCCAATCGCCCTCGACCCGTTCCAGCACCAGGTCACCGGCGCGGTCGACGATGACGTCGTCGTCGCCCGTGCGGACGACCATCGACACGTCGATGGTGGCGGCGACGAGCTGGGCCGACCCGTCCTCACCCAGTAGGGCAGCGAGGTCGAGGTCGGCTCGTTCGGTCGACACGCCGTGTTCGGCGCGAGGGAGGTGGTCGTCGGCGAGGGCGAGCCGGTCGTCGGTTGCGAGTCGTGCGGAGGCTGCCTCGGTGAAGTACCTGGCGAGGGGTGTCGGTGCCGGAGATTCCTCGGCGTCGGGGTCGTGCTCGAGGGGCTCGATGGTGGCCGCTTCGAGGTATCCCTTGATGAGCGCTTCGATGGCGGCGACGTCTTCGGCCGGTAGCTCGGCGGGTTGGCCCTGAAGGTTGAACACGTCGTCGAGGGCCGCCGGCGCGGCGATGGTGAGCGGCTTCTTGGGCGGCGGCTCTTCCTCGCTGCCGCCCCCGATCAGGAAGGCGACGACGGTCAGTCCGGCGGCGAGCGCCACGAACACGCCGGCGATGCCAGCGAGGAGATGGCGCCGATCGGCGTCGGCGAGGCGTTGACGGAGGCGAGCGATGGCGGTGGTCATACCCGTGGAGCGGCGAGGCTAGGCGGTGGTGTGGTCACCCGGACGAAACGGCCTCACGCTACGTGTTCTGCCTCGGCCCGGCGGCGACGTTCCTTGAGGATCTCGAACACCGCCGGAAGCACCGAAAGCACCACGATCACCGCGATGATGGGGAGCAGGTAGCGGTCGATCCCGGGAATGGTCTCGCCGAGGGCGTAGCCGATGCTGGTGACACCGACCGCCCAGATGAAGCCCCCGACGACGTTGAAGGTGACGAAGGTGCGGTACGGCATGCTCCCCACGCCGGCGAGGATCGGAGCGAAGGTGCGAACGATGGGGACGAAGCGGGCGATGACGATGGTCTTGGCCCCGTGACGCTCGAAGAACTCCTGGGAGTGTTCGACGTACTTCTGTTTGAAGATGCGCGAGTCGGGGCGGCGGAAGAGGGCGGCGCCGACCCGGTTGCCGAAGACGTAGCCCACCTGATCGCCGACGACGGCGGCCACGAAGGTTCCGGTGAGGAGGAGGGGAAGGCTCACGTTGAGCACGCCGCGCGACACGAGGAGCCCGGCGGTGAACAGCAGCGAGTCGCCGGGAAGGAAGAATCCGATGAGGAGGCCCGACTCCGCGAACACGATGAGCAGGATGCCGATGAACCCGAACGTGTCGATGAGCGACTCGGGATCGACGAAGTCGAGCGCACCCACGATGAGCAGCGCGAGATGCACGAGGCCGTAGGGTAGACGCCGCGTCCATGGAGACGGGGATCCCGCTCCCGACGATTCCTGCCACCCTGGAGACAGAGCCTGAGAGACCCCCGCGCTTGACACGGCGCGGCCAAGCTGCGAAACCGAATCGCCATGCCCAAGCCCCTCGTCATCGTGGAGTCACCCGCCAAGGCCCGCACCATCGCGGGCTTCCTCGGCGACGATTACGTCGTGGAGTCCAGCGTCGGGCACATCCGCGACCTCCCCCGCAGCGCCAAGGAGATCCCCGCCGCCTACAAGGGCGAGGAGTGGGCCCAGCGCACGGGTGGAGTCGATTACACGAGTGACTTCAAGGCCATCTACATCGTTCCCAACGAGAAGCGCGAGCAGGTCAAGAAGCTGAAGTCGCTGCTCGAGGACGCCGAGGAGCTCTACGTCGCCACCGACGAGGACCGGGAGGGCGAATCGATCGCCTGGCACCTGCTCGAGGTGCTCAATCCCCAGGTCCCGGTGCGGCGGATGGTGTTCCACGAGATCACCGACCGGGCCATCCACGACGCCATCGAGAACTGGCGCGACCTCGACCGCCAGTTGGTCGACGCGCAGGAGGCCCGGCGCATCCTCGATCGGCTGGTGGGGTGGGAGGTCTCGCCGATCCTGTGGCGGATGGTGCGCCAGGGGCTCTCGGCCGGGCGGGTGCAAAGCGTGGCCACCCGCCTCGTGGTCGCTCGGGAGCGCGAGCGGATGGCGTTCCGGTCGGCCGCTTACCACGACCTCGAGGGTCGCTTCGAGGCCCACGACGTCGCCTTTCCCGCCACCCTCGTCGAGCTCGACGGCACCCGTCTCGCCACCGGCCGCGACTTCGACGCGTCGACCGGCGCCCTCAGCGGGAAGGCCGACGTGGTCCTGCTCGACGAGGAGCGGGCGTCGGCGCTGGCGACGGGTCTCGACGGCGCCACGTTCGCCGTCGAGTCGGTGGAGGCCAAGGACTACAAGCAGCGCCCCTACGCGCCGTTCATCACGTCGACCCTCCAGCAGGAGGCCGCCCGGAAGCTCCGGTTCAGCGCCGCCCGGGCCATGGCCGTCGCCCAACGGCTCTACGAGCGGGGCTACATCACCTACATGCGCACCGACTCGACCAATCTCTCCGGCCAGGCGGTGGCGGCGGCGCGGCGCGAGGTCGAGGGGAGGTACGGACGCGACTACCTCCCCGAGAAGCCCCGGGTCTACGCCGGCAAGGTGAAGAGCGCCCAGGAGGCCCACGAGGCCATTCGTCCGGCGGGCGAGTCGTTCCGGCATCCCGACGACGTGTCCGGTGAGCTCGACAGCGACGAACGTCGCCTCTACGAGCTGGTGTGGAAGCGCACGGTCGCCTGTCAGATGGCCGACGCCCGAGGCAAGCGCGTCGCCCTCCGCCTCGGAGCGGACGCCTCGGTCGACGGTGCCACGCAACGGGCGGTGTTCGCGGCGTCGGGGAAGACCATCGAGTTCCCGGGCTTCCTCCGCGCGTACGTGGAGGGCTCCGACGATCCCGACGCCGACCTCGAGGACCAGGAGCGGCGCCTGCCTTCGGTCGAGGAGGGTGAGGAGGTGGCCTGCCGCGATCTCGAGGTCGCCGCGCACGCCACCCAGCCGCCCGCCCGCTACACCGAGGCGAGCCTGGTGAAGGAGCTGGAGAGCCGCGGTATCGGCCGTCCCTCCACCTACGCCTCGGTCCTCGACCGGGTCCAGTCCGTCGGCTACGTCTTCAAACGGGGTTCCGCCCTCGTCCCTTCGTGGACCGGCATGGGGGTCACCAGCCTCCTCGAGCAGCTCTTCCCCGACTTCGTCGATTACGACTTCACCGCCCGCATGGAGCAGGACCTCGACGCCATGGCGAACGGCGAGATCGAGCTGGCGCCGTGGCTTCACGACTTCTACTTCGGCAACGGCCAGGCGGGTCTCCGCCAGATCGTGGAGAGCGGGCTCGAGGGAGCCGATCCCAAGCAGGCATGCACCATCCAGCTCGCCGGAGGCGACGGGTCGGGAGACGACCTCGTCGTGCGGGTCGGCCGTTACGGCCCCTACCTCCAGCGGGGCGAGAGCGACGAAGAGAAGGCGTCGATCCCCGACGACCTACCGCCCGACGAGCTGACTCCCGAGCGCGCCGCCGAGCTGGTCGCCCAAGCCAAGGCCGGGGGTCGGGTCCTCGGCACCGACCCCGAGACCGGCCTCGAGATCACGGTGCGCACCGGCCGTTTCGGGCCGTACGTGCAGTTGGGTGAGGTGACCGACGACGGACCCAAACCCAAGACGGCCAGCCTCTTCGCCGGCATGGACCCCGAGACGGTGACGTTCGAGGAAGCCCAGAAGCTGCTGTCCCAGCCGGTCGTGGTGGGTGCGACCGAGGACGGCACCGACATCACCGCGCAGAACGGCCGCTTCGGCCCCTACCTGAAGGCGGGCGACGAGACCCGCAGTCTCCAGGACGAGGAGCAGATCTTCACGATCACCGAGGCCGAAGCGCGCCGGATCCTCAAGGAGCCGAAGAAGGGTCGCCGGCGCGGTCCCCAGGTGCTGAAGGAGCTCGGCGAACACCCCGACTCGGCGAACCCCGTCCGCGTCCTCAGCGGCCGGTACGGTCCCTACGTGTCGGACGGTGAGTTGAACGCGTCGCTCCCCAAGGGGCGGACCCCCGAAGACGTCGATCTCGATGAAGCCGTTCATCTCCTGAAGGAGCGCGAGGCGCGGGGTGGGAAGCGCAAGAAGAAGTCCGGAGCCAAGAAGAAGGCGAAGAAGAAGGCGAAGAAGAAGTCGTCGGGCGGCAAGAAGAAGTCGCCGACCAAGAAGAAGTCGCCGACCAAGAAGAAGGCTTCAGGCCCCGAGCAGTCGTCGAAGCCGCCGACGGACGGGAAGAAATCGGACGGGTCGTGAGCGAGACCGAGGAACGCTCGCCGGGAGGGGCGGCACCGCGAGCCGGCGGGCCCGTCGACCCCTTCGACGCCAGCCCCACCCAACTGACCACCTGGCGGATCTTCGGGTCCTCCGACTACTTCCGGCTGTGGATGGCCCAGGTCGTCTCGTCGATCGGCGACTGGATCGGGCTGGTGGCGATCCTCGCCATCGCCGCCGACATCTCCGACAGTCCCGAGGCGGCCATCTCGTTGGTGATGGTGGCCCGCATGCTCCCGGGTTTCATCCTCGCTCCCCTCGGTGGCGTGATCGCCGACCGCATCGACCGCAAGCGGCTCATGGTGGGCGCCGACATCGGCCGGGCCGCCGTGGTGGCAACGCTGCCCTTCGTCACCACCCTCCCTATGCTGGTGCTGGCGTCGTTCCTGCTCGAGATCTTCACGCTCCTGTGGACCCCGGCCAAGGACGCCTCGGTGCCGAACCTGGTCCCGGAGGACAAGCTCGTCGCCGCCAACTCGCTCGGGATGGCAGCGGGGTTCGGGACATTCCCGATCGGCGCCGCGCTGTTCGCGTCGCTCGCCGCGGTGGCCGAGACCGTGCGCGAGTCCGGTGTCGTCGACTTCGTACCGGTGAACCAGGAGTTCCTCGCCCTCTGGCTCGACTCCTTCACGTTCCTCACATCGGCGCTCCTCATCCTGACGGTCAGCCTTCCCCGAGTGGCCCGCCGTCCCAAGGGCGAGCGGCGCATCGACTGGATGCAGGCCTGGCACGACCTCAAGGAAGGGCTCGCCTTCATCACCTCGCAGCGGCTCGTGCGCTCGGTGATGTTCGGGCTCGGCGGGGGCCTCCTCGGCGGAGCGGCGGTGATCCCCCTCGGCCCCGTCTACGTCGAGCGGCTTCTGGGGTCCGACAGCGCCGGGTTCGGCCTGCTGATGACCGGCATGGGCATGGGCGCCGCGGTCGGCGTGATCGGGTTGTCCGCGGTGCAGCGGTACTTCCCTCGGGAGCTGGTGTTCACGGCAGCCCTGATCGGCTCCGGTGTCGCCATCGTGGCGACGGCGTCGGTCGGGGGGCTCACCTGGGCGGTTCCCCTTGTCGGGCTGTTCGGGCTGGCGGCGGGGGGCGGATACGTGGCCGGCTTCACCCTCCTGCACGAGAATGTGTCCGACGAGCTGCGTGGCCGCACCTTCGCCGCGCTCTACACCGTCATCCGGCTCACCATCGTGGTGTCCCTCACGCTGTGGCCGCTCCTGGCGGGATTGCTCGACTCGGTGTCGGCCACCCTGATCGACAAGTCGCTCGGCGGAATGTTCGTGCCCGGCGTCCGGCTCGCGCTGTGGCTCGGTGGGGCGATCGTGATCGTCACCGGCGCCATCGCGTCGAAGGACGTCCACTACGCCCGACAGGAGGCGCGGGCCGCCTCCGGGGAGGACTCGTGACCGGGCGCGGTCGCTTCATCGTGCTCGAGGGCGGCGACGCCACCGGCAAGAGCACCCAGGCGCTGGTCTTGGCCCGGCGACTTCGGGAACTCGGCCGTGACGTGGTCACCACCTTCGAGCCGGGCGCCACCGAGGTGGGGGAGCGGCTGCGGACGCTGATCCTCGAGGAGCAGCTCACGCCTCGCGCCGAAGCCCTGCTGATGGCGGCCGACCGGGCCCAGCACGTCGCCGAGGTCGTGCGACCCGCGCTCGAGCGCGGCACCGACGTGGTCAGCGACCGCTTCGTCCCCTCGTCGCTCGCCTACCAGGGAGTGGCGCGACGGCTGGGTGTCGAGGAGATCTGGCGTCTCTCGGACTGGGCCACGGGGCAGCTCGAACCCGACCTGGTCGTCGTGCTCGACACCCACGAAGACGTGATCCGCACCCGGCGTTCCGGCCCGTCCGACCGACTCGAACGAGAAGGGTCGGGCTTCCAACAGCGGGTGCTCCACGCTTACCGCGAGCTGGCCGATCATCATGGGTGGGTGGTGATCGACGGGCACGGCGAGATCGACGACGTCGCCGAGCGCGTGTGGAACGAGGTCGAAGCGGTGTTGGATGGCGGGGAATCCGCATGACCTCCGCGCCGGTCTTCGGCGACCTCGTCGGACAGGACCACGCCCTCGAGCTGCTCACCCGGGCCGTCGATCATCCCGTGCACTCCTATCTGCTCGCCGGACCCCCCGGGTGCGGTGTCGCCGAGGCATCGCGGAGGTTCGCCGCCGCACTGCTCTGCGACACCGGCGGGTGTGGTGAGTGCTCCACGTGCACCCGGGCGCTGCGAAGTCGTCACCCCGACGTCGTCGAGGTCGAGCCCGAAGGGAGCGAGATCCTCGTCGACCAGGCCGCCGACATCGCCGAGACCGCGTTCCGCTCGCCGGTGGAGGGGCCACGCAAGGTCATCGTCATCCACGAGGCCGAGCGGATGAACGCCGCCGCGGCCAACAAGCTGTTGAAGACGATCGAGGAACCGCCGGCCCGCACGGTCTTCGTCGTCGTGACGTACGCAGTCGACGAGCTGCTCGACACGATCCGCTCCCGCTGCCAGGTGGTGGCCTTCTCGGCGCTGACCGAGACGCAGGTGCACGACGCCCTGGTCGCGTCCGGCATCGACAGCGGAGCGGCCGCGACCGCGGCCCGGCTCGCGGGCGGGCGTCTCGACCGGGCGCGCCTGCTCGCCGACGAGCAGCACGATCTCGCGGTGGCGTTCGCGGCTGCTCCCCGTCGGCTCGACGGTACGGCCGGAGCGGCTGCCGTGGTGGCCGGCGACTTGTTGGCGGCGGTCGACGAGGCGGTGAAGGCGCTCGAGACCCGTCACCAGGCCGAGCGCGACGAACTCGACGCCGAGATCGAGCAGGCGGGCTACGACGAACGGATCGCGTCGCGGCTGCGTCGGGTGCTCACCCGGCGACATGACCGCGTACAGCGCCGCGCCCGCACCGACGCCCTCGCCACCGGCCTCGCCGTACTCGAAGCCGTCTACCGAGACTCGCTGGTTGCCGGCTGGGCCGACCCGGTCGCCGGCGACGATGCCCCGGCGCTCTCACCCGACGCCGCCTTGGCTGCCCTCGACCACGTGGCCGCGACCCGGGGCCGAGTGCAGGACGGCATCGTCCTCAACTGGGGCCTCATGCTCGAGCGACTGTTGCTGCATCTGCCGGCCGACCCCAGTGCGGTCGAGGTGGGGTGAGGGGCACCGGTACACTCACCCGCCAGCCCGCCGACGGCTGGCCGGGATAGCTCAGCTGGCAGAGCAGCGCATTCGTAATGCGCAGGTCAGGGGTTCGAATCCCCTTCCCGGCTCAATGATCCTCTGATCTCGGGTGATGCTTACCTGAGCGCCATGCACAGCGCTCGGTGCGCGGATAACTGTGGGTGTCCACCGGGTCTGTCTCGGAACTGCTCATTTAGGTGCGAGATGTCGGGGAGGAGGTGAGTCTGCCGGTGACGCAAATCCCACGAGAGGTATGCCGGCTCCGTGAGGCTCGCGCGCTTACGCAGTCGACGCCGCTGACCTCCGCGGGAGGACCTCCATCACAGATCGACGTGTTGTCGCTGCGGTACGGTCCCGGCTCATGGGCCTTCGAGTCGGGGATGTTCACCTCCACGTGAGTGTCGACGGCGAGGGCAACGAGCCGGCTCTGTTGTTCTTGCACGGGCTGACCGACTCCAGTGCCGCGTCGCGGTGGATCGTCCCCCGGCTCGCCGATCGCTATCGGGTCGTCTCGTTGGACTTTCGTGGGCACGGTCGGTCAGATCGCGCGGCGGGGTACGTCACGCCTGACTTCCTGAACGACGCGGTCACCGCGTGCGAGCAGGTAGCCGGCGCCGGCTGTGTGGTGATCGGCTGGTCGTTCGGCGGGCTGATCGGCGCGGCCCTCGCCCAACAGCGCCCCGATCTCGTGCGGGCGTTGTTCCTCGAAGACCCCGTGCTGGTCGACCCGGCAGTGCGGTCCGACCTGCTCGGCGACGATGGCGTCATGGTCCGCGACATCTTCGCCGGGGCAGAAGAGTTCTTCGCGCATGTCGCTCAGTGGCAGCGAGACGGCCTCTCGGTCGAAGAGGTGGCGTCTGTGCTCGAGTCGATGACGAGCCCACTGGGCGTTCCCTACTCAGAGGCGTACTTCCCCGACTCCATTCGGGCCCTCGCCGAGGGCAGGCTGCAGTTCGACCTGGGCGCGCTCGACGACTTCGCCACGGCGCGCTCGTCCCGTGACGCTGAGCTGGTGTTCGACCCGGCCCGTCCGATCGATGTGCCCGGACTCGTCCTTGCGGGCGACCCATCGGTCCCAGGTGTTCGAACCAGACCCATCGACATCGAACGTCTCCGCGCCACGAGCCCGAGGATCAACCACGAGACCATCCACGGCGCAGGGCATTTCATGCACGCCGAGCGCAACTCCCGAGACACCTATTCAGAGGCACTCACGGCGTTCTTGTCGGGTCTCGACACATGAATTGAAGGAGATCGGCCGCCCGCGGACGTCTCGTAGGCTTGACCGGTAGAGGGCGTGCGCGGATCAGGGGCTGCTCTGGCGCCGACTGGCCATGATGGCGGGTTCACTCGCCTGTGCGTGTCGCCCACCGGTCCAGGACTTGTTCGTTCCTGGCCGTCGCCTGACCGCGGCCGGTCGGCGGGGATGGTCGGAGCGTCCGCCCGCTTCAGGGATTGAGCGTCCGCACGACAGGACCCGGAACGAGCAAGTGAGAATCGGGCTCAGTGGTGCCCCACGAGTTTCGTTCTGGGCGCTCCGCTCCGGGGTCCTGTGGTGCCCAGGGACCTCGGATGTCGGCCGCCCGAACATTTCGATGCTCGGGCGGCCCGCTGGCGTTGACCTGCCTTGATCGACGTGGTCGATCTATCCAGCGTGGGCGATGTAGTAGTTGTTCAGGATGTCGCCGTCGACGGTTTCGACCTCGATACGCGTAAAGCCGGCATCGGTGAGCATCTGCCGCGCCTTCTGTTCGCCCCACGCAGTCCCGAGACCCATGCCGCCCTCAGCGAGCGACACAGTCATGCAGTGCATGGTCGACACTGAGTAGATGAAGGGGCCCAGGGGGTGCTCGACGTTGTTGGCGACATCAGTGTCGGCGGCGATGTCGACGCACAGGAATACGCCGTCGGGTCGGAGCGACTTGGCGATCCCGGCGAGCACGAGGTCGGGTCGCGCCTGGTCGTGGATGGTGTCGAAGGCGGTGATGAAGTCGTACCCGGTCGACCCATCGAGATCCGCGGCGTCGGCGACGACGAACTCGGCGTTGGTGAGTCCGAGGTCGCCGGCCCCGGCGCGGGCGGCGGCGATGGCGTCCTCGGAGAAGTCGATTCCGGTGAAGCGGCTCTCCGGGTAGGTCTGGGCCATGAGGTTGACGGCGTGGCCGGAGCCGCAGCCGATGTCGGCAACATCGATGCCCGCGGCGAGACGTTCGGGGAGGCCGTCGACGAGCGGCAGTGTCGTATCGATGAGGGTGGCGTCGAAGGTTTGGGCGCTCATCTCGGCCATGAGCTTCGTGAAGGTTGGGAACTCCGAGTAGGGGAGGCCGCCACCCTCGCGGAAGCAGGCGACAATGTCGTCCTCGACGTCGGCGAGCATCGATACCAGCTGCATGTGCGCGGCCAGATTGTTGGGTCCAGCGGCACGTGTGATGGAGAGCGCGTGTTCGACCGGAAGTGCATACGTGGCGTGTGCCGCGTCGTGCTCGACGACGCCTCCGACCGTCATCGCCCCCAGCCACTCACGCACATAGCGCTCATCGAGGTTCGCCTTCGAAGCAATCTGCTCACTTGTTGCCGGGCCGGTGCCGGACATGACATCGAAGAGCCCGGTGCGGTGGCCGATGCTTGTCATGAGGGCCAGGCTGCCACCGTTGAGGATCCGGATGACCTCTGCGGCGAACTCTTCCGCCCGCTGTTCGTTGACTGTGACTGCTGTTCCCATGGGGAGCCTTCCTGACGTGTTTCTCCACTTGTAGAAATACTTGAACCCGAGTATTCTCCAAGTGGAGAAGGCTGTCAACCGTCCCTGACTGATCGCGAGGGAGCGATGACCCTCCCCAAAGCTGAAGCCTCCTGGCCCGCTGCCGAGATCCCACGACATCCGACGGCTGAGGCGCTGGTGGAGGCGACCGAGCGGCTCTTGATCGAAGACGGCTACGCGGAGCTCTCGACGCGTCGTATCGTTGAAGCCGCAGGCCAGACCCACGGGTCGATCCGGTACCACTTCGGGAGCCTCGAAGCACTCATCGTCGCGGTGGTGGAGCGCAGCACGATCGGGATCACCGAGCGGCAGCGCGCGATGTATCAGTCGGACCTGCCCTTCCGGGCCAAATGGGAGCAGGCGATGGAGTGGTTCGAAGAGGACCTGGCCGCGGGGTACCCGAAGCTGCTCGCCGAGCTGTTCGCCGCCGCCTGGAACGTGCCCAGGTGCCGCGCCGGACTCCGCCGGACCATGGAGATCTGGGCCGAGGTGCTCGAGGAGGCGGTGGCCGGGGCAGCCGAGGAGTATGGCGTCGACGCCGACGATGACCTCGTTGCGGGCGTCGCCGGCCTCATCGGCGCGTCGCAGCAAGGTCTTTTGTTCCAGCGGCTGGCTGGGATCGACGTCGAGCACGAGGCGACCGTGGCGGTGGTCGGGCGGGCCATCGACCTGTTGGAGGAGAGAGGGGCGCAACGATGAGAGCACGGACTCCCGACGAGAGAGGCGTCCTCGATCGAGACGGCGTGAACGTCGCCTACGAGGTGCACGGTAGTGGGGATCCCGCCATCGTGTTCCTCCCCGCGTTCCCCGTTGCCGACGAGCGGCTGTGGAAGGCGCAGGTCCCGCACTTCGCCCGGCGGCTCCGCGTCTTGGTGCTCGAGCCGCGGGGCCACGGCCGTTCCGATCGGCCGACTGACCCCGACGCGTACCGGCGCGAACACCGGGTAGGCGACATCGAAGAGCTGCTCGACGCGACGGGCACCGATCGTGGCGTCCTGGTGGCGATGTCGCAAGGGGCACCCATTGCTCTCCAGTTCGCGGCCGACCATCCCGAGCGAACGGTCGCGGTCGTGGCCCTCGGAGCGGCGTTGCCGCACGAGCTCGGTGTCGAGGCGGCCGACAACCTCCGCACCTTCGGTGTCGATGTCGACGGAGGACGCCCGTTCAACTTCGTATGGGAGAAGGACTACGAGAGTTTCGTCGAGTTCTTTAGCCGGATGGTTGCCAACCAACCTCATTCCAGCAAGATGATCGAGGATCTCACCGAGTACGCGCACGAGACCACCGCCGCGATCCTCACCGCCCACCAGACGGGCGATCTGCGATCCCAACTCGAGTCGGACGAGACGCTCGAGGATCTCGCGGAGCGGATCCGCTGTCCCGTGATGCTGATCCACGGCACCGACGACGCCATCGCCCGCGTCGAGTACTCGAAGCGTGCCGCTGAGATCCTTGGCGCGCGTCTCGAGATTCTCGAGGGCGTGGGTCACGGGATGCAGGGCCGCTACCCCGTACGGTTCAACAACCTGGTCGACGACTTCCTTGCCGAGGTCGTCTCCGGAGACCGGATTGGGGGAGCCGAGCCGATCGGTCGAGAGCGCCTTCCGACACCGCCCATGCGGCGATCGGAGGGCCCGCGGGTCCTCTATCTGTCATCGCCCATCGGGCTGGGTCACGCTCGCCGCGACCTGGCGATCGCCGACGAACTCCGCGCCCTCGTTCCCGGTGCACGGGTCGAATGGCTGGCTCAGGACCCCGTCACCCGGTTCCTCGGTGCCCGCGACGAAGTGATCCATCGGGCCAGTGGCGAGCTGGCGAGCGAGTCGGGGCACCTGGAGTCCGAGACCGACGAGCACGATCTTCACGTGTTCGAGGCCGTGCGGCAGATGGACGAGATCCTGGTGAAGAACTTCATGGTCTTCCTCGATGTCCTCCGCCGGGGTGACTTCGACCTCGTGATCGGCGACGAGGCATGGGACGTCGACCACTTCCTCCATGAGGAGCCGCATCTCAAGGAGACCCGCTTCGCCTGGCTCACCGACTTCGTCGGCTACCTCCCGATGCCGGCGAAGGGGGAGCGTGATGCGGAGCTCGCGGCGGACTACAACGCGGAGATGATCGAACACGTCGAGCAACATCCCGAGATCCGCGATGCCGCGATCTTCGTCGGCGAGCCGGATGACGTCATCGAGCTTCCGTTCGGCCCCGGGCTCCCTGCAATCCGCGAGTGGACCGCGCATCACTACGAGTTCAGTGGCTACGTGACCGGCTTCGACCCTGCCACGCTCCCCGAGCGGAACGAGCTACGAACAGAGCTGGGTTACGGGCTCGACGAAGTGATCTGTATCGTCGCCGTGGGTGGGTCGGGAGTCGGCCGCCCACTGCTCACCCGCATCCTCGACGCGCACCCACTCGCTGCAGTAGAAGTTCCCGGGTTGCGGACCGTCCTCGTGACCGGCCCCCGCATCGAACCGGACTCGCTGCCCGACGTGCCCGGAGTGGACAAGCGAGCATTCGTACCGGACTTACACCGGCACCTGGCGGCCGCCGATGTCGCGGTCGTGCAGGGTGGCTTGACGACCACGATGGAGCTCACCGCCGCCGGCGTCCCGTTCCTTTACGTTCCGCTCCTGAACCACTTCGAGCAACAGTTCCACGTTCGTCATCGACTCGAGCGCTATCGGGCTGGCCGCCCCGTCGATTACGCGTCGGCGACGCCCGAGTCTTTCGCCGAGGAACTCGTCTCCGCGATCGGCGTCAAGACCGACTACCGGCCCGTCATTGGAGACGGCGCCGCGAACGCAGCGGCCAAGATCGCTGCAATTCTCTGACACCGCTCTGAGGGCGTGCCGGAAACCGCCTCCTGTCGAGAACCTTCTCAGGTTTGCGCCACGCGTTTGCCCCACCCGTTCTGATATTCGACGGCAGAATCGGGTAGGGAGCGGACCGTCGGCCGCTTCTAGGTCTTCCTGTCCGGGGGATGTCCTTGCAGGTCCGCCACTTTGTCGGCTCTCCGCGATGAACGCTGGGGCGCGATGGGTGGGTTCGCCGTTCCATAGGGGTCCACCACCCGCGCCGAAGGCCTCCGCATTGTTGCGACTGCCGAGTCAGCAACAACGAGGGAGGCCTCCGGTGATGATCGAACGTAGTGCGGGTGCGACCGCGCTCTTGGGACTCGACGGCTTCGTGGCCGGCGCCCAGGTCGAAGAGGACGGCGAGGTGTGGATCCTTGTCGAGACCACCGACGACGTGGCGGGCTGCCCGTTGTGTGGGACGCGGGCGGTCGGCAACGGCCGCCGCACAGTCAAGGTCCGCGACCTGCCCGCGGGCGACCGTCCGGTGGTGTTGGTGTGGCGGAAGCGCACCTGGGTGTGCCCCGCTCCCGAGTGCCCGGTCAAGTGCTTCTCGGAGGAGACCGACGCCGTCGCCCCGCGGGCGTGCCTCACGGAGCGGGCCCGGGCGGAGATCTGCCGGCGGGTGGGCAACGACGGCCACTCGGTCGCCCAGACAGCCCGGGACTTCGGGGTGTCGTGGGCCACCGCGATGGCGGCGGTGATCGACTACGGCAAGCCCCGCGTCGACCATCTCACCGCCCTGGGGAAGCCCGAGGCGCTCGGCCTCGACGAGACGTTGTTCCTCACGGCGACCGCGACGCGTCCCACGCTCATGGTCACCGGGTTCGTGGACCTCGACCGGCACCGGCTCCTCGACGTCGTGCCTGGCCACAGCGCCCACGCGGTCACCGGCTGGCTCGAGACCAAGCCGCCGGTGTGGAAGGCCGGCATCCGAGTCGTGGCACTCGACCCGTTCCGCGGCTACGCCACCGGCATCCGCAGAGGTCTGCCGCGTGCCCGCCAGGTCGTCGACCACTTCCACGCCATCCGCCTCGCCAACCGGACCCTCGACGAGGCCCGCCGACGCGTCCAGAACGAGACCCTCGGGCACCGCGGCCGCAAGGGCGACCCCCTCTACCGGATCCGCCGGCTCCTCCTCGTCGCCCACGAACGGCTCAGCGACACCGGCTGGGAACGCATCGAGAACGGGCTACGCCAAGGCGACCCCTACGACGAAGTCGGATCCGCCTACCTCGCCAAGGAGCTGCTGCGCGAGGTCTACGCCACCACCTCACCCCAGGTGGCGAGGGCCCGCCTCCGCACCTTCGACGCCCACTGCCACGACAGCAGCGTCCCCGAACTCGCCCGCCTCGCCCGCACCATCCGATCCTGGAAGGCCGAGATCCTCGCCTGGCACGACACCGGACTCACCAACGGGCCCACCGAAGCCACCAACCTGCTCATCAAGAAGATCAAGCGGGTCGGCCACGCGTTCCGGAACTTCGAGAACTATCGGCTCCGACTCTTGCTCCACTGCGGCATCCAATGGAAACCTCGCCGGGTCGCCTCAATGCGAGGCCGTAACCCAGCGTTGGTCGCGTAGAGCCACTTTGTCGGGGCGGTGATGGACCCTTTGGTTGCAGACCAATGCGACCGAAAGGAGTCCATCACCGTGACCCCCGACCAGATCATCTTCCATCGTCGCGTCCGCGCGATCGAACATGCTGAGGAATCCGGGAACGTCTCGGAGACCTGCCGGGTCTTCGGGATCTCCCGAACCACGTTCTACAAGTGGCAGAACCTGGCCGAGGACTATGGCCTCGATGCTCTGATGCCCAAGGGCCGTCGTCGCCCCCAGATGCCGAATGCCACCCCGACTCACGTCGTCGAGGAGATCCTCACCTTGGCGGTGATGCGACCCACACTGGGGTGCCGGCGCTACGCCGACGAGTTGGAGCAGCGTGGCTATGCGGTGTCGAAGACCACGGTGCAGAAGATCCTGGTGGACCACGGCCTCGGCCGGCGTTCCCAGCGGGTGGCGAGAGCGGCCGCCCTCGCTGCGCTCACCGCCGGGCTGGTCACCGAGGCGGCGGTCGACGACGAACTGTTCGGGTTCTGCCACTTCGCTTCGGACCCGGGCCAGCTCGTGGCGCTCGATTCCTTCTACATCGGGAACCTCAAGGGCGTGGGGAAGGTGTACCAGCTCACCGCGGTGGACACCGCCACGCGCTGGGCGGTGATGCTGTTGCTGATCGGCCCCGTCACCGCCGAGGACACCATCCGCTTCGTGGACCACGCCGTGCGCCGCTTCCGCCGCCACGGCATCCGAGTGCGCAGCGTCCTCACCGACAACGGACCCGAATACAAGGCCCGAGCTTTCCAACACGCCCTGGCCGCCAAGGGCCTCCAGCACCACCGCACCCCTCCTCGGAGCCCCAACCACAACGCCGTGTGCGAACGCTTCCAGGGCACCGCCCTCCAGGAATGCTGGCGCCCCGCCTTCCACCGCCGACGCTTCACCAGCGTCCGCCAGCTCCAAGCCGAAGCCGACTCGTGGCTGGTCGACTACAACACCCGCCGACGCAACCACAGCGACTTCATGCGAGGCCGCACCCCACTCGAGGTTCTCGACAGCCACAAGAAAAAGCAGGCAGCATGACCATCAGCCAAAGGGTCCACCTGTCAGGTCGACTCCCGGGCGGGAAGGCCTAGAAGAGTGATCAGGAGACAGCGACGTCTCGGTGTCGATTCGTGGAGCACTTGTGTTGCGCGCCGCTCTCACCGAACCATCGCCTCGCTCGCTGGCTCGGACCGCCGGGCTTCTTGTCGATGATGTGCACCGTCCACGGTTTCCCGTCACGATCGGCGAGCGCAAGACGCACAACCCCGAGGAGGTGGGTGTCGACGGAGGCGAGAGCATGACCCATGACCGCGACGGTGTTGGTGACCGAGAAGACCCCACGGGCCGCATCGGCGATTTCGGCGAGCGGTGCCGCGGCGTAATCCTTGAGTTCCTGCGGGGGTATTAGTACTTGGCGGAACGATGAGGGTCGCCCGCGACGCGGGGGGCAGTCACAGAATCGCCGAATGGCGCCAACCGTCGCCCACGGTTCGAGCCAAGATTGCCAGCGATGGATGCGCCCCGGACATTCGGCCAGGTCGATCGACCCGTGAACCTTGAGGAGTGGTAACCAACGCGGAGCGCGCACCAGACGTTCCTCCGCTATTCGATCCGCGCCAGCCATATCAAGCGCGTCGGGAAACGACCCAGGCATCATGTTTGGAAAGTGGCGTCCCCCCGAGTAGCGCCGGACTCTTGTTCCAAACTCCAGGACCCGAAACGGCTGGCGAATGTCGCTGGCGGCGAGTGTCCACGCGGTCTCGACGAACAAGTCGTAGTTCGTGGTTACCACGGCATCGCCTCTCGACAAACGCTTGACGAGGTCGTAGTACACATCGAAGAAGCCAGCCAACGATCGAAGTTGAGCCCCGTTAGCCGAGCAGCGTCGAGCTGCCCACAGTAGGTCGAGCCAACGGTCGCCCCTGCGCTCTTCGTTGTGGTGACCTTGTGGGATCAGAAGAAAGTCGCCCGGGTTGTCGTGAAGGAGCCTTCCTCGCAGCGACAGCCAGAAGTCGTCTTCAGTAATCCGGCGCCCGGTGTCACCGCTGAGCTTCTTCCAAAGGAGACCGGCAGCGTCGAACATTGCCGAGGGTGGTTGGCCGTCTTTGGTCGGGATTTCGTACACGCGGGTACACACTCTGGCTATTGTGTCGACCGCTTGTCGCTCATGGCGGTTACGCGCGTCGCGGCTGTCCGGTGTGTTCACCGCGTGCGACAACAGAACTTGCCCGAGTACTTGCTTCTCGGGCGTGAGTTCTCTTAGCAGCTGGTCCTTCGCCCATTCTTCGGGGGATTCGAGGAACGCCCGGACCGATTCGATGGAAGATTGAGCGTACGGCGCGTTCCAGAGGGGGAGACGCACATCTTCGAGTGCCTCGACGATGCGGCGGTGGCAGCTCGCGATCACCCCGTTGTGAACTGTGAGGATCGCGCGTTGGAGGCTTCGCAAGTCTCGAGCTGATCGTCCCCCTGCTGATCGCTGACCTATCAGAGCCTCGTCGCAGGCTGCCCATGCTTCTTGTATTGGGGGGTGCTTCAAGCGTTCGTCGTCCGGATCGTAGGGAATTCGCTGGTCCTCCATGAACTCACGGACGATCTCCGTGGAGCGAACGGGCGCGTCGCGAACGACATCTGGGGTAAGAAAGTCCCATAGCGTCGGCGCCCCGGCCGGGGCGGACGCGCCGGCGCCGAGCAGCCAAACCACAGCCATCGCCACAGGTCAACAGCTTCGGCAGGCCAACGCAACCGACCCACCGCCATCACCTCAGCTGCTCCTGAGGCCGAACCCAGTGAGCAACAAGCTCGATTGTTCGCGTGTAGCGGCGACGCGCCCAGCGTCCGGGACGGCAAGCCTGCGACGGTGCATTGGATCGGGTTGCCCACCGGCGGCACCGAACCGGCGTATGTCGTCGGTCCGAGACGCCTCCACGCGCTCGCCCGGTGAGGTGAATCAGTTGCACCTTCTGGATGATGGGCTCGAAAAGCCGGCGTACGATTTGTTCGCAGAGCCGGTCTTCACTCTCCCGGGTCAGATCGCCGACCCTCAGATTCTCGGACAGAATGTCGTGAAGGGTCCACGACTCGGAGTTCGCTTCCATGGATCTCGAAGCTGTCGATGACAGGATCCTCGCCGAACTTGGAGCGTCGCTTCTCGGGGAGGCGAAGGAGCTTTCACCCTCTGACGTTCGCCGACTGGCAACCATCGGCCGACATTGGCTTCGTGAGAATCTCGACGCGCTGGTCGAGATCATCTGCAGCGACCCACGCGTGGTCGGGTGGAGGGCGGCGAGTTCGTCCGACCCGGTCGAACTTGCTGCTCTGGTTGCAGACGCCTTCGCGGGTATGCGGGGTTGGCCGCCCGCCGCGTCGATCGCACGACTCGTGAGCCGTATCGGTATCGACCGATTCTGTTCGTGACCATCGCGGAGTCGATCGCTCAGGCCATCCGATGGCGCCTCGATGTCGATGAGATTGAGGAAAGCCGCCGAAATGTCGATGCGCAGGTCGAACGTGGGTTCGTTTTCGAGCCCGAAGAGATGCCCCTGGTCGAGGCTGCGCGCGCCAAGATCGACGCCGATGACTCTTGGGCCGATGCGTTCATCGGCGCGATCACCGCATACCTGAGTGACTCCCGCCGAGTCGGCGACAGCGCAAAGGCCACCTCAGCGTTACGTGATCGGGCGGCGATCACCTTCGTTGACCATCTCGGCGTCAGCGTGACCGTCAGTCGATGCAGTGACGAGTCCGTCCTCATCGTGGCCGATCGAGGTGTTCTCTGGATGCTCAGCGCACTCGCGGCGACGCTCGCTTCGGTCTGGCCCATTGGGGGCCACAGGTCGGTGACGACGTCCGTCCCCCTCGAGCTTCGCGTCGAGGCAGCAGCCCGGCGTCTCCTTCGCAACCCACAGCCACTTGTGCGCCACCGACACGCGCCGAGTCGCTACGCGCTGCAAGCCGATCTCGTCTTCCACGCGATGACGTTCGCGATCGCGCACGAGTTCGGACACGTCGCGTTGGGGCACACCGTTAACGGCCGTTCGTCGTCCTTCGCAGGCACGGAAGTAGCCGTACCGGCTGGCGTCACGGTCGAGGAGTTCGCCGCTGACGCCGCTGCCCTTCGCGCATGTCTTCAGGAATCCGAGTCAGAGGCCGATGAGCTGTTGGTGCGTCTTGCCGGCGTTCGCTGTCTCTTCACAACGCTCAGCACACTGGAGCGTTACGCCTACGCCGTCCCCGCGACCAGCCATCCGCCAGCAGACGAACGCTGGAGGCGCGTCGCAGGAGCACTCGTCCGCTCTGGTCAAAGGGAAGTCACTGACCGGCTCGACGGCCTCTGGCACGCGACGAGAGCCGGCAGTACACCGGCGCGACTACCGAGCCCGAGCGATCTCGTCTCCCGCCTTCGATCCGATGCGAGTCTGTGCCAGGAGATCCTCCCCGAGAACGCGGTTCGGTCGCTCGCGGCAGCGGATCGTTGGTTCACGACACCGTTGGAGATGCACCGCCGATATTTGGCTGAGGCACATGTCGACCACGGCGTAGAGCTCGAGTCGGCGGGGCGCGCCATCCACGATGCCGTTAGTGCCGCCGTGTCGTCAGGTGGGCTCAGTTGGAGAACGCTGTTCGATGCGATCGAGAACCGCAACCAACGACTGCTTCCATCGAAGACCGCGATCTCTGTTGCTCGAACTGCATACGCAGACTGTCGCCCCTGAGAGCGTGCGATTTCCTGCCGATGCCGCTGAGGAACTTGCTGAGATCGCCATCGAATGGGCCGCAGAGCGAGGTGCGGTCTTCGAGTGACCGTCAGCTCGTGGCTACTCCGTCTTCATCGATGTTGTCGAACAGTGAGGGGGTCCCCAAGCGCCATCGCCACGCGCGCCGTCCTCGACTGGTCCTGAGAAGCCGCAGCCGGGTCTGTCCGAGTCGATACTCGGCGGCGTCCACGTCGACGTCCTTGGTGCCATCCCACGCGGCGCTGATCGCCAGGCTCGCGTTGAGCACGTCGCCCGCCGCGTCGACGAGATCGGCCCTGGCGTGTTGGATCAGCTCGCCATGTGCCCGGACGACTTCGTCGATCTTCGCGAGCCCGCGCTCCATGATCGCGATCGCTGCTTCCCGCGGAACCGCTGGTCGTCGGTCCACGAACAGTTGGCGCCAGAGGGGGCCATCGGCGAACGCGTGGCCGAACCGCACGATGCCCTGGACGGCCATCGCTGTCGTGGCGAGGTCCGTCACCGCTTGCTCTTCGGATCGTCTCCGTTCCGCCCACCGTCCGAGGCCGTGGTTGACCAAGTAACCGACGATGGCGATTAGGGCTGCGACGACGATTGCGTTTGCTTGGCTCATGGCGTTCAGCATGCCTCAATCAGGCGACGATCCAGGGGAGGAATCGCCGACGATCCAGTTGATTGGGGAGGTCGTAGCGCCACGCCTTCTGAGGCAACTACGGGGAGGGGTGCCCTTCCGGCTGGCGTCGCGCTTCGTCTAACTACGCCACAACCTCGTCCTGATCGAAGCGAAACAGATGACCCCACTTGATTGTGAGGATCGGGATGCGACGCTCGAAGACGAGTCGCCACACGTGCCGGACGGTTACGCCCGCGAACCGCGCCCAGAGCTGTCGTTCCGTGGCACTCATAGAAGACAGCGCTTCGTTGGCCCGGGAGCCTGAAGAGCGACGACGAGGCGGCGTCACGGTGGCAGCGGCGGGGATCCGGCGATAGCCAGCGGAGGATCACCCCAGCGGACGTGGCACGCTGGATGTTCTCATGAAGGCCCGTGCAACCGCCGCTCTTGCTCAGCTTCGCGATGGCGAGTTCATCGAGGCGGTAGCGCGCGGTCTGTCACTGACCGTTGAGTGGATCGAGAACCTCGAGAGGTGGGCAAGTCACCTCGAGGAGAACCACGCCGGCGGTGCTGATGTCCTTCGGGTCGTCGCCGACGAGGAAGCCGCCAAGTACCTCATTCTTGTGGACGCTGTTCGGTGCCCACGACGCTCCCAGAAGGTGCGGGTCAGGCAGCTGAAGCGGTGCCACAGGCATATCGAGAAGGGGATCTACGCCGAGGCGTGCGACTACTCGCCGTCTACATACAAGGACCTCCTCGGTTATATCGAGCACATGCGGCTCAGCCATTATCTCGATGGCCCCAACGACGTTGATTGGATCTTTCGCAACGTGGTCGAAGCCCGGCGTGAGGAGCGGCTCTATGTCGATTACGTCGAGGGCGACGACGGTCAGGAGTGGTGGACGCCTTCCCGCTTCGACAGGCTGTCGGTGTGGTCATCGGACTCGTCTGCAGTTCGCGTGGTCCGGTCCCTCACCCGAGCGGGTCTTGGCGTTCCCGCCGGCCTGAGGATCGTGGCCGACATCTGGCGCGAGTTCGAGGTGAGGGACGAGACGACGTACGCGGAGCTGCGAAACACGATCAACGAGACGGTTCTCCGCCTGAAATCGGCCGGGGTCTTCCAGGCGGATTTCGCCGGCCATGATCACAGCGTGATCGTCGACTCCTGGCAGTTCCCCCTGTATCTCGCCGACCTCACCGTGATCGAGGTCGACGTGGAGGAACTGCGCGAGCGGCAGCGCAATTGGACGCCCGACTGAGCTGTCCAAGGACGCCTTCCCACGTGAGCCACTCCGACGACCGCCGGACAGCGCCGTCAAATGCGCTACGCAATGACCTTGGAGTGGCATGCCCGCGAGGGCCGAGAGGCTCTTTTCACCGGCGATGCGGCAGTCCCTTGTGGCTTGACCAGCCGCTTCGCGGACTTGACACAGCTACCAATCGGGGGCGAGCAGCTCGTCATGTGACCACCGAGCGGGGCGACGCGAGCCACGTCGAGCCCTACGCGAGTCTTCTCCCGACCGCAAGGGTGGTGGCCTTTGAGGTGCTTACCCGCAATGGCCCCACTTCGTCGAGTTGGCGCCATGGTCGCACGCGCGCGTCCAATCGCCGGCTGTTGCGGGCGCATTCTGGAGCGTCCCCAAGTAGGCACTTCGGAGACGGGGGCTCTGCGGTGATCTCGTGGACGTCCAAGCCGGGGGGATCTGGCCTGCATCGAGCATCCGGTCCGCGGATCAATACCAAACGGGTCTTCTAACGTTGGTGGCGTGACTGATCCCTTTACAGGAGCGGCACTCGCAGAGTTCGTGGGTGGCGTAGCTGCGCACGCACTACTTGGTGCCCTCGGCACAGCGCACCGCCAGCTGAAGCGGGTCGGGAAAAGCGAGCGCTCGCAGATTCGCGACCTCAGACGGCTGGTGGACCACCCACGATTTGGAGACCACATCGCAGGCGTTGTTGACGCTGGGCTTCGAGCCATCGAATCCGACGCACCTGGTCACTTGACCGGATCATTGCGTAGGGAGTTGCTGCCGATGCTTGAGCGTCTGATGGAGTGGCGTATCGCTGGGGTTGATAGGTCTGTGCTTTCCGTACTTCGGCTTGAATGGCAGCGCACCGTGCGCCTGTACGCGAGTGGGCCGGACAGCGAAGTCTTGGATGGGGCTTTCAACATTCTGGTACAGGTGGCCGATGCGAGCGCCGAATACCTGGCGGGTGCTGGGGCTCGTTTCGACTTGATTGACGAGCACCAAGTTCATCTCCGTGCGGTCGAAGGACAACTTGAGGCTTTGCGCCGGTCGATAGATGGGCCATCAAGCAGCGAAGCACTCACAGCTGGCGAAATCCAGCAGGTACGGGGCCGCCTGCGACGCCAGGCCGAGCTTCACCACCGATATGTGACTCCCCCTGACTTCGAGCGGCAGCGTCGGATTCCGCTCGCAGACATATATGTGAAGCCGCGGGCTGAGCCCGTGACCGCAGATCTCGCTCGTATGGACCTCCGTGTCGACGTGGACGAACTTCTCGCGCAGGAGCCTCGACTCGTAGTCCTCGGTGCACCCGGTGCAGGGAAATCAACGCTGGCGGGCTACTTCTGCCACCAACTGTCCACCGCGACTGAGACAGACGAGACCCATCCGCAGACAGCGGCCGTGGTTGTGCTGAGAAATGCCGTGGCCACACAACAACCGGGATCTTTTGCTGTTCGGTCGGCGATCGTGGACACCTTTGAGGGCGTATATCAGGTGAACGTCAAGTCTTCCATTCTTGAACACCTGTTGATTTCGGGCGGCCTGACAGTGATCTTTGACGGGTTGGACGAGTTGCTCGATGCGACCCGTCGACGTGAGGTCGCCGCAGCGATAGAGGCGTTTGGGCACGCCTATCCGAGGGTCAGAATTCTCGTTACCTCGAGGCGCGTTGGTTACGAGCAGGCACCGCTGGATGACGGCATGTTTCCGGTATACAGGCTGACGGAGTTCTCTGAGGCAGCCGTAGAGGATTACGTCGAACGATGGTTCCAGTACCACGCAGCTGAATACGGCGGCACAACTCCGGCGGAACTTCAACGGAACTTCATGCACGAAAGCCGCAGCGTGGCTGACCTCCGCAGTAACGCGCTCTTGTTGTCGTTGATGTGCATCCTGTATCGGGGACGTCAGTACATCCCACGCAACCGCCCCGATCTGTACGAGGAGTGTGCGCGCCTGCTGTTTTCGGATTGGGACCGGCATCGACGTATTCAAGGTGAAACCACGTTTGATCTTCAGACGCAGTTCGTATTGCAGCATCTCGCCACATGGATCATGAGTGACCGGGATCGGGAACGCGGATGTACCGAAGCTGATTTGGTGGATGAGACATGCCGCTACTTCGCCGAGTGGGTCTATGACGACGTCGATGTTGCTCGTGACGCGGCTCGGAGCCTCTTCACCTACTGCCGAGGTCGCTCCTGGATCTTGTCAGAGGTCGGCACGACTGCCGATGGCCAAGGTATTTGGTCTTTCACGCACCGCACGTTCCTCGAGTATTTCGCCGGCCTCGGGCTTGCGCGATCAAACCCATCGATCGACGGATTTGCCGGTCACGTCGCCGAGCTTTTAGGGGATGCGCGGTTCGAGGTCATCGCTCAGATCGCTGTGTACCGCAAAGCACGAGAGGCCGCGGGCGCGATCGATCAGATACTCCTTCACCTTCTTGAGCGCGCTCCATCAGGGGCAAGCCGTGATCGGTTGATCGGCTTTGTCTGTCGTATGCTCCAGCTTGTTGTGCCGAAGCCGTCGACGACAACGGCGATCGTTGAGGCTGCAGTTGCCCGAGATCTCGAGCAGACCGCCCGGCGCGAGTCCCATCCCGGGTTTCATACCGTGGGGGTAGTGGCCGGTCGCCCTGAGGTCCTAGCGGTGTCGAGGCGCTCCCTGGTTGGAACTCTGACCAGGACGGCAACAGCACGTTCTTCCGCGGCACGACTTGTATCCAAGTTGATCTCATCGATCACGGCCGAATCAATTCATCATTTTCAACCGTCGTTGTTTGATCAGGATCCTCGACCGGAGTACGCAGAGGGATTCCAAGTTTGGCAGAACGTGTCGAGGGAGGTCTTGTCGGAGATCCACCCTGTGTTGTACGACATCGCGAGCCAGGATGCGGAGACGGCGCGCGACCTGCTTCGGGAGAGACAACTCAGCGCCGAGGCCTATCTCGAACTTCACGATTGGGGTGGACTCTTCGCTGCTGAGCGCGAGAGCGGCACTGCCTACATCGTGGAGGCCCTGAACTCTCTGCCGAACACACCTGGCCTCGTGGGAAGTGCAACGGACGTGATCGAGAGCCTGGGCCAGGCTGCAATGTCGGGTCCGCCTCCCTACGTTGCGGTTGACGTTGACGACGTACCGGACGTCACATACTTGCGCCCAGGGGCCGTGACAGATGTCGACATGGGCAGCCCGTTGTTTGTCGGAGTGTCCATCGCCCTGTGCCTGCTCGATGAACTCACAGACGGCGAAGTTGCGGATCAAATTGAGCCGATGAGTCTTGCCACTCTTGATGGCATGAAGGATGTTCTGCGCGGGAGGTTAGAGCATGAGTCCGAAATAGCAGATCGTGGCCTACGTGCACTCGATCTGCCCTCGACGGTCAAGTCCGCAATGCGCGACTGGGCCGCTGGCACCAGCCTGTTCGCGAAACGGAGTAGTAAGGGTCCGCCGCAGACTGGCGATTGAGATTCGCGCGGGCAGCTGTCAACCGCCGTACCGCCTCACGCTGGCGGCAGGGACCAATGGTGGCGCTGTCCCCGAGAGGCCACTTGGTGGGCAGTCAGGGTGACACGCGATTCTCCTCGCCAGCAGCGTGCCTTCTCGTGCGACAATCATGGCGCCATGAGCGAGGACCGTTGCCCCTACTGCCTGCAGCCCTTCTCGGATGGTGGCGGCAGGACGGACGAGCACATCTTCGGCGAGGCGTTTGGAAGTCGAGCGCATGTGGATGCCTGCCGCGAGTGCAGCGGAACGCTCGGCCAGACGGTGGAGGGCGACATCCATGCGCGCGATTCCGTGATCGATCTCATCAAGTGGGCGGCAGGAGAGAAGTCGATGCGCGGTGAAGCTGCCCTCGGGGATGAGGGAAGGCGTGTTGAGGTCGTGGTCGACGCCGACGGGCGCCCCGTGCTGGAACATCCGGACGTGCGGTACGAGAGACAGGGGGATCGTTTGGAGGGACGGCTGACCTTCCCCGAGGGAACACCACCTGAGAAGATGGTCGCTGGCATCGAGAAACGTCTGCGGCGCGAGGGGCTCCCGGAAGAAGTTGCGAAGGAAGAGGCCAAGAAAGCAGTTGCCGACGCGGTGATCGTCAGCCAGTCAGTAGAAGTGGAGTCGACCCTCGAAGCCGATCTTGGCTCGCTTCGACGGCATAGCGCCAAGGTCGCGCTCGCGGCGTCTGTTGCAGTAGGCGTTCCGATCGACAGCGAGTTCAGCGAAGCGTTACGTAAGAAACTGCACTCATCCGACGGAATGCCTGAACAGGCAGCCGACTCACAGATCGTCGAACGGATCCAGCAGAACGTGTCCACCGCTGGTCTCACACCACCCGTCGCGAGCGATGGTCGTCCCTCAGCACAGGTGACGTTCGCGGCCGTCGAGGAAGGGACACTGGTCGACGTACACATTCTTGGACAACCGCATCCGTCCGGTCCGGCTCTGATCCCTGTGGCGATGCCCGAACTCGGCATGGACGGAATCAGGGTGGTCCGAGAGGCGAGCCAGCCTCTCGAGGTGCTGAGCGTCTCCGGCTAATCAACAGTCGACTGTCCTCTACCGCCGGCTCTGCGCCCCGCATGGTTGGCCCTTCGCTCATGTCGGGATGGGCCATCCCGACATGAGCGGCTGACCTGACTGGACGGCCACACGAGCGGGCCACACGAACGGCGCGAATGACGGGGGAGCGAAGGGACATCGGGAGACGAAAGGGGAATGGGATCTCGGGTCGTCGCGGCCGCAACACGCAGGTCAGAGCCTCGGTACAGTCGCCCAGGCACGGAGGACCTCCTCGCGGATGGCAGAGTGGCCCCTTCCTCTCAAGGTGGAGGCACGGGTTCGAATCCCGTTGGGGGTACTCAGACCGAAAGTTCTGGTCGCTCCCCTTAATTCGTGGGGCGGAACGTCTTCCAAGCAGTGTCCGTTATGTCGGAGTGTTCCCCACGAGTGTTCCCCACGAGTTTCGTTCTGCGTGGTCATCGACCACGGGTGTGTCGACTCCGGCGCGGACGTTGAATCGCGAACCACCTGGTCGGAAGGATGTCGGCGACGCACAGGCCACGGCGATGGCCGCCAGATCGACGTGGCTCCCACACCGCAAAGGTGGGGTCATGAGTCTGGTGGGGGTGGACACGGTCCTTCCGGTGGGCGGATGCGAGATTTCACGCCGGCGGATGGGCCTTGTCATCCCGCGTGGTCCGACGAGGTGTCGATGATGGCGGTGACGTAGCGCAGGGGTAGCACCAGGGTGCCGTCGTCGGCTTCGTTCCAGCGCTCGAACAGCTCGACCAGGTCGTGCGTGAACGACTGGAGCCTCTCTTCGTCGAGTGACTCGGCCATGCGCACGAAGGGCGGATAGGTGCTGATGAGCATGTCCGCATAGGCCTGCGCGCTCGGGAGCCGCCAGCGGAAGGTGCGGTCGTGCAGCGCCAGTTCGACATCGTCGCCGAACAAAGACCGCAAACCGTCCTCGGTGCCCCATGTCATGGGCGACGGGGCGCCCGGTGGCGGGGGGTTGTACTCGGCGATCACGGCAGGGAACTCGGCCCAGCAGTCGACCGGTGTCCAGCTCGCCAGGGCGATGCGCCCTCCCGGTCGGGTGATCCGGAGGAGCTCGCTCGCCGTCTGGTGGTGGTCGGGTGCGAACTGCACGCCGACACAGGACACCACCACGTCAAAGGCGGCATCCGGGAGGTCGAGTGCGGCGGCATCGCCGGTACGGAACTCGATGTCGAGGCCTTCGGACGCGGCGCGTTGCTGTGCTGACTCCAGCAGGTCGGCGACGATGTCGATTCCGCTCACCCGGGCGCCGCGCCGGGCCGCCGCCAGGGCGGCGTTGCCGTTGCCACACGCGATGTCGGCCACGTCGTGACCGCCCCGCAGGTCCGCCGTCTCGCAGAGGTCCTCGGCCATCCACACCAGCCGCGACCCGACGACGGTGTAGTCCCCGGCGCTCCAGACCTCTCGGCTCCGCTCGCCGGCAGTCGTTGTCGTCATCGGAATTCTCCTCTCATTCGGTTCATTCGGTGCCGTCTCCATTCAGGCCTGTCCCGACGCGCGACCGACAGGTCAACAGCCAGTCGGCGGGTTGCAACCGCTGGTCGCATCACGTCTGTTCGATCGGGTGCCCTGCCTGCTCCCAGGCCTCGAAGCCGCCGTCGAGGTTCACGATCTTCTCGTAGCCGAGCTGCTGGAGAGCGAGGCAGGCCAACGCGGAACGCGACCCCTTGGCGCAGTACACGAGGACGGATCGGCTCGGGTCGAGCGCCTCGAGGTGGTACGGGGTCTCGGGGTCGGCGTGGAACTCCAGCATTCCTCGGGGCGCGTGCACCGACCCGGGGATCCGCCCGTGTTCCGCCAGTTCGCCGGGCTCGCGCACGTCGACGACGACGACCTCGTTGTCGGCGACCTCCCTGGCTGCTCGGTCGGCGTCGATGCCGTCGATGCGTTCCCGGGCTTCGGCCACCAGCGCTGATGCGCTCTTCGTCATGGTGATCTCCTTCTCTCGTTGGTTGATGGTTGCGTGCATGACATCCGTATGCGGGCCAGACATCGGGTGCCCGCGCTTACATCTCGCCCGGTGCGAAGAGGGTCTTGGTCAACTCCCCTTGGTGCCAGTGATTGCCGGCCATGAACGGGAACGGGGCCTGCGGTTCCGGTGTCGTCGTTCCGAACATCTCGGCCATCTCCGACCCGGGTCCGACGTTTAGCGTTCCGGTGGCTTCGCCGAACGCGTAGTCGTCGCTCGTGAATCGGAACCTCACCGTGGTGCCGTCGGACCCCTCGAACCAGAACGATCCGGTGAGACCGGTCGGCACCGGCCGTTCGCGCACGACGAGGTCCATCTCGTAGGGCGACGGGGCCGACGGTGCTGCGTAGTGGAACGGAGCGCCGAGGCTCGCCGGGTCGAACGGTCCCTCCGCAAAGTCGAGGTTCTCCACCTGGTGCGTCGGGAGGTCGGGGATGCCCTGGCGGGCCCACTCGACCACCGCCGGGTTGTCGTAGGCGACGAAGAAGATGTAGTTGCTGCACGACCCGATGGCGTCGGGCTTGACCATGCCGACGGCGGGCCAGTCCGAGGCGCAGGCCACTCCGTCGGGTGATTCGATGGGGGCCATGAAGGCCGCGGCGGTCGTCTCCCGCCTGTCGCCATTGACGGTGTAGCGCTCGCATCTGATCGCCGAGACGAACAGCAGCGGCTGACCCGAGGAGTTGCGGCGCAGTTCGAATCGTGACGGCACCCGCGGTCGCACCTCCTCCTCGACCCCCGGCGCGATCACGAAGCGCTCCCGGCAATCCTCGAGCGCGATCGAATCCGAGGACACGGGTGCGGCGTCGGCTGGCCCGCCCGGCCCGTTCGGCGAGGTGCGGCCTGAACGCCCGGCGGCGCCGTGGGTGTGAGCGGCTTCGCGGGACTGCCGAGAGGATGAGCCCGTCGCGGATGTGTTCATGGAGGCTGGAGGCTGTGAGGCTGTGCGGGCGATGCCGGCACCCGGCTCCGAATCGGACAGCGCGACGGGAGCGTGCGGTACCGGCTTGCTCTCGTCGCTCGCGGTGTCCGCCTTCGCGCCACACGCCCCCGCGAGGACCGTGAGCGCGATCACCACCGTGGCCACGTGGCCAGGGGTTGTTCTTGCATTCATGATCTTCCTCCCGCGGTTGGCGCTCTCAGATGGCGGTGGTTCGTCCGCCTGAGACCATCCTCCGATGCACCGGTTGGGTGGCGGTGGTGCGGCGGTGGGGTGGAGCTGCCTCAGGCACGAGCGGGCGGATGCGCCCCCAGACGCCGTCGTTGCGGGTCCGGTACCGTTCGGAAGCGTGCAGGTCGATGTGTTGGGCCCATTACGCGTGGCGGTCGACGGTGAGGCCGTCGAGATCGCCGCGGCCAAGGAACGCGGCATCGTCGAGATGCTCGCCCTCCGCGTGGGCCGGCCGGTTCCCGTTCTCGAACTGATCGGCGCGCTCTGGGGGGACTCGCCGCCGCAGACAGCCCGTAAGACCCTCCAGGGCTACGTGTCTCGGCTGCGCAAGCTCCTCGGCGCACACGTGCTCGTCACGGAGACCGGCTCGTACACGCTGGCCATCGCTCCGAGATCGGTCGACGCCCATCGCTTCGAGGCCCTGGCCGAGGAGGGCCGAACCGCGCTGGAGACGAGTGAGCCCGGGAAGGCACGCGACACGCTCAGCGAGGCGTTGAACCTCTGGCGCGGGCCGCCGATCGCGGACCTGGTCGACGGTGAGGCCTCCTCGGAGATCGCGCGACTGGAGGAGCTGCGGCTCCATGTCGTCGAACGTCTGGCCGACGCCCGACTCGCCCTCGGACGGCACGAAGACCTCGTCGCCGATCTGGAGAGACTCGTCGCCGAACACCCGTATCGGGAGAGCCTGTGGTCGCGTCTCATGCTCGCCCTCTATCGATGTGGTCGTCAGCGTGACGCCCTCCAGGCCTACCGGCGCGCCCGCGACCTGCTCGTGGACGAACTCGGGATCGAACCCGGCCCCGAACTCCAGCAGATGGAGCGGGCCGTGCTCGACCAGGATCCGGCGCTCGACGCCGATCGGAAACATTCACAGGCGACAACAGCGGGCCGCGAGGAGACGCCCCATCTCCCGACGGGCACCGTCACCTTCCTCATCACCGACATCGAAGGAAGCACCCGCCGATGGCAGGAGGACGAGGCGATGGCTTGGGTCCTGGCCCGCCATGACGAGATCGTGAGGGAAATGGTGGAGTCGGATGCCGGCCACCTGCTCAAGCACGTGGGCGATGGAGCGATCGCCGTGTTCCCGACCGCAGCCGGGGCGCTCGAGAGCGCGATCCGTCTCCAGCGCGCCATCCGCCAGGAGGACTGGGGGGACGCCCCGCTCCGCGTGCGTGTCGCTGTTCACACCGGAGAGGCCGAGGAGCGCGACGGCGACTACTTCGGGCCTGCCGTCAATCTGGCGGCCCGTCTCGTTGACGCGGCCCACGGCGGACAGGTGCTCGTGTCGTCAGCCACTCAAGAAGTGGTGGGTGGAGCGCTGCCCGACGATGTCTCGCTGCTCGATCTCGGCGAGCACCGCCTCCGCGACATCGACAACTCGATGCGTGTCTTCCAGGTGCAGGCCCCCGGCGTCGAGGCTGCCTTTCCCCCACTGCGGACACCAACGGCCGCCCGGTTCCATCTGCCCGCACCCCGCAGCAGTTTCGTTGGTCGCGACGAAGATCTGACCAAGATCGCGGAACTGGTGGACACCCGACGCCTGGTGACACTCGTGGGCGTCGGAGGAGCGGGGAAGACCCGATTGGCGATCGAGGTGGCGCGACGCGCCGTCGACCGATTTCCCGACGGCGTCCACTTCGCCGATCTCTCCTCGGTGCATGACGCGGCCGGTGTCCTGCACACCGTCGCGGAAGCGCTTGGTATGCCGGACGCGGTGCCGACGTCACCGGCGGCGCCCGCGGTGGAAGAGTCACCCATCGGTCATGTGCACGAGCGGGCCACGCTCCTCGTCCTCGACAACTGCGAGCACCTCATCGAAGAATGCGCGGCGATCGTTGACCGATTGCTGGATGCCGCTCCACGAGTCGCGGTGCTCGCGACCAGCCGCGAAGCGCTCGGAATCGAGGGAGAGCAGTGGTGGCCTGTCGGGTCTCTGGAGCTACCCGCCACCGACACCCCAGGTGAGCGCGCCGATGCCACCGAGGCGATGCGGCTGCTGGTCCAGCGCATCCAGGCCGTGCGGCCCGGCTTCGAGGTCGACGTTGACACGAGGGCCGCCCTCGTTGACATCTGTGTCGGACTCGACGGGATTCCGCTGGCGCTCGAATTGGCCGCCGGCCGGGCCGCACATCTCAGCCCTCGCGAGATCGCAGACCGACTCGAACATCGCCTGTCTCTGCTGACCGGGGGCCGCGGGCGTGTCCCCCGCCAGCAGACCCTGCACGCGACGCTCGACTGGAGCTACGACCTCCTCGACGCCGAGGAGCAGGTCGTCCTGCGCCGCCTCTCGGTCTTCTCCGGGGGGTTCACGCTCGACGCGGTCGAAGGGGTCTGCACCGCTGCCCTGGACGCATCGGCAGGCGACGTTCTCGCGTCGCTCGTCGAGAGGTCGCTCGTGGCCCGGGTGGACGAGGAAGGTCGCAGCCGGTATCGGCTGCTCGAGACGATCCGCCTCTATGCCGACGAGAAGCTCGTCGAGGCTCGCGAAGTGGAGTCCACCCGATCACGCCATCGCGACCACTTCCTCGGCCTCCTCGAGACCGAACCGTGGGATCGGTGCCTGCTGAGCGAGCCGTTCGGCCGGGAGATGGCCCCCGATGGAGGCAATCTGCGCGCCGCGTTCGAATGGTGCCACGTACAGAAGCGCCCCGACCTCCTCCGCCGCCTGCTGCTCCGGATCCCGCTCGGCCTCCAGAACTCGGAGGCCTTCGCCGTCGGAAGCCCGTGGTTCGATCGGGCGGTCGAGTACGAACGGACGCTTCCACGTCGGGAATGGGTGTGCCATCTCATCGGCCAGGTGGTCGCCAACAACCTCCAGTGGACGGGTGACCTGAAGCCTGCCGAGGCCGGCATTCGCGAGATCGAAGAGATCGTGGATGCGCTACCCGATGGGACTCCGGCGACCGCGTACGGCTACTTCGCCCACGCCTACCGCTTGTCGACGTTCGGCGTCGAACGTGCGCAGGAGATGGAGCAGAGCTGCGATCGGGCCATCGAGCATGCCGGGGCCGCGGTCCCCCTCGTACGTCTGTGGGCTTCGGCAGTCAAGTCGATCGCCCTTCTCTACCTGGGACGCTCGGACAGCGCCGCCGCTCTGCTCGAAGATGTCCGACACTCCGATGAGTGGGATGCGGATTCCGAAACACCCTGGATCGCGCTTCCTCTGAGCGTGGCCCACTATCTCGAAGGCAGCCCATCGGAGGCGCTGGACGCCCTCGCGACAGATCTCTCGCTCGCGGACACGTGGAAGCGCACGGGCGAGATCGTCCGTGTCGCCGCACTGGGGGCGCTCGGACGGCTCGACGAAGCCCACAGGGTGCTCCACGACACCATCGCGTGGGTGCGGAACAGCGGCTGGGCACACCCGCTGGCCGGCGCCGACTGTCTCGCCGGATGTGCCGTCCTTGCGGCCCTGGAGGGGGATACGGAACGTGCGTCGCGACTCGCAGCAGCCGGTCGGATCACGTCGGTGCCGTGGCCCGCTCTGCTCGTGAGGCACCATGTGGAACTCCTGGCTGAGGAACTCGACCGCGAGACGCGCCAACGCTGCATCGAAGAGGGGCGCTCCCTGGACGTCGACGACGCCCTCGGCGCCGAGTTCGCACGCTGGAAGCACGCGGGCACTCCCGCGTCCGAATCCCGCACATAACGACTCGCGAGGCTCGGGTCAGAGCCGTCGGTCATGTGTCGACGGTTCTTCAGGCATGCCCCCGATCTCTTCCCCGCGATCACGTTCACGCCACCGGAGCGTGGTGATTTCCCAAGGCGGGAATCGGCGCGGATCCCCCCGCTCCCGTGGCATCGAACGCGGGAGGCGACGCATGCGTCACCGGTTCACGTTCGTCGAAGCTGCCGATATGCGCAGTTGGGGTACGCCGGTCAGGCAGTCGTGCCGGTGCCCGGTGCCCTGTCATGAGGAACCCGGATATCCGGCACGCGGGGGCGGAATCACGGACGGGCCGCGTCTCCCGCGTTTCCGAGCTGCGGAGCGATCGTCGGGTTCGGGTGGGCGAGCATGGCGATGCGGTCCAGCTCGTCGCGCATCGTCCGGCTCACGTACCGTCCCCAGAACCGCGCAACCCAGCGGATCCAACGGTGGAACCGGTAGTGCTCGTAGTGCACGATGACGCAGGTTGCCCCGTGGTCGACCACCCGGAAGCCGCCCTCGACATGGACGATGCCGCGGATGGGCGCCTGGCTGGTGCTGTGGAATCCCGTGGGGTGCAGCTCGTAGTCGAACGACCCCCGCCACGGCACGATCCCGAAGAGCCGCCCGCGCACGGTGTACGTTCCCTGCGTCTCGTCGGTCGGCGTCACGTTGACGTTCCTGACCTTGCGTTCCCAGACGGGAAGGCTCGCCAGGTGCTGGACCACCTCGACGGCACGATGCGCCGGCGCCGTGACCTGACGCTCCCGGCGCACCACGACCGGTGACGGCGCGCTCACGGCGTCACCCCCGATCTGCCGGCGATACCGCCCGCCTGTGCGGCCAATGCCGTGGCCCACTCGTCGACGTCGATCGGCGACGGACCAGGCCCACTGAGGAACACGACCCGGCCGTCCGTTCCGATGACGTACAGGCGTGAGGGTGCCGCCCGGTATGCCGCGCCGACCCGGTCGTCGAGGTCGTCGACCGCCAACGGCAGTGTGAGCCCGAGGGCGGCTGCCGACTCGCGGGCCACACGCGCTCGTTCTGTGAGGCTGTGCTGGACTCGACGGCGCATCCCGTCGGCGTGGTTGTGAGGCAAATGCTGTTCGTCGGCGGGGTGCGCCTCACGGAGGTAGACCCAGCGGAAATCGACAGCACCGTCGAGCCGCGGAGCCGCGCGGTGGATCGCCGGCGCGGCTATCCGGAGCGCCGGGCACGTCACCGACCCGAATACGACACCCACCGGGCGTGGTCCGACGGTCCCGATGTCGACGCGGGCGCCGATGGATCCGTCGTCGGTCACGCCGGCGAGCGTGAAGACCGGTGCTCTCATGCCCGCCCGGGGTGACCGGTCGTCGCGGGGACGCATCGTGCTCGTCGGGAGCCCCGTGCACCCGTTCACGACTTCGTCCCGACGTCGGTCGCCTTCCTCCCGGGGAGCAACAGCTCACCGGTGGACGCGTCGAGCGAGCCGACGACGTCGTGGTAGGTCACTTCGAGTTCGGAACCCCCGAAGAGCGTGGCGATGCGATTGGCGAACTCGTCTCCGTAGGCGGCCTCCGCCTGCTCTTGCTCGTCCCACACGTAGAACCCCACGGCTTGGTTGGGGTCATCGGTCACGACGTAGTACTTGTGCCGCAAGCCGCGCCTGCCCACCCAGGCGGCAGCCGTCCCTTCGATCATGTCCTGGATGTCGTCTTTGCTCTGGGGCTCGGAGAACCGCCAGCGCACCTCTGCGATCACCATGTGTGCTCCCTTTCCTGGTTCGTCCGGCCGGGCACAGGCTTCGTGCCCGCCTGTTGGGTACCGTGCGGGTCGGAGGTCGCAGATCGGTTGCGGGTGGGTAGATGGTCCGAGGTGCGGGTGGGGGCGCGATCGAACCCGTCGTGAACGTGTTGGGGCCGCTCATGGTGCGGGCGGGCGCGCGCGAGGTGTCCGTGCCTGGTCGTCGCGAGGGGATCGTGCTCGCGGCCCTGGCGATGGACTTCCCGAGGCCGGTGGGCGTCGACGCGCTCGTCGACCTGTTGTGGGGAGACGAGCCGCCCCGCACGGCGGAGAAGACGCTCCAGACATACATGTCACGTCTGCGGAGGCTGGACGCCGGGCTGACGATCGAACGCGTCGAGCGCTCCTACGTGTTGCGGTTCGAGGACGGTGACGTCGACGTCACGCGCTTTCGTCAGTTGGTCGCAGACGCGGACGGCCTCGACGCACCCGCGCGCCGCGACCGGCTGGCCGACGCACTCTCGTTGTGGCGCGCCGACGAGCCGGCTGACCTCGGTGACACGATCGCTGCCGCCACCCGGCGCTCCGGCCTCGTCGAAGAGCGCGTGGCGGCCGTCGAGGCCCGCATCGACGCCGACCTCGAGCTGGGCCGGGCGGCCGAAGTGGTTGCCAAGCTCGAGACGTTGGTGTCGAGCCATCCCTACCGGGAGCGCCTCTGGGCCGCGCTGATGCTCGCCCTGTACCGCACGCGGCGCCAGGCCGACGCGCTGGCCGCCTATCAGCGTGCACGGGAACGGCTGGGCGACGACCGGGGCCTTGATCCGTCGCCCCACCTGAAGGACCTCGAACGCCGGATCGTTGCCCACGACCCCACCCTGGAGGCACCCGGTCGACGTGGCGAGGGTGCATCAGCGGGAAGGGCGGGTGGCCCGGTCGACGAATCGCCCCGCGTGCTGACCTTTCTGTTCACCGATATCGAAGATTCGACACCCCTCTGGGAGCGAGAGACCGACGGGATGGCCGACGCCATCGTCGGTCATCACCGCATCGTCACCGAAGCGGTCACCGCTAGCGAAGGCAGGGTCTTCAGCACCGGCGGCGATTCCTTCGCCGCCGTCTTCGATCGCCCCGACGACGCCGTCGAGGCCGCGGTCGCCACCCAAACCGCGCTCGAGGGCGCGACCTGGTCGACCTCGGAGCCGCTCAGGGTCCGGATCGGTCTGCATGCGGGCGTCGCCATCGAGCGCGATCACGACTTCTTCGGCCCGGTGGTGAACGAGGCCGCCCGGGTCATGTCGGCCGGCCACGGCGGTCAGGTGCTCATGACCGAAGCCGTTCGCCAGCTCTGCCCGAGCGCTGCCACGAAGCTCCTCGGGGTCTTCGAGCTGCGAGGCGTGAAGCGAGCGGTCGAGATCCACCAGCTCGTGGTCGACGGACTCGCGCGCGAGTTCCCACCGCTGCGTGCCGTCCCGTCCAGCACGCGCCGCTGGGTCGTCTCCGACGCACCTCTGATCGGTCGAGACCGCGACGTCGACGACGTCGTCGGCGCCTTGGGCGATGCGCGCGTTGTCACGTTGGTCGGTCCCGGCGGGGTCGGGAAGACCAGCGTCGCTCATCGGGTGGCATCGGAGCTCCGTTCCGATCGTCACGTTGTCCTGGCCGGACTGGTGGGCGACGACGAAGCCGGCGTCGCGTTCACGGTCGCAGCCACCGCGGGGTTCTCGGTGCCCACGGGAGCCGACCCGATCGCGCATTTGGTGACGTCGTTCGGCGCCAGCCGCATGCTCCTCGTGCTCGACAACTGCGAGCACGTGCTCGCAGCGGTGCGCGAGCTCGCCGAGGCCGTCGTCAGCGGGTGCGCCGACGTACGGATCCTGGCCACCAGCAGAGAGGTACTGGGCGTCGGCTCCGAACGGGTGATCGACATCCCGCCCCTCATCGCCGACGATGAAACCTCTCCCGCGGTCGCGCTGCTGATCGCCCGCGCGACCGAGGCGGACCCGACGTTCTCGGCCACCGGCCAGCTGGACGCGTTGACGAAGATCTGCCGGCAACTCGACGGCCTGCCACTCGCGATCGAGCTGGCCGCCGCGCGCCTGCGGACCATCAGTGCCGTCGACCTGGCCGACCGACTCGAGCAACGGCGCTGGCTGGTCGACTCCGAGCGCACACAGGACGGTCGATCGCGAAGCCTTCGAGCGACGATCGCCTGGTCGCACGACCTACTCGACGAGAGCGAACGCACCGTGTTCCGTCGCCTGGCGCCGCTCGTCGCGACCTTCGACCTCGACACCGCCGAACAGCTCGCCGCCGATGGCGACCTCCACCCCGTCGACGTCACGCAGGCCATCCTCTCGCTCGTCGACCGTTCGCTCCTGGTCGCCGACGGTGGACGCTTCCACTTCCTCGACACCATCCGCTCGTACGCCGAGGACCAGCTCAGACACGCGGGAGAGGAGGAAGCCTGGCGCGACCGCCATGCCGAACTCGTCATCGAGCAGCTGAGCCGTCTCGAGACCGTTCGCCGCGGGCGAGAGGAACACCAGGCCGTCCTCGACTTCGGCAACCTCACCGACGACCTGCGGGCCGCCCTCCGCTGGACGTCGCGTTCGGGCAATGCCGAGGGTGTCGATCGGCTCGTCGACGGCAGCATCTGGTTTGTGTACTGGTCGCTGCGGGCCGACCTCTTCGACCTCTATCGAGAGGTGGTCGACCACCTGGACGAGGCGTCGATCGTCGTCGGACCTCACCTACTCGGGGCCGTGGCCCTGGGCGCCGTCCACCGCGGCGACCTCAACGCCGCCGGCTCCCTTGCCCGCCGGTCCTGGGAAGCCGGGATGGAGGCCGGCCATGGCGGCTCGGAGCTCGGCGCCTACGCCATGGTGCACCGCGCACTCCGGCAAGGGGACTTCGCCGCGGTCAGCGAATGGTCAGAACGCCTCATCGAGCTGGGAACCGACACCTATGCCCTCCGGGCGTGGCAGGTCATGCAAGCGGCCGCGCTCGGCTACGCGGGCAAACCGCAGCGCGGGCTCGCTCGCCTCGACGAACTCACCCGAGAACGGCCCGCAAGTCACATCACCGGAACCGACGCCGCTCTGGTGCACTTCACCCGCGGGGAACTCCTCTCGCAGCTCGACCCCGACGCGGCCATCGCGCCCCTCCAAGCCGCCATCGACGCCGCCGGCCCCCTCCAGAACCGGCTCCTTCTCGGGGCAGCCTCCGTCACCCTCGCCTCCCTCGCAGCCCGGAGCGACGACACGGTGGGCGCCCTGTCGGCCTTCGCAGACCTCATCGAATACTGGTCGGACCATCGGGCCGCTCCGCACCGATGGACCGTGCTCCGCAACCTCGTCGAACTCCTCGCCCGCGCCGGCCACGGCGATGACGCACTCGTGCTCCATCACGCCGCCGAGTCGTCCGCGTCCGCCCCGGCGATGTTCGGTGATCAGCAAGAGCGGTTCGGCCGCCTCATTGCGGGGGTCGAACGCTCGGTCGGCGTCGAGCCAGCGGCCCAGGCCTCCCGGCGGGGCCGGGCGCTCGCCGACACCGAGGTCTTCGACTACGCGTCAGCCGCCATCGCTCGCATCCTCGAAACTTGACACCCCGTCTGATTTCAGATGCACGGCGCGCCCATGGCGCTTGGCAAGGAACCACAGTCTGGAGTTGACCCGGCTTCCTGGACACGGTCGGCTCCAGGTTTTGTCCGTCGCCTGATGACTCGCGGGGTTTCGGACCGATACTCCGCACGGTCCGTCGCTGGTAGCACAGGGCGGGGGTGATGGGTGCCTGACGGCCGTGCACAGCGCTCGGTGCGCGGATAACTGTGGGGGCGAGGTTGGCTCCCGCCTCCTCATGGAGCTGCCGGTGTGGCGGGCGAGGTGGTCCTTCCCGGCCTACAGCCCTCGGCTGCGGACGCTCAGATCACGCCCGATACACCAACGTTCTGACAGGCCCCGGTCTGCGAAACTCCCGTCGTGCGTGACACGAAGCCTTCGCCCTCAGCGCAGACAGTGGCAATGGCTCGAGCCCACCTCCATCGCCTCGGATTCATCGACGACCCCTGGGCGCAGAGCTTCCTCACACCGAGATACCGGCGACTTGCGCTCGCGCTGCGCCGACGCCCGCTCACTCGTTACGGGCGGGGTCCGTCGTTCTCGTTCCTGGCTGCGCGCACGCGATTTTTCGACGACGTCGTCACCGGTGCTGCCGACGACGGTGTCCGCCAGGTGGTCATTGTCGGAGCCGGATACGACTCACGTGCGCGACGGCTCGCCCGGCCGTCGCTGAACTTCTTCGAGGTCGACCATCCCGCAACGCAGGCGCACAAGCGGCGAATGGCACCCGCCCACATTGCCGTCTGGGTCCCCGTGGATCTGGCGAGCGACTCGGTGGCGGGCGCGCTCGAGGTGGCCGGGCTGGACACGGCGCAGCCGACCGTCTTCGTCGTCGAGGGGCTCACGATGTACCTGGATGAGGCGCACGTCGAAAGCGTGTTCGGCGAGCTGGCAAGGTTGGCTCCACCCGGCAGTCACTTGGCCGCGAACTTCACCGGTCGGGGTGGCGGTGCCGTGTCACCGGCGTCCCGCATCGCCGCCCATGTCATTCGAACGACGTGGCGGATCCGGGGAGAGCCGACCCGCTACTGGGCGACACGTGAGAACGCGGTGGCCCTTCTCGTTCGGACCGGCTGGGAGCCGACCGAGATCCTCGACGGTCCGGAGGTTGTCTCCCGGTACCTCTGCGGAACAGCGATGGCGACGACCGGTGTGAACAGCGAGGTCTTCTGTGTGTCGGCCCGCCGTCGACCTGTGCACCCCTGAGCGGCAGTGCCCATTCATTCCGCATACGCAGGCGAACGCGTCACGGAGTGTTATCGGCTTCATCCCGGCGTCCCGTCGCATCGGGAACGGCACCGTGCTCGAGTGCTCCACGAGTCGAACGCACGAAATTGACGACGGCGACTGCGATCACCGCGGGGAACCCCACCACCCCGACGATCTGAGCCAGCGAGTCGGACACGAGCGCACCGAGTTCACTGACCGCGGTCACGAGCAGGCTCCCCGCCGCGACGTCGATGACGAGCCAGCCCCACGCCGGCAAGGACGGCCGCCGTACCGGCGCCCACGCGCGAGCAGCAACTCGTCGATCGGCATCCCGAAGTCGGCCCATCCCCGCATTCTTGCCCGACGGCACCGCCCGTCGCAGCCGTCAACGCTCGTCGCCTCTGATGATGCGCGGCCGGCCCAGACGCAGGCATTGTCATTGCTCTACGGTCCTTGGGCATGCCGACGCTGAAGGACGAACTCGAGACCCTCACCGGTCGCGAGCCCCTGGATCTCAAGCACACCGTGCTCGCGGTCAGTCGCATCCCGTATGGACGGCCGAGCGTGTTGACACCACGCGGCGTTCTCCGCGACTGGCGGGGCACGTGTTCGACCAAGCACCTGCTCCTCGCCGCCATCGTCGGTGAGGAGTGGCCGGACGTGGCGCTTCGCCTCTGGCACCGCCCCTACCGGGTCACCCCCGAGCTGGCGAAGGATCACTGGGGCGAAGAAGTGGCGGACCACGTTCCCCGGGAAGGTCTCGTCGACGTGCACACCTTCGCGACCATCGAGCGTGAGGTCCGCCCCGTGCGCGTCGACGTCACCTTCCCGCTTCGCGAGTGGGACGGGATCAGCGACACGCCCTTGGCGTGCGGGCCGGGAGACGACATCCCCGCGGGAAGCGACCCCCTGGCGTCGAAGGCAGAGCTGGTAGACGCCTCGTGCGATCCGACCGTTCGCGAAGCCTTCATCGCTGTGCTCGCACGGCGCTCGCCGGGCGCTTCGACCGCCGTCCGCTGATGTCCAACGGCACGCATACGTTGTCGTTCCCCGACGGCGGCTCGCTGCTCACCGATGGCGTTCCGACAGGATCAGTTCCGCGCACCGGATACCCACGAGCACGGCCAGATCGAGCACCACGGCAGAGAAGAGCAGCCCGTCGATCCAGGGCAGCGATGCGGGCTCGGAGAAGAGCCGGACGGCGGCCGGGACCGCAAGCAGCCAGGTCACGGCCACGGTGGCGGATCGGACCCGATCCAGATCCGCCCGGTGGGTAGGCGGGGCCGTCGGCGAGACGCTCACCGGTCCGTCGGGGCGAGGGTACCGAGGAGGGAGTCGATCCAGGCCGCCACGAAGCGATCCGTATCCACCCCGGCCGGCTTGACGCCGAGGAGGGACGTCTGGATCCAGTAGCTCTGCAGCGATCCGAGCCAGATCGCAGCGAAGGCCTCCGGATCGTCGGCCACCACATTCCCGGCGGCGGTTTGGCCCGTGAGGTAGTCGGTGAACCACTTGTAGGCCGGATCCAAGATCCGGGCGCGGGCTTCGGCGAGGAGCCCGGGGAACGCTTCCGCCTCCTTGAGGAGTACCCGGAGCAGGTCCCGCCATGACTCCATCAGGGTTAACGACCCGCGGGCCAACAAGGTGAGTTCGGCGCGCAGATCACCGAGGGGGAGGGCGTCGAACGCCGAGTAGCCGGCGTCGGCGAGTTCGATGGCCTGGTCGACCGCGGCCTCGAGGAGCGCCTCCTTCGAGGGGAAGTGTGCGTAGAGCGCGCCCGAGCCCGGCGAGAGGCCGGCGGCGGCCTCGATGTCGACCACCGTGGTCCCTCGGAAGCCCTTGTCGGCGAAGAGCCGGAGCGCCTCAGCGATGAGTCGATCCTTGGTTCCCGCAGGTGGCGATGGCATCGGATCCTCACTAAGTGATCACTTGATTATACCAAGTAAACACTTATTACGCTGCAGGCGTCAAGGACGTATGCATTGGTCCAAGGGTCGAGTCTTCCCCAGCGCGTCAGTGCCAGCACCAGGGTGTGCTCCTCGAGCTGCTCCCCTACGCGGTGGCGCTCGGGCTCACCGACCGCTGGTCGAAGATCATCGGCGTCGCTCTCTCGACCCAGCGGGTGGTGAGGAGAGCTTCGATGGTTTCGAACTCTATGGGAGCCCTTTCACTCCGCGGTGCGGAGAGGTGCTCGCCGCGTATCCGATCGCACTGCCCCTCCGTTGTTCGGCGCCAAGGTCGCTCGCACCGTCACCTCGGGGGACGGTGGAACTGCCTCGATGACGACGGTTCCGGTGAATCCGTAGCCCTCGACCTCGTAGCTGAGGCGACCCCCGCCGCCTTCCCCTCCGGCGGCCCCACTGCTGCCGGGCATGCTCCAACCTCCGAAGCGGACCTCTTGGAGGCGTTCGGAGTAGTAGTCCGACACGGCGTCGAAGGACGCTCCTTCGATGACCCAGGTCGCCGTGACCGACCCTTCATCACCCTGCTCGGTAGATACGAGTTCCGCGTCGAGGTAGACCGGGAATTCGGGCGGGAAGCCCTCGGGATTCTCGAAACGCTCGGGCGGTGGCGCGAGGTTCGCGGCGAGGATCGCCAGAAGATTCACGGCGGTGTACTCCTGCCGATCCACATCGTCGGTGTCCATGTCTTCTCGAAGCGCAGCGGCTCTCGCTTCAGCGCGTGCGTTGATCGCGGCATGCGCCCATCCGCGTTCGCATCCCGCGTCCTCTTGGGCAGCATCCATTTCTTCAATTCGCTCGCTCAGGTCCGGGGAACCTGACGCGAGGTCTCGCATGACCGACCAGATGTCGACCTGCTGAGGGTGTGTGGCCTCGATGTCGCCGAAGGGGATGCCCGCAGCCGCGACCGATGCGTGCTCGGCCAGATCGACGACCAGGTCGGCAACGTCGCCGGCCAGCACCTCGCACCCGGGCCCATCCCGATCGTCTGCCGATGAGCCGTCGGACGACTCGGTGGTGCAGGCCCCTACGACAGCGACGCACATGGCGACGACGATGAGGCGAGCGGCTGTGCCCATCAAGACGAAGGTACGCGATCTCGACGGCGCGTCACGGGAGTTGACGCGAGGACGAGGCGACAGCTCCATGCTGGGAAGATCGTCGCTGGCTGCTCTCGGGCGGGGACGCTGCCACCTTTGACATCACGGATCGAGGGGGTGGAGTCGGGCTTGGACTTCGACAACGCCGGCGCCGTAGCGGTCATCGAAGCGCTCCTGCAGTCCGTCGTCGACGACAACGCCGATCTTGACCTGGCCGCTCACCTCGTCGATGAAACTGATCAGGAAGTCGCCGACCTCCGCTTGCACCTCGGCTCGGATCTCCTCGAGTTCCGCTGCGCTGATCGACGCCTCGCTCACACAGAGGGCGCCACCCCAGATCTCGCGGATCGCGTCCTCGTGTCGTTCCAGGTCGTCGGTGAAGCTGAGGTTCAGGATCAGCTTGGTCGGGTCGTTCCCTGTCGACTCGTCGTGGGGCGCCGGGTTGATCGACTGGTCCAGCCAGACGCCTGTGCCGGTGGGCTGGGAACGTGCGTACTCTTTGGCTCGATTCATGGAGTCGTCCGAGGTCCGTGTCTCGTCGATCACGCGCCAACCGCCGTCAGGCTCGGGGCAGGGTGTTGAAGAGCCGACCGGCTCGGGCTCCGCTGAACCGGCCTCCTCGGCGGGTGCAGGAGAGGGCGGCTCCGTCAGGGTGAGCGAGTCGCCGTCCCAGGTGCCCACGACCGTGTAGGTGCCCCATGTCGTGCCGGAGGCCGACTCCTCGTCATCCACGGCGTCCCAGTCCCATCCGATGACATCGGGGCCGCCGCACTGCGGTGGGTACGACTGTGCAACCCCTCCCAGACACAGCTGCGGACCGTGATCAGGCGATTCCAGCACCATGGATTTGGTGGTGTAGCGGGTCTCGTCCGACCCGGCCGGCCCCACCTCGACAGAGACATCATCCCCGCCGTCGATACCGATCGCGAGCGCGATCAGGACCGCGACCGCGACCGACCCTCCGGCGGCCAACAGGATCTGTCGGCGGCGTCGCCGGCGGAGTCTGATCCGTCCCTCGACCGCGTCCCACGAATCCTCCTGAGGGTCGAAGGTCCGCGCGTGCGAGCGCAGGCCCTCCCTCAGCTCCTCTTCAAACCTCATCGGTCTTCCTCCAGGCGGGATTCCAGAGTTCGCAGCCCGCGATGTGTGTGGGTCTTGACCGAGCCTGTTGAGATGCCGAGCGACGACGCGATCTCGTCTTCCTTCAGATCCGCGTAGAAACGGAGCAGCAAGCACTGCTGCTGGCGGGCTGGTAGGCGGCGGAGCTCCGCGAGCAGGTGCCGTTGCCGCTCACTCGTCAGCGCCGAGTCCTCCGGGATGACGGGATCCGGTCCTCGTGTGGGGACCAGGCGCGCCGCCAGCGTTCGCCGGCGCAACCGCTTGCGAGCACCGTTGAGTGTGGCGCTCCGCAGGTACGACACACGCCGCTCCGGCTCCCGAATGCGATCCCACCTCTCGTACGTGCTCGCGAACGCGTCCTGTGTCACCTCCTCGGCGAGGTCACGCCGCCCCAAGAGCAGACCCGCCAGGCGGACCAGCGCCTCGTACTGGTCGGCATGAAGTCGAGCAACCTCGACCTCGCGGCCCTCCATCAGGTCGCTCGGCACGCCCCCTACCCCCATCGGGCTCCCCACAGCCAGTGATTCCCCCATCTACCCTTACTGACCAACGAGCCTGCCCCACGGTTGACACGATCGGACAGATCTCTCCGGAGAGCCGCCTGACATATCGAGCCGGCTCGACTGTTTGTTGTCCCGAAGTGCCTGCTCGAGGTGGCGGCCAGAACGGGTCGTCGCAACACCAGACACACCGGACACGCGACCGCGAGACATCGGCACCTCGCGTGCGCGTTCGAGGGCAGTGAGTTGCGTGGGGGTGCCGTCAGTTCGCGTCGGTGTCCAGGAGTGCGGTGCTGAGCGCGAGGAAGGTTTCGAGGAATCGTTCATCGTCGATGCCGAGTGGGGGCGCCCCGAAGGTCCAGGTGGATCGGCGTAGGTTGATGAGGGCGCCGACCATGAGTACGGCCAGGGCCTCGTGGTCGATGGGTTCGGTGGTCACGGTGGCGGCCCAACGCTCGATGAAGGATGCGGCGATCCTGTAGCCGCGGTCGGAGATGCCTTCTCGCATGCGGTCGCGTAGCTCCGGGAGCCGATCGCCTTCTCGTTCGATGACGTGGGTGATCGTGCGTTCCTGGTCGAGTTCGGCGAGGATCCACCGAGCAACCGCGTCGATCGCGGGTGCGGGTTCGGTGAGGGGCGCGTCGGTCAGGTCGACTTCGATCTCGTTGATCGCGGCGAGGTGCTGTTCGACGCCGGCCTGGAGCACGGCGAGCTTGGAGTCGAAGTACTTGTAGAGCGCCCCGCTGCGCGGCGCGAGGCCGGCTCCGGTCTCGATGTCGCCAACGCTGACACCGTCGAAGCCGCGCTCGGCGACGAGCTTCAGTGTGGCGTCGATGAGGCGTTCTCGGGTGTCGGTCGATCGGGACTTGACCATCACTACAACTGTAGTGATACTGGCATCACTACAACCGTAGTGATGCCAGACCGACTGGAAACGGAAATGACCGTGCGCGCAGAAGCCACGAGGGTGGTTCCGGCCACCAGCCAGGAGGTCCTCGAGTTCGTTCTCGATCTCGAACGATACCGGCGGGCCGACACCAAGATCGGGCGAGTGACCCAGCCGATCGAGTTGGACGAGAACGGTGAAGGCCGCACCCGCTACTGGGGTCGGCTTCGAGGCACCCCGCCGGTTCCCGACACCAACATCGTCCAGCTCCGGCGATGGCACGAGTTGATCTTCATCGGGGCCCCTCGCCAACCCGCCCGACTGGTCCTCGATTTCACCGGCCGATTCACCTGCACCGACATCGACGGCGGCTGCGAGGTCACCCACGGATACGAGATGACGTTCCGCCGACCCTTCCGGTGGATCTATGAACCGCTCCTGGACCCGTGGTTACAGACCGAACTCGAAGCCGAACTCGACCGCGTCCAGCGCATCCTTGGCGGTGAGCAGTGACCGATACCGCAACCGGTGACGAGCGCAAACGGCGCCGGGCGGTTGCACTCCAGCGGTGGCTCCTCAACCCACCGATGAAGCTGCTCGTCTGGCTCGGTCTCATCCCTGGCCACGTCATCGTCGAGACACGCGGACAGAGGACCGGGCGTCGTCGACGGACCGTCGTCGGCGCTCACCACGACGGCGACACGGTGTGGATCATCGCCGAGCAGGGCCGACACGCGGCCTGGGTTCGCAACCTCGAAGCCGAACCCGAGATCCGGGTCCGACACCGGGCACGATGGCGTCTCGCCCGAGCAGTGGTGGTAGACGGCGACGACCCCGGGGAGCGCCTGGCGACATGGCGCCGGCCCGGGCATGCCCGCCTCATCCAGGCGTTCGGGACCCAACTCACAACGGTTCGAGTCGACCTTGCAAAGTCGACCACACCGACGGGCTGATATCGACATCGCCGCGTTGACGATGCGCTGCCCAGGGTGCTGACGAGCCGGCGATTGGGGGCACCCTGAGCCGAAGCCCTGATCCTCGTCGGCGGAGCGAGTCTGTGGAAACTTTGAAGTCACCGGAGCGTCGTGATTTCGGCGGATTCGGGCAAGATCACGACGCTTCCGTGGCGTGAAATGCGAGTCCGATCGTTCAGGCGTCGCCCCCATCACCCGTATCAGTGCCGGTCGGTGGCACCGAATACCGGACGCCCATGGAATCAATCCAGACCCCCACGTGACGCGCAATTGGTTCTTCCCTTCCCCAACTCCTCGGCTTGCGGGTAGGTGAAGGCCGAGCGGCTAGATGTGGTGACCGGCGAGGGGTGTGGCGAGTCGGATGAGGTTGTGGCGGGCGGCCCATACGTAGAGCTCGCAGGGTGCGCATCTTCCGATGGCGGCCTCGAAGGTCACGGCGACGGCGTTGGCGAGCACCAGCATCCAGCCGATGGTCGAGTAGCCGGCGGCGATGGCGACGGCGACTGAGGAGAGACCGACGCCTCCGAGCGCGGCTGAGAATCGTGGCGGGCGGGCGTCGATGGGAGGGACGTCGGCGAGGCGTGGGGCGACGAGCCGCTGGTGGATCTGGATGAAGAGCGCCCAGGAGGGCCAGCGCAGCGCTCCGATCCCCAGGATGAGCCCGGTGACGGCGACGAGCACCCAGGAGTCGGTCAGCCAGGCCACTACGAGAAGCACCGCCTGACCGATGAGCTGAGCTCGTTGGGCGTTGCCGTCGATGAGGGGTGCGGTGGTCGAAGATCCAGAAGTCATCAGAATTCGTAGTATGGTCAGCATCCGATGACCACGTCAACTCGCGACCGATTGTTGGATTCGGCCCAGGAACTGTTCGCCCACGAGGGCTTCGATGGCACGAGCGTGGGAGAGATCGAAGAACACGCCGGGCTCACCAAACGCGGAGGTGCGCTCTACAAGCACTTCCCCTCCAAGGAAGCGGTTCTCGCTGCGGTGATCGACCGCCACGCCGGCAGCGTCGCCGCCGCCCGCGACGTGGGCGCGTTGCTCCCCCTCGGCGATCTCCGCGCCGAGCTCACCCTCGTCGCCCGTTTCACACTTGCGGAACTCGACCAGGAAGAGGAGATCCACCGCATCCTCGACCGGGCCGGCGACCGGATCCCCGACGCTCGTGAGCGAATGCTCACCGAGGTGCTCGAACCCGCCTATCGCGACCTCAGCGAGCTCCTCCAACGGTGGGTCAACAACGAATCGGCCCTCGAAGATCCCGATGCCGTCGTCATGCTGCTCGTCGGCGGGCTGGTGAATCTCCGCCGGAACCGCTGGACCTTCGGCCGAGTCCCGCTCGACGTCGAGGACGACCGTGCCATCGTCGCATGGGTCGAGACAGCCCTCGGCGTCATCGAACACTTCGCCACCGAATAGCACGGGGGCAGCCCACGGCCCGCGTATGACCGCTGGTTTCGTGTGGCCGAGAACGGCGACACGCGCTCGGGGGCGAAATTGTAGGGATGTCGCGGATTCTCGGCCCGGTGGCGTTCGCCATCGCCTCTGTGGTCACGGTCGGTGCGCCGGACCTTGTACGGCGACCTCCCCGAATCCGTGCTCGGGACAGCGAGGGAACTGAGTTCGGCGGCGGGAGGGGTGTCGTGAGTGAACCTCTGGCGTCAGTTGGTCAGGCCAGGCGCTCGGCCGGGTGCAGCTCGGGCTCCTCGACGAGGCGCTCCATCATCTCGGTCTCGGGCTCCGGCGGCATCCCGAGGTCTTCGAGGACGGCACGGCATCGTCCGACGGAGCGGCGCGCCGCGGCCCGGTCGCCGCGCCCGAGATGCACCGCCGTGAGGAGGCGGTGGGCCGGCTCCGACCACTCGTCGGCTTCCACCGCTCGCGTTGCGAGGTCGAGGGCGTCGTCGTACGCCCGTTGGGCCAGGAGGAGTTCACCGGCCCTTACGGCGGCCTCCACGAAACGGCTGCGCAGCGTGTCACGACGCGGCTGGGCCCAGTCCTCGTACGGGGCATCGGCCAGGTAGTCGCCCCGCCAGAGGTCGACGGCCTCCTGCAAGTGGCCCAGCGCCACCGACGGCGTACCTGTGTCGTCTGCCTCCCGGGCCTGTGCGAGCAGCCGTTCGAAGTCCCACGCGTCGACCCGGGCATGGTCGCCTGCGGCGAGGCGCAGGCGGGGCCCTTCGGTACGGATCACGAACGGCGCTTCGCCGGGGCCTCGCTCCGGTTCGAGCACGCCATGCAGGTAGTTGAGCGTCGTGCGCAGGTTACGACCCGACGCCTCGCTGTCGAGGTCGGGCCACAGGGCGGTTGCCACCTCTTCCCGGGTCGCGCTCCTGCGATCGACGAGGTACATGAGGAGGGCCCGCACACGTTCCCGGCGCCAGTCAGGTTCGTCGACGGCCTCGCCGCCTCGTCGCAACTCCAGCGGGCCGAGCACGCTGATCTCGAGGGGGCGAGCCGGAGGCACCGGGAGTTCGGCGAGCATCGAGCGGGCGGCCCGCGCCACCGGTTCCACCACGTGTTCGGAGGCTCGACGCAGGGCGGTGCGGGCTGCTCCTTCGCCGTGCTCGAGGAACCACTGGAGCAAGTTCGTGCCCGCGGTCACGCCGGCGGCGTGACCGGCCACGGCCAACTCCACGGCCCACGGCAAGGGGAGATGGGCGAGGACGAATCCGGGTTCGCGCCACTCCAGCGTTCGCACCGGGTCGAAGTCGCCTGCGTCACGGATCGCGATGAGCGCATGTGCCAGATCGCGCGCGTGCGCCAGATCCGGTCCCAACTCCTTCTCGTCCCAGATCGGACGCAACTCGGGGACCAGTACCTCCACGAGGGCGAGGTGCATACGGTACTGGCGCTCGACGCCCGTTGACGCGAGCGCCTCGGCGTCGACGGCCGCTCGTAGGGAATCGGCGGCGCGGCCCTCGTCGCCCTCGATGACGGCGACGGACGCCTCGGCGATGCTCAGGGAGCGACCGGGTTCACTCCGGCGTGACCTGCCGACCGCCCGCCGGGCCTCACCGAGCGCCTCGCGTGCTTCGTCGAGTCGTCCGACGTACGCGGTCCCGAACGCGAACGAGGTCGCGACCGTGGCCCGATAGCGGGCGAGGTCGTCGGGCGCGGCCTCGACCTCCGCCCGGCGTTCGAGGGCCACCAGCGGCTCGCCGGCGTAGAAGAGGGCCCACAGGGGAGCGATGCGCGCGGCGACGAAGGCGTCTCCGCCGAGACGGGCGACTTCGGCCGCGTGTGGCACTGCCTCACGGGCCCGACCGAGCAGGATCAGAGCGCGGCAGGCGAACCACTCGACGACAGCCCGCCAACCGTCCGAGAGGGTGTCGCCGTCGAGCTGGCCGGCGGCGGCGAGGACGGCCTCGTCGTCCCCGCTCATCTCGGCAAGGCCGAGGTGGGCGAGCTTGGCCAGCGTCTTCGCCTCGTCGGCCCCCGCGGCCTCGAGTTCGAGGACCCGACCGACCACCCGGCCGAGCGCTTCAGCGTCGTCGTGGAGCCACGCCAGGTAGGCGCGTTGGCCCAGCGCTGCCACCTCCCCGGCGACGTCATCGGCCTCGCAGAAGCCGGCGATCGCCCGCTCGAGAGGCTTGATCGCGGTCTCGGCGCTCGGGTCGTGCGCCCGGGTGACCATCGCTTCCAGAAGGGCGGTTTCGGGCGCGTCGGGATCACGGTGGCGGAGTAGCTCGAACCAGCGAGTGGCGGTGTCGGCGGTGAGGGGCGCGTGCCCGGCCCCGCACGCGCCCACCACGATGGAAGCCAGCTCGCCCCAGTCGGAGACCGCGACCAGCAGCTCGACGGCGCGCTCCTCGTCGCCTCGGGCCCGGAGCGCCTTGGCGGCGCGGCGCCGCACCTCCTCGGTTTCGACGGGGGCCAGCAGGGGCGCGCTGACGGGTTCCCAGAGCCGGTGCGGGACGAACCACCCCGGGGACCGTTCGCGGAGCATCGGGACGCTGGCCGCCAGGCGGTCGAGGTCGACCACGGGGCGGTCGGCAGGGAGGCAGGCACGGAGCAGGTCCTCGTCCGCACCGCCGACGGCCACGAGGGTCGCCAGCGTGACGCGGAGATCGTCGTCCAGGTGATCGAGGACCTCCTCCCAGAGGAAGTGCTCGCTTCCGTGCCGGCCTGCTGACGCGACCAGCTCGGCGAGGGCCGGCCACCCCGCGGTCTCTCGCAGCTCGCCGACCTCGATACCGCGGAGCGCGGCGAACGCGTGCATCTCCTCGTCGCGGAAGCGCAGTTCGTCCTCGTCGACGACCGCGATCGCGTCCTGGGCGGCGTCACGGGCGAGTGGCAGGTCGAGTGGGGGCCGCGAGGCGACCACGAGGTGCCCGTTGCCCGGCAGCGCCCGGGCGAGCCGGTGGACGAGGGCGCGTACGGGATGGTCCTCGTCGTAGGCGTGGAGGTCGTCGACAACCAGCGCCACCTCGAGGGGCGATCGACTCCACACCCCTTCGACCACGGCCTCGGCGAGGGTGGCCGGATCGTGGACCGGCTCGCCGGCGACGAGCCCCGCGTCCCGCAGCCGCTCGGCGGCGATCCTCAGCGTGACCTCGCCGGGACCGAGCCCGAAAGGCACGTCGAGCCCCCGCGGCGACAGGGCGTTCTCCTCGACGGCCTGGGTGAGGAGAGTGGTCTTGCCGAACCCGGCACCGGCGACCACGGCGACGACGCGACGCTGCCAGCGCCCGTGGAGGCGCGTGACGAGGCGGGGGCGCACCACGAGGTCACGGGTAGCTGCCCGCCCGCCGGCCATGTTCGGGAGGGTAGCTCAGGTCGAATTGTCAGGATTCGCGAGAGATTGGAGCGCCCGCTGACGTGTCGCTGACGCGACGGTCTGCACCATGCGGGGCCATGGACTGTGAGGGAGGTTCCCGATGAAACGCTGCGCTCGGCGCTGGCTCGCCCTGGTCGTCGCGTTCGTGCTCGTGGGTGCTGCGTGCAGCGATGGCGACGGGAACGGCGACGCTTCGGACGGTGCTCCTGTCGAGGGGACCGCGGTCGACGGGACGAATGGTGGAGGCCCGGAGGGGGACTCGGAAGAGCAGGACACCTCGGACGACGCCGACAGCGTGCCCGCCGAGACGGAGGACGACTGTTTCCTGGAGGAGCCGGGCGAGGACACGGAATGCTTCATCGACGTGGTCGACTTCGAGGTCGAGCGGGTGCCGCCCGGAGCCGCCGCTGACGACGACGCCGCGGTCGGCGCGGGGACCGGCCCCGTCGCCGTCATGGGGCGAGTCACCGGCGCGCCGTGCGCGGGCGTACGGGCGACGCTCGTCACCGCCGACGACCTCGAACAGCTCGGCTCGGGCCCCGAGGTGTTGTTCACGATGGCGGTCCGACCCGCGGGTACGCCCGGGTCGGGGAACAGCAAAGACACCACGGTCTCGTTGCGGTACCGCGACGGGGGGTGGCAGGAGCCCGAGGCGCTCGGGCCCGGAGGACCCAGCGAACGACCTGCCGAGGGAACGTATTCGGGCGGCGTCGAGGGCCGGAATGTCGTGCTGCAGCTCCACGCCCACAATGACGGGAGCTGCATCAGCGACGACGACGGGATGCGCCTCCACGTTTTCGCCGCGGAGGACGGCTTCGGCGGCCCGGGTAGCTCCAACGCAACGGTGTACGACGTCGTCGGGGTCGAGGGGAAGTTCGACGTCAAGCCGGTCGGCGCGTACGTCGGCTGAACGGAGACCCAAGCTATGAGGAGGTTCTCGACGATGTTCACGTGGCGTCCGATCGCACTCCTGGTCGCGCTGACCCTGGTGGCCGCGGCCTGCGGGAGCGACGGCGACGGCGAATCCGCAGTCGCGGGCGGTGATTCAGAGCAAGCCGAGGAGGAGGAGATCGAACTTGAGCCCGAGGTCTTGATCAAGGCCGACGAGGGTGGCTCGGTCGGCCTGCCCGACGGTTCGGTACAGCTCGACGTCCCACCCGGCGCGCTGGCGGAGGACACGACCATCTCGGTGAGCAGGGTGAAGCGTGCGGATTATCCCGAGGAGCTAGACCCCAGCGACGGGCGGGTTGGGGAGGTCTATGAGTTCGAGCCCGACGGCCTCGAGTTCGAGCAGCCGGCGACCGTCACTCTCCGTTCTGAGCGGAGCAGCGTCGAGATTGACGACGGCCAGGTGCAGATGGGCCTGTTGCTCTCGCGGTCATCGGACGGTGAATGGGAGGTGCTCGACAACCCTGCGACCGAGGCGAACTTGTCAGAGGAACGCCGAAGCGTCACCGCGAAGCTGACGCACTTCAGCAGGGTCGTCGACGTCGACAGCGACATCGTGCTGGTGATCACCCCCAAGAGCGTCGAGGTCAACCCGCCCGCGTCCTGGACGGCCGAGGTCGGGTGGTCGAACGCGGGCACAGACACCGTGGAGGTCCTTGAGTCCGAGTGGACGGCGACGGGTTCGGTCACTGCGGGCGACGGGTTCGTGCCGATGGAAGCCATGAGTCCGGGCGATCAGCTACGTGCATCCAACGAGTTCTCGTGCCAGGAGGAGCCCGGTGGCACCTTCGGCTTCTCGATCAGGCTCGGGATCCAGGCGTTGGATCTGGGTGAGGCACTCGCGGCCGCACTCGCCGGCCAAGTCCCAGGCCGGTTGAGCGTCCACGGCGACGCCGTGTGCAGCGACGAGGTCACAACATCGAGCATTGACATGACCACCGAGCAGGACATCGTCGAGCAGGCCGGCGATTGTTTCCGGCCCAAGGAGGGCGAGGCCGCGTGCGTGGTCGACGTGCTCGACTGGATCGTCGAGGTGGGCATCACCGTCGGCGAGGACGCCGGTGGGTCGGGTGACGAGTCGGCCCTCGGCCGGGCCGCACGGACGGAGTGCGCGGGCCAGGGCGTCCGGGTGACCGCCGAGACCGACACCGATCTCGAGTCACTCGACTCCGGTCTGAGCGGCGAGGTGGTCATGCGGATCCATCCCGACGGCGGTGCCGACTCGGGCGTCGGGATGAGCTACCGGGGCGGCTCGTGGTCGACGTTCGCCTTCGGACCGGGCGAGAGCGAGCCGGCCGAGGGCACGTTCTCGGCCCGCGTCGACGGCACGAACGTCGTCCTCGAGCTGGGTGCCCTCGCCGACGGGGGCTGCATCCTCGAGAGCGACGAGATGCGGCTCAAGTTCGAGATGGCTCCGGGGAACGACCGCATCTACGACCAGGCTCTCGAGGGGCTTCAGGAGTACGCGCCCATCAGCGCGTACCTCGGGTGAGATGGGACGGACGAACCGCGGCAGACCTCCCGGCCGAGGTTCATTCCAGTGGGTCGCCTGATGACGCGCGGGATTTCGGACCGGCACTCGGTACGGTGAGCCCCCGATTGCACAGCACGGGTCATCCAGACTTCGTCATGCGCAGGTCAGGGGTTCGAATCCCCTGGCCGACCTGAACGGTCCCCTGGCATGGGGGCCAGGACGACGGCGGCGAAGACGGTGAGCACAAGTGAGATGAGCACCCGAGAATGGGGAACCAGCCCACCTGATCCCGACCCCGTTTCTACGTGTCACGCTCTTCGTAGGTGTCGACCAGTGAACCGAAGGCGATCACGTTGTCGTCGTAGTGACGCAACTCGCGGTCGAACGGTCCGCCGCAGGTGATGAGTCGCAGGCCGGCGTGGTCGATGTCGCCGTAGACGAGCTGGGTCGGGAATTCGACCTTCGGGTAGCTGCGTACTGCCTCTACCTCGAACTCGGCGATCATCCCATCTGCTCTGGTGACCATGACGCGGTCTTCTGGCTCGAGGTCGCCCAATTCGAAGAACACAGACGGGCCCCCCGCTGCGGAGTCGACGTGTCCCGTGATGATCGACGGGCCGAGCGAGCCGGGGGTTGGGGAATGCTCGTACCAGGCCGCCTCGTCGTAGTGCGGGCCGGGCGCCGGCACTTCGAGCGCGCCGTTCGCCTGCAAGCCCAAGTGCTGCACTGCAGAGTGCACGCCGATCGCCGGGATGTCGATCGCTACCGGCTCCGATGGCGGGAGCACCGTCCCCTCCCCGCGGAGTGAGTGGGGCGACGCCGGCGTGGCGGTTCCGATCGAGCCGGCCGCCGACGGCGACGGTTGCGGGGGATGGGGCTGGGAGGCAAGCGTCACGCCGATGACGGTGGCTCCGCTCACGCCAACAATGGCGGCGATCACGGCGGCGACCAGACCGCGGCGGCCTCCGCGCATCAGTGCCTTCTTCACGCCGATGCGGATCGCGATCAGGTCGCTTGGATCACCCGGCGGCGGACCATCCATGCGCCGGCTGCGACCGCCAGCAGTCCGGCGCCCACCGCGAGCGGGGCCAGATCGTGGCCACCCGCCGTCGCACCACCGCCGGTGTCGACACCGCCGGTGGGGATTCGGTCCACCTGCCCGCCGTCACCGTCACCACCCGTGCCGTCACCGTCTCCATTCGTGCCGTCACCGTCTCCGTCGGTGCCGTCACCGTCACCATTCGTACCGTCACCGTCACCATCGGTCCCGTCACCATCGTCCGGATCCGTTCCCTCGCCGGTGCCGGCAGCGCAGGTCGCTCTGGTGATGGTGTTGTCGTCGAGCGTGACCGCCTTGTTCCGGGCCAAGGTCCGGCCGTCGACGGTCGCCCTGGTATTCAGCGTGATCGCTTCCAGCGCCAGGATGTTCCCGACGAAGTCGGAGTCCGTCCCCAGGGTGGCGGAACTGCCGATCTGCCAGAAGACGTTGCAGGCCTGGGCGCCGTTGATCAGGTTGACCTGACTCGCCGACGCCGTCGTGAGCGTGGATCCGGCCTGGAAGATGAAGACCGCATCGGCGTCGCCCTGGGCATCGAGCGTGAGCGTCCCTGTCAGCCCGAGCGAGGAGTTGGACCCGTAGACGCCCGGCGTCAGGGTCTGCCCGCCGAGGTCGGCCGAGATGGTGGCATCACGCGATCGTCCGGCGGCGTCGTTGTAGGCGGTGACCAGGTCGGTTTTTGCCTGTTCCGCGACCGCGTTGTTGACGTGCTGCGTCCCATTGACCGTTCCGGGCGGGAAGCCCGTCACCGACGTTCCGGGATGGAGGCCCAGGTCGCCGTTGATCGTGGTGGGGCCGGTGTTGGTGACGGTGGAGCCGGCCAGGACGGCGAATGCATCGGCTGTACCCAGGCCGACCGGTGATGGGGCCGCTACGGCTGGCTGGGCTCCAGCCAAGAACATGGCCGAGGCCAGGAGGAGGGGGAGGAGAACGACCGGTCGTCGTCTTGCTGGGTTACGGAGCACGTCAGCGGCCATCGGAACGCCCTTCTCTTGGGACCCTGGCCGCGCAACAAGCCAGGTCGCGACGTGAAGAAGGCTATCGGTTGAATGTGGGGAATTCCGGGGATGGTGTCGACAAGACCGATGTGCTCGACGCCATCACGACCGCACCGGACTGCCTGGAGCCGGTCACGCAGGTCGGGGGTCAGAAGGTCGTCAGAACCCGAGGTTGTGGAAGATGCGTCGGGGGGAGTCGAGGACGCGGCTGGCGGCGGTGACGGCGATGTTGGGCCGGTCGGTGCCGTCGGAGGCGGCGTAGACGATCTGCTCCAGCGACGGTGGGCCCACCGAGAGGTTGTGGCTGAGCCGCTCGTTGGCGTCGGCGTCCCCGACCACCTTCAGATAGGCGGCGACCATGGCACCGCTGCGGCCCACGCCGGCTCCGCAGTGGACGAAGACGGGGCCGTCGGACTCGCGCACGACCTCGATGAAGCGGGCCACCTGTTCCTCGCTCGGAAGTTGTCCGTCGCGGATCGGCATGCGCACGAACTCGACCCCCTCGCTCTCGAGCCAGTCGGCCGGGGGCGAGATGTCGTCCTCGGCGCGCAGATCGACCACGGCTCCTGCGTCGGCCTCGGCCAATGACCGGTAGCCGGTGTCGGTCGGGGCACCGCCCCGCCACACGCGTTCGTCGACGACCCGGAAGTTCTTCACGCCTTCGACCGACACCGTCTCCGCGTCGGACACGGTGTCGTGGGCCCAGGCCGACGCGGCGAGGATGCCGAGGTTTCCGACGGCGAGGAAGCCGGCGAGGGCGAGCGCGACGAACTTGATCACACGCATGATGGTGCTGCGGAGGGCTCGGGTCCGGGGGGCGGGTCCGGAGATCGCCTGCTGGAGGTCCCGCTCGCGCGGCGGCAGAGCGGTGACGTCTCGAGACGCGTGTCGTTCTAGCAGTCCGACGGCCATCACTGATCCATCGGCGTGTACGGCCGCGTGGTTGACCGCCGACGCGAATCGAACCTCCGGCACGGATGTCGACGGCCCGACCGGTTCCGTGGGGCGGCTGAATGACAGCGGACGCCGTATACGGAAACCACCGGTAGCATCGGCAGCGATGGCCGATCGCGCGCGCTTCGCCGAGCAGGCGATGCCCTACATGTCTCAGCTCTACTCGGCGGCCCTCCGCATGACGCGGAACCCGGCCGACGCCGAGGACCTGGTCCAGGAGACCTTCCTGCGCGCCTACCGGGGCTTCGACACCTTCGAGGCGGGCACCAACCTCAAGGCGTGGCTCTACCGCATCCTCACGAACACCTACATCAACCAGTACCGCAAGGCGAAGCGCCGCCCCGACGAGGTCGAGCTCGACGAGCTGGAGGACCTCTACCTCTACAAGAAGCTCGGTGGGCTCACGGAGGCCCGGGCGTCGCGGAGCGCCGAAACCGAGCTGCTCGAGCAGATGCCCGACCGCGAGGTGAAGGCGGCCCTCGAGTCGCTCCCCGACCAGTACCGGATCGCGGTCCTGCTGGCCGACGTCGAAGGCTTCCAGTACCGGGAGATCGCCGACATTCTCGACATTCCCATCGGAACCGTCATGAGCCGGATCCACCGGGGAAGAAAACTGCTCCAGCATGCGTTGTGGGAATTTGCCGAGGCTCGCGGTCTCGTGCCCGAGCCGGCCGACAGTCCGTCATAGGAATACGACATGGATTGCATCCGCGTCAGCCAGAACATCGAGGACTACCTCCACGGCGAGCTGGGTCGGCTGCGCCACCAGGCGGTGGCGCGACACGTCGACACCTGTGCCGCCTGCTCGGCGAGCATGGAGTTCGAGGCCCGCTACCGGCAGCTCCTGTGGTCGAAGTGCCGCGACGAGGTGCCGCCCGCGCTCCGCGACCGCGTCATGCAGGCCCTCGAGCAGGCCGCCCTCCCGTCGGAGCTCGAGCCACCGGGCTCGGGGCCGTTCGGCGCTTCGAGCGAGGGCTGAGACAGCCTCTACGATCACGCCGACCCACGTGGCGGGAGGAAGACGAGCCTTGCGCAGAACGATCACCAGTCTGAGCACACTTGCCATCCTGTTGATGGCGGCGGTCCCACCGGCACTCGCCCAGGAGGCCGAGGGCTCCGCGAAGCCCTGGCACTACTGGATCGCCCCGTTCGTCCTCGGCGGCGCGGTGCTCGCCATCGCCGCGCTGTTCGTCGGGTATTACGTGCGCGTGAGCCGAGGACGCCGGTAACCGGTCGTGCCCTCCGAGCCGGCCGCCGGCAGCACCGAGACGCTCGCCACCGACGCCGGGCCGGAACTCGCCGACCGATCCCCGGACTCCTCCTCCACCCCCGATCCCGTCGACTGGGACTTTGCCGAGCGCATCGCTCACCGTGTCGCCGGGCAGAACCTGCTCGCCGACTCCTTCCACCGCGAGTCGCTCGTCAACGACTTCGCGACCGGCACGGCCCGGGCCGCCGAACTGGTCGCCGAATTCACCGGCCTCGAACCCCGGGTGCACGCCGCCCTGGGTCAGGTCGTCGATCGCCAGGAGTGGGCCACGCTGAACCTGGCGTCGTTCCGGCGACTGCTGGCCCCGATCACCGAACGTTTCGGCGACCGCATGGCCGGCAGCCCCCTGGCCGGGTTCAACCGGCGGGTGGCAGGCGCCGAAGCCGGCGTGCTCCTCGGCTGGTTCGGCCGTCGGGTGCTCGGCCAGTACGACCTGCTCGACGCCGGTGACCCTGCCGGCATCGCCGACTCCCCCGGAGGGACCGGCAGCGTCTACTACGTGGGTTCGAACGTGCTCGGCCTCGAGAAGCAGCACGGTTTCCGGCCCCAGGCCTTCCGCCTCTGGATCGCGCTCCACGAGGTGACGCATCTGGTGCAGTTCACCGGCGTGCCGTGGATGCGCGATCACTTCCTCGCGCTCGTCGACGAGTCCCTGAGCCTCGTCGACCCGGATCCGCAGCGGTTCGTCGAGGCTCTGCGGCGCGTGGTCGAGGAGCTGCGAGCCGGCCGCAACCCGCTCGAGGCCGGGGGGCTCATGGCGCTGTTCGCGTCCGACCAGCAACGGGTGCTCCTCGAGCGGGTCCAGGCCCTCATGGCCCTCCTGGAGGGACACGGGAACTTCGTCATGGACCGGCTCGGCGACGAGCACGTCGAGGGCCAGGCTCACATGAGCCGGGTACTGCGAGAGCGCCGTCGCGGGCAGGGGGTCGGTCGCCAGGTGCAGCGGGCCCTGGGGCTCGAACTGAAGATGCGCCAGTATTCGGTCGGCGAGCGGTTCTTCCGCGAGGTGGAGGAGGAGGCCGGCCTCGACGCCCTCGAGGTGTTGTGGACCGAGCCGGCGGCGCTTCCGACTCTCGCAGAGCTCAACGATCCCGATCGTTGGGTCGCCCGGGTGCACACCGTCTCTTCGTGAACACGGGCTTCGTACGCGATCGGGCGGGTCGGATGGCCAATCTCACCGGGGACCGGCCAGTACCCTGACGGGGATGTCCGCGCCGACGGTGCTGGTGGTCGACGACGAAGCCGATATCCGTGAGATCCTCCAGCTCACTCTGGAGAACGCGGGGTACCGGGTCGTCACCGCCGCCGACGGGTCCGAGGCCCTCACGGCCGCCGAGCACGAGGTGCCAGACGCCATCCTGCTCGACGTCGGGATGCCCAAGATCGACGGGTGGCAGGTCCTCGAACGGATGAAGTCGAGCCCCGTGATCGACCTCGCCACCATCCCGATCGTGATGCTCACCGCGTGGACCAGCGACGAAGACCGGGTACGCGGCGGAATCGAGGGAGCCCTCCGCTATCTCGGAAAGCCGTTCGACCCCGCCGAGGTGGTGGCGACGCTCGACGAGCTGCTCGGCGATGAGGCCCCGGCCGAGCCCGAGGAGCGCCGACGCGTGCAGCGCAGCTCACTCGAGCGCCTCGCACGGCTCGAGCGGGGCGAGACGGGTGAGGATGAGGACGACGAGGGAAGCCCCCGGGTGCACCTCACCCGCCTCGACCGCCCAGCGGTGCCCGAGAGCGAGCCCGAAGACGAACTGAGTGCCAAGACGTTGCCGGCGATCCTGGAGTCGCTCTCGCCCCGGCAACGCGGCGTCGTCGAGTTGATTCTCGGAGGCCAGTCGGTGACCGAGGTTGCGTCCACCGTCGACGTGAGCCGCAGCAATGTGTACGCGGTGCTCCGCCGCGTGGCGAAGAAGACCGGCATGCCTGACGGCCGCGCGCTCATCCACCGGCTTCGCCGGATCGGCGAGCAGGAGCATGGCTGACGGCCCTGCCCGGGGGTGGTGGCTTCCCGACTGGGTCACGCCGCCCGTGGTCGTCGGTTGTTCCGGCGGGGCGGATTCCCTCGCTCTCCTGGTTCTCGCCGCTCGCGCCGGTCTCCGCCCGATCGCCGTGTGCGTCGATCACGGGCTCCGCTCCGGGAGCGCGGCGGAGGCTGATCTCGTGGCGATGGCGGCTGCCGATCTCGGAGCGGAGAGCCGAGCGGTGAGGGTTTCGATCGAGACGGGTCCGGGCCTCGAGGCCCGCGCCCGCGAGGCACGTCATCGGGCGTTGCACGAGCAGCGGCGCGCCCACCGCGCGTCGGCGGTGCTGCTCGGCCACACCGCCGACGACCAGGCCGAGACCGTTCTGCTCAACCTGCTCAGGGGTGCGGCGACGACCGGTCTCGGCGGCATGGCGGCCGAACGCGGACGCGTGGTCCGGCCGCTCCTCGAATTTCGCCGGTCCGACACCGTCGAGATCTGTGCTCGGGCACGCCTGCGCCCCATCGACGACCCCATGAACGCCGATCCGGCATTCCGGCGGGTGTGGCTGCGACGCGAGCTGATCCCCTGGCTCGAGGCAGTGGCCGATCGCGACCTCCGCGGCGTGCTCGCCCGGCAGGCCGCGGTGGTCCGTGACGATTCCGAGGTGCTCGACGGTCTCGCCGACGAATATCTCGCGGGTGCCGGCGGAGGCCCCGCACCGGCTCCACTGCCCCTTCGGGCCCTGGAGGGCCCGAAGGGTCTGCGCCGCCGGATCGTGCGCCGCTGGCTCGGGCCCCCGTGGCCGTCCCTGGATCACGTCGACGCGGTGCTCGGCCTCGCGAGCGGCGGCACGGCGGTGGAGCTGCCAGGCGGTCGGCGGATCGAACGAGCCGGCGAGGCTCTGCATCTGACCACGGAGGCTCGGGCCACTCCGCTCGCCGAGCCGACCCCGGTGCGCATGCCCGGCGTCACGACCGCCGGGAGGTACCGGCTCGAGACGTGGATCGAGCGAGCCCCGCCCGCCGCGTGGCCCGACGGGCGCCTGGCGTGTGTCCTGGATGCCGACCGCGTCGGCCCGAAGGCGGTCGTTCGGCCGGCGAGGCCGGGTGAGCGGGTCGCCGTGCTGGGCTTGGCAGGGTCGAAGAAGGTCACCGACGTGCTCGGGGATGCCGGTGTTCCTTCGTCGCGTCGATCGGCCGCGCCGCTGTTGTGCGACCCGGTGGGGACGCCTCTGTGGGTCCTCGGCTACCGTGTCGGCGCGACGGCCCGGGTCACGACGTCGACCCGTCGTTACCTGTGGGCCACGGTCGAGAACCTGTAGCCGTCCCGGTCGGAGGGCCTCACGTCGTGAACGACGATCCCAACCTGGGCAAGATCATCGTCCCGGCAGAAGAGCTCCAGGCCAGAGTGGCCGAGCTGGGCAAGGAGATCACCTCCGACTATCAGAGCGACCCTCCCTTGCTGGTCGGCGTGCTGAAGGGGGCGTTCATGTTCATGAGCGACCTCTCCCGGGCGATCGACCTGCCGGTGCAGTTCGACTTCATGGCGGTGGCGTCGTACGGGTCGGCCACCAAGAGCAGCGGCATCGTCCGCATCATCAAGGATCTCGAGATCGACCTCACCGGTCGCCACGTGCTGCTCGTGGAGGACATCGTCGATTCGGGCCTGACGCTCGGCTATCTGCGCCGGACGCTCCGGGCCCGCAACCCCGCGAGCCTCGAGGTGTGCTCGCTGCTGGTGAAGGAGGGTCTCCAGAAGGTCGACCCCGAGCTGCGTTACGTGGGCTTCACGATCCCGCCGACGTTCGTGGTCGGGTACGGCCTCGACGTCGACCAGGAGTACCGGAACTTGTCCTACGTCGCCGAGTACCTCGGCCCCCACGACGACTGAGCAAGTCTCCCCGCGACAATTCGGACCGCGTGACCCAGTCCTTTCACAGTGGGGATGAAATGCCTCACTCGACGGGTACCCTGAGAACACCTCGAGGGGTCCATCTCCGGAGTCGTCTGTGAAGCGCATCTCGTGGCGT